>JAJRSM010000004.1 GCA_024278765.1 Deltaproteobacteria bacterium | reverse complement strand
GAGAGGCCAGATCAAGGGAAAAACAACGTACCAGTTTACGAAATTTGGCCTCTGTGATTCTTGAACGTTTTATATAGCGATTTCTCATTATCTTGCCTGCACTTACGGTACTTTAAAGCACCTGTGCTAGTCAAGACCCTATATTTATTATAAAGCCAAACAAGCCAGAACCCTTACGACGGCAATACCTCGGCACCGTCTTCCGGCTCTACCTCTTCGAGCAGCTCACCATCCGGCTTCATAATAAAACCATAGGTCATCGGAATGGCCACGCTCCATCCTCTCTCAAAGAGGGCTATATGGACCAAAAGGTTACCACCTTCTTCGGTCTGCCATGCACTCTCTACCTCTACGTCATACTCGCCCGGGGCGTCGTCATTGCCAAACTCATCGCCATGGCTGTGGCTATGGCCATTGCCGCCCTCGGCCTCTTCGCTATGGTCATGATTATGGTCATGACTATGGCCTTCTGCGCCTTCGCCCTCTGCTTCCAAGACCTTATCACCGCCTTCTGCCGCGCCACCATCCTGAGAATGACCGCAACCACCTTCGCTCGGGCTGGCATGCCCTGTTGTAGAGACCTCGTAGGAGAGCAGTTTGGATGCGCCCTGATAAGTTGAAAGCTTTTGATATCCAATATTTTTTACGTTCTCCACCTCGACAATCATCACCTTACGTGCCTCTTCGGTATCGAGAACCTTTATTTCCATATTCATTGCGACATTCCTCCCAAATCTTTTGTTTTATAGGGTCGACTGTAAAGGTCGGCCTGCCTTACCCGGCCTTTAACGCCGTCCCTAGCCATCTGCGTTAGTAGAGCTTCGCCCCTTTTAGCAACTATACATTCAACTTGTTGTCTGCAACTGGTGCTGGCAACTCTTGCGGATAATTTAGATAGTGTAACAGAAAAACCAATTAAAATCATCCCTTCTTAAGGCGTGCCGCAAAAAAACCATCCAGCCCGCCCCGCTCAGCGTAGCCGCCTTCCCTGACATCTCCGGGCCTGACATCTCCGGGCCTAGCATCTTCGGGCCTGGCATCTATGCCCCTAGCATCTCCTGACTGACCCTGCGCCTGAACGCTCGGTGCTTGCGTCCGTCCGTGACTGGCATTACTGGCCTGACGGGCCTGCGCCAAGCCGTGACGGTGCGGAAAGCTCCTGAAATATCCCGGAGGGTCCAGAAACCCTTTAAAAGAATCCGGCAGATATGAAAAATCATTATCCAGACTAAACTCTGGATGGGCCTTTAAAAAACCCTCAACAATATCGGTCGTCTCTTCCGGCTCAAAGCTACAGACCGAATAGACCAGTACCCCACCGGCCTTCAGAAACTTAGAGGTATTATCCAGGATATCTCGCTGCCGGGAGCTTGACCGCTTAAGGTCCGCCTGAGTTCGCCGGTACTTTATCTCCGGGGTGCGCCTTAGCACCCCAAGCCCTGAGCAAGGCGCATCTACTAAAACCTTATCAAAGCCATCAACCGGCAAACTCTGCCCAATGCCCTCAGGCAACCCGGCAAGAGCCGGTTGCAGGGCCATAGTCGATGCATCGGCATTTACAGTCTTTATGATGCTCGCGCCAAGCCTCTGCGAGAGTCTCTCTATAATCTTAAGCCTACTAGCGTTCTTATCCACGCCGTATATAGCACCTTGGTTCTGCATAAGCTCTGCCATATAGGTCGTCTTACCGCCCGGTGCTGCGCAGGCATCAAGGACAGTATCGCCCGGGACTACACCCAGCAGTTGGACAACCAACTGCGAGGCCTCGTCCTGGATATAAAAACGCTTATCAGTGGGGTCTATCGCGCCGCGCTGGCCTTTATCAAGCTCGATACCGACCGGCGAATATAAGGTCGGTCCCGCCCCAATCCCGTCGCGACCGAGATCGCGCAGAAGTGTAGCCCTGTCTTGCACGAGCGTATTTACCCGCAAGGTCGCAGGCGGCACACGCTGGCCGGCCTGACATATCTCTATCGCCTCTTTTATACCGTACCGCTTTATCCAACGACCAACAAGCCACTCTGGATGCGAAAAAACAACGGATATATATTTAACCGGCTGACTCTTTAGATGCGGAAAGGTTATCGCATTCCTCGCCGAATCGACCGAGCGAAGAACAGCATTCACAAAACCGGCTTTCTTAACGGCCTGCCCGCCCTTGGACCCGCCCTTTAGCCCACCGCCAACCCCGGACTTTACAAGCTCGACAGATTCATTAATAGCTGCTTGCGAAGGGATCTTCGAGAGAAACAACAACTGATAAACACCGAGCCTCATAGCCGTCAGCACGCTATGCTCCAGCTTCTTTACCTTTATCTTAGAGAAGTAATCGATTATCCAGTCTATCTTTACACGCCACCTGAGCACACCGTATACGAGCTTGGTCGCAAGCGCACTGTCGCGCGCATCCAAGGCCTTTAACTCTCGCTCCAGCAGTATATCGGCAAAGGCGTCGCCTGCCTCGACCCTAGAGAGTATCTCGTAAGATATTACACGCGCAGTCTTCTTACTTTTAGTGCTTTTACGACGAATCGTCTTCGGCGTGGTCGTCTTCGGCGTATTGTCTTTATTGGTCATCGAAAATCGTCCCCATCCTACACTGTATTTAAATATTTTAATATTCTATCACGTCACTACGAGGTATCCAACTTTATTGCCTTTAATGCAAGGAGTATTTATATTTCTCACTACGAGCTGTCGCGCTCAGTGTCTTTGTCCTGTCGCGCTGCGACTTTTATGCCTGTTGCACTGCGACTTTTATGCCTGTCGCGCTGCGACTTTTATTAATCTTGCCACATTGCGAGGAGCGCAGAAGCTCAGCTCCACAGCGACAAAACGATCTCGTCTTTACTGGGAGAGGGTCAGGCTACGGGGGAATGGCAGAGCGTCGCACAACGCCTCATTAACACTAAAACATCTTATCCCTCTTGCGCATCTTGATAAGAGGGGGGGTTCTCTGATACAATATACCCACTATGGAAGAAGAAGGCGTAATAATAAAACTCAGCGGCATATATGCCCATATAAAGGCCAAAAAAAGCGGGGCCTGCAATAAATGCAGCACAAAGGACGCCTGCGCGAGTCTGAACGAGACCGAGGTGCTGGTCGAGGCCGAAAACACCATCGGTGCTATGGTCGGCGATAAGGTCATCTTTACCGCCGATACCGTGGCGATACTACGCGCTGGGGCTATGGTCTACCTGCTCCCTCTTGTAGCCTTTATCGCAGGCGTTGTTATCGGGCAGGTCTACACAGATATAATGCCGGTTGACCTTAATGCCGATCTGGTCTCGGCGATAATAGGCTTTGTCCTACTTCTAGCGACCTATCTCGGGTTATATATCTATAATAAAAAAACCGGGGATAAAGACACACCGACGCCTAAGATAGTCAGAATAATAGGGCAAGAGACAGAGACCGTAGTCATAAAGGGCAGTTAACCGTGTCAAAGAGAAATATCTGCCAGAATAAAAAGGCCTTCAACGACTACTTCATCGTTGAGAAATACGAGGCAGGCATAGTCCTAAAGGGCTCAGAGGTAAAATCGCTTCGCGCCGGTAAGGCGAATATAAAAGAAAGCTATGCGCGAATCCTAAAGGGCGAGCTATACCTGATCGGTGCGCATATCAGCCCGTACGCACAAGTTGACCAGGCCAGCAAGCCCGATCCGCTGCGCACCAGAAAGCTACTCGTCCACAAGAAGGAACTTCTAAAATTTATCGGCAAAATCAAAGAAGAGGGCTATACGCTCGTCCCTACTAGGATGTACTTCAGCCGAGGCAAGGCCAAGATAGAAATCGGCCTGGCAAAGGGCAAAAAACTCCACGACAAACGCGAGAGCATAAAGCGTAAAGACTCGGACCGGGAGATGGCACGGGCGCTGAAGAAGGGGAGGCATTAGCGGGGCTTACCCACTCACTCCAAGACTGCCCCCTGTACCGGCTTTTATTTTATTGTCATTGCGAGGACGCAGGGTCGCAGACCCGAAGCGACGAAGCAATCTTAAAGTTGGTTCAAGTTTGCAACTTGAACCTGGACATTCTGTCATCCCGTTATTAAGAACTCTAATCTGGTAAACAATAGTACTTGCAGGGTGGGCTACGCCCACCACTTTTCATTGCGACCACCTGCGGTGGAGCAAAAAAGCAATCTCGTTTTTTAATCTAGCTCTTTTAAAGACCGTTGGGTTTCGCTTCGGGGCTTCGCCCCTGCGCTCTACCCAACCTTGTATATTGTACTATACCAGAATTGGACTTCCCCCGCTTTAGTAGACACATTTGATGGTACAATTGCAAACAAACGGAGGTGTGTCTATGTCCAATCAGAGGTATACAGAAGAGTTTAAGCAAGAGGCGGTAAAACAGGTGACAGAGCGCGGTCATTCTGTCAG
>JAJRSM010000102.1 GCA_024278765.1 Deltaproteobacteria bacterium | reverse complement strand
TACGGACTTCGCTAAAATAACGGACGAGCAGGTGGCAAGGGTAGAATCACTGATCAACAACAGGCCCAGAAAGTGTCTGGGCTACAAAACACCGCTTGAGGTCGCTTCCGCCTCTGTTGCACTTCGACCTTGAATGTGGGTCTTTAAAATTATGGTAGGTTTAATAATTATGAAAAGATTGTTATTGGTACTTCTGATTGTATTTCAAGCCCTTCCGGCATTTGCTCAGCTGGTGCCGCATGATCTTCTGCATGAGATGCATAGTAATCAGCAATCGAATTACCAAGAGGCTTTCAACGGAGAAAAAACTCACAGTCACAACCATAGTCACAGTCACGTAGATACCTCCCGTAACACACAAGACAAAATCAGTGATCACCATGCAACAGGCTTTGTCTTTTTTACTCATTTTTCTTACTTCATGCACATAGACCTGCAAAGCCCGGTTCAGCTGGAACTGACTTCTTCAAGGCGTGACGGTGAGGGTAGTGAACTTGTTTGGTTACCAAATGTAATCGCCGACTATAACTTTGATCGAAGATCTATAAAAGATCGAAGATCTATAAAAGATCCGCACCGGCTTGATTATCATCGAAGTTTTTCTTATTCAACCCCACTCTACAGGACAACGAAGCGTTTGCTGATTTAAGGGTATACCTGACTTTATCTCTGGCACTTCGCTTGTAGTCGGCCTGTGTGGATCACCACATAAAGCCTTCTTATTTGAATACTCATATAAACAGCAACCCTTTAAAAGGAGCGTCTGTCAATGAATAGATTTCTTCAATTATTTACAAACAGGAAAAACCTGTTTGTGCTCTTGGGGCTATCAGTGGTTACCGCTATAGTCCTAGTGGCAGTACCTGATGCCTTTGCACACGGCGTTACGGCCGGAGACAAAGGTTATATACAGGAGATAACCGGCGCATTGCCAATGCCGTTTATATATCTAGGCGCAAAGCATATGATAACAGGATATGATCACCTGCTCTTTCTTTTAGGTGTGATATTTTTCTTATACCGTTTTAAGGATGTCGGTATTTACGTAACTCTCTTTGCCGTCGGTCATGTGGTCACGTTGCTTGGTGGGGTTCTGCTGGATATAAGCATTAATGCCTTCATCATCGATGCCATTATTGGCTTCTCGATTGTATATAAGGCTTTGGATAATATGGGAGCTTACCAGCGATGGTTCGGGTTTCAGCCTAATACAAAGATAGCTACCCTGATCTTCGGGCTTTTTCATGGCCTTGGCCTCGCAACCAAGATAATAGACTATGAGCTCTCGTCCGACGGGCTTTTGGTTAACCTTATCTCCTTTAATATCGGTGTTGAGCTTGGTCAGGTCCTGGCCCTTGCCCTGATATTGATTCTGATAACCTACTGGCGTCGTTCCGGCAGCTTTATGCGCCATGCCTATTCAGCCAATACTGTGCTGATGATGCTGGGTTTTGTCTTTGTTGGTTATCAGATGACGGGTTTTTTTACTTCATAAATAATGCACTTTAATATATAAATCAAAGGAGATACTCCATGTATAATTCTAATATACCTATGCGTCAAGAGCTGCCTTCTACAGGAAAGCTCATAAAATCAACGGTTATAGCAGTGGTCGTTGCTGTCGTGCTTTTACTGGTTGTTGTTTTGCCGGCTGAATACGGCATTGATCCGACAGGTGGCGGCAATCTGCTTGGGCTTAAAAAGATGGGTGAGATAAAGGCCTCGCTCGCTAGAGAACTAGCCGACGAGCTCGTTAATATGCAGGTTAAAGAAGATGCAATAGACGCGAAGACTAAGGCTATTGAAGATTTTGTTCAGGCCGCTAAGCTAAAGGCAGAGGCCGCGCCGAGTGCGACAAAGCATGAGATGCAGGTAACACTCGCTCCGGACGCCGCTACTGAGATCAAGGTTGTTATGAGCAAAGACGGTGAAGTGCAGTATATCTGGTGGACAGACGGGGGTAAGGCCAACTTTGACCTTCACGGGGACTCTGAGGCACTGGATATTGATTACCATAGCTACCGGAAAGGCTCTGAGCAGAAGAGCAAAGGTACGCTGGTCGCGGCCTTTGATGGCTCGCACGGTTGGTTCTGGAGAAACCGCAGCGGAAAAACTATTACCATTACGCTTCAGACCAGCGGTGAGTACACAGATATAGAGCAAATGGATTAAATGTAATACGTAGTGTCCTGAGGCTGGAATAGATCGTTATATAGGTCTTTTTAGTTATCTGGCACTGATATTATATCTTGATTAATTAAGGATTTAGCGATAAGATTACTACTTATACCCTGTAAATGGAGGTCTTTCTAAATGTATATGAGAAAATCGTCTCGGCAAGCTCGGCTGCGCACTTTGTTTAGCCGGCGTCTATCGTTAATAGCCCTTTTACTCTTTGTTGTCTTTTCTTTTGCAACTGTAACGACAGATGCAAAGGCTGCAACCAGTAAAGAGTATGAGAGTCTGAGGATTTTTACCGATGTCATCGGGATTGTACAGGATAATTATACCGATGATACGGAATTAAACGAGCTTGTCTATAGCGCAGTTAAGGGGATGCTCAAGGACTTGGATCCGCATTCTTCTTTTATGACTCCTGAGGACTATAAAGAGATGCAGATAGATACAAAGGGGTCTTTTGGTGGTGTTGGCATAGAGATAGGAATAAGGGATGGGATTTTGGTGGTCGTATCCCCGATAGAGGATACTCCGGCCTTTAAGGCGGGGCTTCAGGCAAAGGATTTTATCGTAAAGATCGAGAATAAGCCGACCAAGGATATGAGCCTCGGTGATGCCGTAAAACTCATACGCGGCAAGCGTGGTACACCGGTTAAGCTCTGGATTATGAGGGAGGGCTTTAAAAAGCCAAAGGCCTTTGATGTTGTGCGCGATATCATTAAGATACAGAGTGTTAAGTTTGAAGACCTTGGTGACGGCTTTGGTTACATAAGGATTACGCAGTTCCAGGAGAAGACTACTGTTGATCTGGAAAAGGCTCTGGTCGCGCTTGGCTCCAAGACCGGCAAGATGAAGGGGCTGGTCCTTGATCTTCGCAATAACCCGGGCGGGCTGCTTCCGCAGGCCGTATCGGTCTCTAATAAGTTTTTAAGCGGCGGTGTTATCGTCTCGACCAAGGGTAGGCTCAGGGGGCAGAGCATGGAGTTTACAGCCGACCGCTTTGGTACGCACCCGTATTATCCAATCGTTGTACTGGTTAATGAAGGCAGTGCCAGTGCATCTGAGATCGTAGCCGGTGCATTGCAAGACCATAAAAGGGCTGTGGTGCTCGGTGCTAATACCTTTGGTAAGGGCTCGGTACAGACCATAATACCTCTTTCAGACGGTAGTGCTGTGCGTATTACAACCTCTAAGTATTATACGCCCTCTGGAAGGTCTATTCAAGCAAAGGGCATAGAGCCTGATATTCTGGTCGGCAACTCTGATAATCATTATCTGAAAGAGAAGGACCTAGACGGTCACCTTGAGGGTGATCATGAAATAGTAGCCAAAAATGCCGATAAAAACAAAGCAAAGGCTAAAGTCAAAGCCAAAACCAAAACTAAAGATAAAGATAAGCGTCTGGTCATTGACGAGGGTAAGATTACCGAGAATATAAGAGAAATACAGTTAAAGAGGGCTCTGGATTATCTAAAGAGCTGGCATCTGTTTAAAGGAACAATGTCAAAGGCCAGATAGTCTCAACAGGGGGATGGGTATTGCTACAGGTGGTCGGTAATCGGCTGCCCTTGGTGTGACCAATAAAGGAATATGGCAGATAAAGATAGAGGTAAAAAAGGAGGGCGGGCATTATTGGTCGCCCTCCTTGTAATTTCATTTCTAGTTGGTGTGGCCTTTGTATTAATTTTAAAGGGTTGGAATGGTCCTGCGCCAAGCGGCGTTCTGCCGCCCGCCCTTGTTGCGCCGCCTGCAGAGCAGGTAGAGCCCGGTGAGGTTTTGCCGGTTAGCACGGGGCTTCGAGGTGCGATCATCATAGATGATATGGGTGCTCGTATGAGCAGGTTCAGAAGCCTCGCAGAGCTTGACTATAAGGTGACCTTTGCTGTGTTGCCGCATCTTCGCAGCTCCAGCCGAATTGCCAGAGAGGCCACTGATCAGGGTTTTGAGGTTATCATGCATCTGCCGATGGAGCCCGGTAATACTGCGGTCTACAGGCCGGGTAAGGGGGCACTTTATACCGCAATGACCAGGGGTGAGATTCGTGAGCGTCTGGTTGCTAATATGCGCAATCTCCCTGAAATCAAAGGGGTTAATAACCATATGGGCTCAAAGTTCACTGAGGACCCGGAGGGTATGGCGGTTGTCTTTGAGATTCTTGCAGAGCGGGGACTCTTTTTTGTAGACAGTAAGACCTCACCCAGATCAGTAGCCGGAAAGCTCGCAGCCCGGTATGGCATAAAGACGGCCTCAAGAGATGTATTCCTGGATAATGAACAGGATAAGGATTATATTGAAGGCCAGTTTAGAGAGTTTATAAGGATAGTCAAGCGCAGGGGCACGGCCATAGCAATAGGACATCCTTATCCTGAAACCATTGAGGTCTTAACCGAGACTCAGGCGCAGCTGCGCGAAGCAGGTATAACTATCGTAAATGTCTCAGAACTTCTAAAATAACAATAGGTTAAGTTAATTGATAAAATACTTGACTTATTTATTATCTGTTGGTAGGATTTTACGGTAAATGTGAGTAGTGGTTTTTGGAAGTTGATTTTGGCATTGGACACTTGTCGGTCCTGGAAGGCCGGAGTAACCTTCCAAGGCCGTTTTTTTATTGTATAGGCAATAAAGCTTTAACAAATGTAAGGAGGATCTACAAGATGGCGAATGGAAATGTGAAGTGGTTTAATGAGACCAAGGGCTTCGGCTTTATCCAGCAGGAGTCAGGTGAAGAGGTATTTGTTCACTACACAGCCATATCCGGCGATGGTTTCAAGACCCTGAAGGAAGGTGAAGAGGTTGAGTTCGATGTAATTCAGGGGCCAAAAGGACCCCAGGCCTCTAACGTCACAAAAGTTTAAACTTATTTTTTTAATTCTGGCTTCCGGGTACTTCTTATGAGTCCCGTGTAAGTGATGAAGAGTTGAGTCGCTTGTCGCGACTAACAGAATTGACCCCTTTGCCGGCGTACGGCAAAGGGGTTTTTTTATTTTTAGTATTACCTGCCTCTATAGCTATCAATGGCTTACAGGTGTTGTATTTGCTTGTCCTTTTTGCTATTATTTACCAACAGGTGAGGTTTGCCTGAAATCAACAAATACGTGCTGCATAATTGGGAAGGACTTTTGTATAACGGTAATCTATCAGAGTATCTCAAGGCAAGGGGGCAGATTGTTAATCATGCCTTAGAGACATTATTGCCGCCTGAGCAGGGGCCTCATAAGAATTTGGCGGCTGCTATGCGCTATAGCGTTTTTGCAGGGGGTAAGCGGTTAAGGCCGGTTCTGGTTCTGGCCAGTGCCGAGGTTGCTTTTGGTAGTGCTGATAACGATAGCGTAAAGGCCGCACTTAATACGGCATGCGCCTTTGAGTGCATTCATACATATTCGCTTATCCACGACGACTTGCCAGCACTCGATGATGATGACTTAAGGCGCGGTAAGCCGACCTGCCATAAAGAATACGGCGAGGCCACGGCGATACTCGCCGGAGATGCCCTTTTGACTCTGGCCTTTAGCCTTATCGCAGAGACAAAAGACGTTAGTCCTGATAAGTTACTTTGTATCGTTGCAGAGCTCTCGAAAAAGTCCGGTATCGGTGGAATGATAGGTGGTCAACTCGTTGATATAGAGAGTGAGGGCTGCGAGATAACCTTCCCGGTGCTGGAGCATATACATATTCATAAGACAGGCGCGCTGATAGTAGCTGCTATCAGGAGCGGTGCTATAATCGGCGGAGCTAGTGCTGAGACACTGGCGGTATTAACTACTTACGGTGAGGCACTCGGGTTGGCCTTTCAGATAACAGATGATATTTTGGACCTGATCTGTACCGACGAGGAACTCGGTAAACCCAGTGGCTCGGATCTTAAGTTCCAGAAGGCGACTTACCCTGCCTTGCTTGGCCTTAGTGAGTCAAAAAAGGTGGCCGCAGATGTTACGCAAAAGGCAATAGCAGCTCTGGACGTATTTGGCGTCGAGGCCGCGCCGCTTAGAGATCTTGCAACTTTTGTAATTGAGAGGAGGAATTAGCCAACTCAGGTTTCTATATATATGGGAAAATTACTAGACAAGATAGATAGTCCGAAGGACCTTAAAAAGCTTGGGAAGGCTGAGTTGCCAGAGCTTGCCTTTGAGGTAAGAGAGCTGATTGTTGATTCAGTGGCAAAGACCGGCGGGCATCTGGCCTCAAGCCTTGGTGCCGTAGAGCTTACGATAGCCCTGCATTACGCCTTAAATACACCCAAAGATAAACTTATCTGGGACGTTGGTCATCAGGCCTATGCCCATAAGATTCTAACCGGGCGGCGTGATAGCTTCTCTACGCTTCGTCAAAAGGACGGGATCGGAGGTTTTACAAAGCCCTCTGAGAGTGAGTACGATACAACGATATCAGGGCACTCGGCAACTTCTATCTCAAGTGGGCTGGGGATCGCCGCCGCGATGGAGCTTAAGGGAGAAAAACGTAAGGTCGTCTGCGTTATAGGGGACGGCTCAATGACGGCAGGTCTTGCCTTTGAGGGCCTTAATCAGGCAGGGCATCTGGGTAAGGATATAATCGTTGTCTTAAATGATAATGAGATGAGCATTTCTGAAAACGTAGGTGCTCTCTCGGCATTTCTATCCAAGAAACTAACAGGCCGCTTTGCCAAAAAAATAAAAGACGAGGTCGAGTCCTTTGCAAGCTCTATCCCTAAGATCGGTAAGGGTCTTGCTACTATCATAAAGAAGGCAGAAGACTCTCTAATAACATTTTTAACGCCAGGGATGATCTTCGAGGGGCTGGGCTTTCATTATATAGGGCCGATAGATGGTCATAACCTTGAAGAACTCCTATCTACGCTTAAAGATACATCTGATATGAAAGGGCCTGTGCTTTTGCATGTCATTACAAAGAAGGGTAAGGGGTACAGGCCTGCCGAGAAGCAGCCTAGCCTTTTTCATGGTATAGGGCCCTTTAATGCGGCAACCGGAGAGCCGGTTGCCAAGACCGGTAAAGCACATCCGTCGTATACCGAGGTCTTTAGCCGTTCTATTGTAGAGGTTGCGGAGAAGGATAAACGCATAGTCACGATAACAGCGGCGATGCCTGGAGGCACAGGGTTAAGCAGCTTTGCAGAAAGATTTCCAGATAGATTTTTTGATGTAGGCATAGCCGAGCAGCATGCGATAACCTTTGCGTCCGGGCTTGCCAGAAAGGGACTTGTCCCGGTAGTTGCATTGTACTCGACCTTTATGCAGCGAGCCTATGACCAGCTCTTCCATGATGTATGTCTTGAGGGATTGCCGGTTGTGATGGCCTTGGATAGAGCTGGAATCGTCGGGGCCGATGGCCCGACGCACCACGGCCTCTTTGATATTTCTTATCTACGGCATCTGCCGGGCCTTACTTTGTGTGCGCCAAAAGATGCCGATGAACTGCGCAACATGCTGCACTCGGTAGTTAATTACGGCGGCCCTGTTGCTGTGCGTTACCCCAGAGGAAGCGGCGTTGGAGAGGCATCTAAAGGCAAGCCGACTATAATAGAACCGGGTCGCGCCGAGCTTATAAAAGAGGGTGGCGATCTTACGATAATTGCACTTGGCACAATGGTAGAGCCCGCGATAAATGCCGTGCGTAACCTTGAGGCCTCGGGCATGGCATGCGCTCTGATTAACGCGCGTTTTGTAAAGCCGCTTGATGGTGCTATGATTCTGGAGCATGCGGCAATTAGCGGGCGTGTCCTGACGGTTGAAGAAAACGCTCTGCAGGGCGGCTTTGGCTCTGCCGTGCTAGAGCTCTTTGAAGAGAATAATATGAAGGTAGAGGTCAGGCGCATGGGCGTGCCCGATAGTTTTGTCGAGCAGGGTACGCAGGCGGAGTTACGCAGTGCCCTTGGGCTGGACGCAAAGGGTATAGAGTACGCCGCGCGTCTTATATTGGATACGGATAATGATCACGTAATAGAGGTATCTTAGATCTTGGCTGGTAACCTGAACGGGAAGGGGGCTTGTAAAGAAACGACTGAGAAAGAATCGGCTAAAGAGTCGACAGTTGAAGAGTCTGCGGCTGAAGAGTTGGTGACTCAGGAAAAGCAAAAGATAAAAAAACCTAAAAAAATTCGTATAGATATACTTATAACCGAGCTTGGATTGGTAAAGAGCCGCCAACGTGCGCAGGCCCTTATAATGGCAGGGCGTGTGACTGTAAACGAGCAGAGGGTCGATAAGGCCGGGACCAGGATAGACCCCGAGGCGCGGATAGTTGTTAAAGAGGATATGCCTTATGTCGGCCGGGGCGGGCTTAAGTTAAAGGGTGCGCTAGTTGATTTTAAGATAGACCCGTCGGGCCTTGTAGCGATGGACGTTGGCTCTTCGACCGGCGGCTTTACTGATTGTCTGCTGCAGGAAGGAGTCAGTAAGGTATATGCGATAGATGTTGGTAAGGGGTTGATTGATTACTCGCTTCGCATCGACGATAGGGTGGTCCTGCTAGAGAGCGTTAATATTCGCTACCTGCCCCAAGATGCAGTAGCTGAAAAGGCCGAGATAATTGTAATCGATGTATCTTTTATCTCGCTTAATAAGGTTCTGCCGGTACTGCTTAAGTTTATGGCAGAAAAGGCCATGGTTCTAGCCCTTGTAAAGCCGCAGTTTGAGGTCGGTAAGGGCCAGTTAGGTAAGGGCGGGATAGTCAAAGACCCTGAGAAACACAAGGCAGTTGTAAGTGATATGAAGGTCTTTTCTGAGGCTGCGGGTTTTGAGGTGCTTGGTACGACCGTGTCTACGATAAAAGGGGCAAAGGGAAATAAAGAGTTCTGGCTTTACCTTCGTAGCTGAAGATGATATCTTTCGTTGGACGAAAAAAAATAGAGGGCAATAGTCCGTTAGAATGAAAGGAGCGCTACCAGTATGTATGAGATTACAGAGAAGAGAGATCTGGCGCACCGCGTAAGTCTTTTTAAGATTAAGGCCCCGCGAATAGCCAAAAAAAGAAAGGCAGGTCAGTTTATTGTTTTGCGGCTCGATGAGCACGGCGAGAGGATACCTCTTACCATAGTTGATTCGGATAACGAGGCAGGTACAATAACGATTGTCGTCCAGGAGGTCGGCAGGACATCTTCACTCCTTTGTCAGAAGGGTAAGGGGGATACTATCCTTGATGTCGTTGGACCTCTGGGTAAGCCTACGCATATTGAGAACTTCGGTACTGCCGTCTGCGTCGGTGGCGGCATAGGTACGGCAGTTGTCTTACCGATCAGTGTTGCTCTGAAGGGCGCTGGCAATGAGGTCTTGTCAATTGTCGGGGCCAGGAATAAAGACCTGCTTATTCTGGAGGACGAGATAACCGAGGCTAGTACTAAGTTGCACGTAACTACCGATGACGGCAGTTACGGTCATCACGGTTTTGTGACCAGCGTCCTGGAGGATCTTATAAAGGACGGACGCAAGATCGATATAGTAATAGCAATCGGGCCTGTGCCCATGATGAAGGCAGTAGCCGAGGTGACACGCCCGTATGGGATAAAGACGCTTGTCAGTCTTAACCCGATCATGGTCGATGGCACAGGGATGTGCGGGGCCTGTCGCGTGACAGTCGGCGGTAAAAATCAATTTGTCTGTGTCGATGGTCCTGAGTTTGACGGCCATGAGGTGGACTTTAAAGAATTGGTACTTCGCAATCGCAGTTACCTGAAAGAAGAACGCATAGCAATAGAAGAGGCAACATACCACGAAGGCACAAAGTGCTATGAAAGAGGAGATTGTAGCTGATATGGACCCTAAAGAGATGAAAGCACGTATGAAGATGCCTCGCCAGCCAATGGGCGAGCAGGACGCAAAGGAAAGGGTCAAGAATTTTTATGAGGTACCGCTTGGCTATACGCCGGAGCAGGCCATTGCCGAGGCAAAAAGATGTATTCAGTGTAAGAAACCGCTCTGCGTCGCAGGATGTCCGGTAGGTATTGATATTCCGTGGTTTATTAGACTGATTGAAGAGGGCAAGTTCGTAGAGGCCGCTCGTAAACTTAAAGAGACCAATGCACTTCCGGCGGTATGCGGCAGGGTTTGCCCGCAGGAAGACCAGTGCGAGCTGGTCTGTATCGTGGGTAAAAAGAACGAACCCGTCGCTATCGGTCGTCTGGAGAAGTTCGCGGCTGATTACGAGCGTGAGCACGGCGAGGTATCGGTGCCGGATGCCGCTAAGTCAACGGGTAAGAAGATAGCTGTCGTTGGCGGCGGGCCAGCGGGGCTGACCGTAGCCGGAGATATGGTAAAGAAGGGCCATAGCGTTACGGTCTTTGAGGCCTTGCATACCCCGGGCGGAGTGCTTATGTACGGGATTCCTGAGTTTAGACTCCCTAAGAAGATAGTATCGGCTGAGGTCGATTGTCTGGCAAAGATGGGTGTGGATTTCCAGTGTAACTCGGTCGTTGGTAAGCTTGATACGATTGATGAACTTATCGCCGATGGTTACGAGGCCGTCTTTATCGGCTCTGGTGCGGGGCTTCCTTATTTTATGAATATCCCCGGAGAAAACCTTATAGGTGTCTATTCGGCTAATGAGTACTTGACGCGCGTAAATCTTATGAAAGCATATCAGTTTCCTGAATACGATACGCCGGTTATACGCGGCAGGCACGTCGTCGTTGTTGGCGGTGGAAACACTGCGATGGATGCGGCGAGAACCGCCCTGCGGTTATGTCCGAAGACGGTAAGCCTGGTCTATAGGCGTTCAAGAGAAGAGCTGCCGGCTAGAGAAGAAGAGGTCCATCACGCCGAGGAAGAGGGCCTGGACTTCCAACTCCTCAGAAATCCAGTACGCTTTATCGGTGACGAAGACGGTAGGCTCATTGCCGTTGAGTGCGTAAAGATGGAGCTTGGCGAGCCTGATGACTCGGGTAGACGCCGCCCGGTTGTGATCGAGGGCTCGGAGTATCAGCTAGAGTGTGACGTTGCGATTATATCGATTGGTAATGGTGCTAACCCGCTTATTCCGCAGACAAGCCCTGATATCAATGTCAATAAATGGGGTAATATTCTGGGCGATCCAGAGACCGGCAGGACGAGCAAGAAAGGGGTCTTCGCCGGTGGCGATATCGTCAGAGGCGGAGCAACCGTAATACTCGCGATGGGAGACGGTAGAAAGGCCGCCGACTCAATGGATGAGTATTTAAAGGACGGTAAGTGGTAAGGGCATTCGCTCTTTATAAAAAGTAATTAATATTGATAGAAGCCCTTGGCTGGCCAGTCCAGCCAAGGGCTTCTAATATAGCGTTATAATAGAACAGGGAAGGCACAGGCTCGCATGACAGAATCAAAAGACATACTCTTTATATGTGGCAGTAATTCCTGCCGCTCTCAGATGGCAGAGGGATTTGCAAAGGCCTTGGCCTTTAAAGGTGCAAATATCTCTGTTATGAGTGCAGGGACCGGGGCCTCTGGAATAGTTAATACCGATTCAATCAGGGTTATGAAGGAAGTGGGCGTTGATATAAATGCCAACACATCGGATCAGCTGACCGATGAAATGGTGATGGCCTCTGATATCGTAATAACGCTTGGCTGTTGCGAGGCTAGTGATATTTGTCCTGACGGTTACAAAGGCGTTATGCTCGACTGGGACGTGGAAGACCCGATGGGTAAGAGTTGGGAGGTTATGCAGATGGTTCGTGATGATATAGAGAAGAGGGTTCGCCAGCTAGTAGAGGGGCTCTGATATGACAGAAAAGAAGCAAGGGCTGATATGACCTCAAGCATTAATATTCTGGCCGTAGATGACGAGGCCGATATTCTCCAGCTACTCTGCTATAACCTGAAGAATGCGGGTTATGGCGTAATAGAGGCAAAGGACGGCCCCGAGGCAATTGAGCTCGCAAAAAAGCATTATCCAGATCTAATAGTCTTGGATATAATGCTCCCAAATATGGAAGGCACCGAGGTCCTCAGAAGACTTAAGCGTGACGCTTCTACCGCAAATATCCCGGTTATAATGCTTACTGCAAAGGGCGAAGAGGTCGATAAGATAGTCGGCTTTGAGCTTGGTGCGGACGATTATATAACCAAACCCTTTAGTCCGCGCGAATTAGTCCTGCGGGTAAAGGCACTTCTAAAGAGAAAAGGTCCTCAGTCAGCTACCGGTACAGATGACTCTGAAATCTACAGATATGAAAAACTCTCGATAGATACTGCTCGTCATAGGGTGGAGGTCTCGGGTAAGGAGGTCGTCTTGACAGGTACGGAGTTTAAACTCCTGACGACCCTTTTTAAAGGACGAGGCCGAGTCTTTACCCGCGACCAATTGCTCGATAAGGCCTGGGGCGACGAGTGTTACGTAACCCCGCGCACCGTCGATACCCATACCAGAAGACTGCGATCAAAACTTGGCGAGGCCGGCTTATACATAGAAACAGTCAGAGGCGTTGGCTATAGATTTACCGACTCACTGCGTGAGGGCTAAATTCAATAGAAAATTTCTTGCTACGCGTGGTGCGGAGCCACCTGCGGTGGGGCATAGTTCAATAGATAATTAGGTGTTATGCGCAGTGAGAAATTATATTAATAAATTTGCCGTGCGCAGCACTTTGCCGTGCGGCGAGCACCACCTGCGGTGGAGTTAAGTTTTTTAGAATGCCCTTTGCCGTGCGTAGTAAGAGTTATATTAATGCATTTGCCGCACGCAGTACTTTGCTGTACGCACTCCATGCGGAGGGCATAGCGGCTTCGCCGCAAAAGATTAATTACGTATATAACTAAACTTTGTTAATGTATTTTACTGTACGCAGTACCCACCTGCGGTGGGGCTAAGTTCAATAGGAAGTTAGTTTTTGTGCGTAGCAAGGAATCAAGTTAATGAATATGCTGTACGCAGCACTTTGCGCAGATGGAGAGAGATCGAATGTCAACAAGCAATATTCTTGAGACGATAGCCAGAGAGATGCTTACAGGGGCCGTGGCCCTTGATAGCGCCGGTAGAGTTATCTATGCCAATAAGTTCTTTATCAGTAGTTTTGCGCCAGAGAGCACCCTTGATGATATTAAGGGCAAGGGGTTACCAGAGTTTATCGCTGACCCTGGACTGCGAAAGGTCGTAGGCGACTTCCTTGATTGTACTGCTGAGTGTGTTGGTTGTGACGAGCATGCCAAGATTGAGTTTACCGAGGACGAACGTAGTTTTGATGTACGTATTGTCCCGCTTGATGAAGAGCACGAGACGAGTCTGATGTTGTTCTTTAAAGATATAACCGAGGAGAAGATGGTAGAGGCGATTAAAAGGGACTTTGTTGCAAATGTCTCGCATGAGCTGCGCACCCCGCTTGCCAGTATTAAAGGATACTCCGAGACGCTCCTTGACGGTGCTATTAATAACAAGGAAAGTGCTAGGGAGTTTCTGAGTATAATAGATAAGAATGCAACGCGTATGTCCAGACTTATTGAGGACCTTTTGGTGCTCTCTAGAGTCGAAAGTCAGCAGATGCAGATGGTCTCGGAGGTGATTGATCTCTGCGAGCTTGTGCGTGCGATGGTCGATGGCCTGAAGAAGCAGGCGCGTGATAAAGGGATTGAGATAGTCCTTGATATTGAAGACGGCGTCCCCGGTGTTGTAGCCGATAAAGGGCGCGTTGAGCAGGTGATGATAAACCTGTTGGATAACGCGATAAAGTATACGCCCGAAGGTGGCAGGCTTGACGTTTTGGTCTGTGTCAAGGCAGGCGAGGCTATTGTTGAGGTCAGAGATACCGGCATAGGTATACCTGCTTCTGATATCCCGAGGATCTTTGAACGTTTTTATAGAGTAGACAAGGCACGGAGTCGCGAGCTTGGCGGCACAGGTCTTGGCCTTGCTATTGTAAAGCATATTATCCAAAGCCTCAGTGCCCGGGTCTGGGTAGAGAGTGAGCCCGGCGAGGGCTCTGTCTTTAGTTTTGCACTTAGGCTCACCGATATGGCCGCAGCCGAGTAGGTCTGATTCTTCTCTTTCAGATTTTTAAAAATAACGGATATGTACTGAAGGAATAAAAATGGCTATAATTGAGGTCAGAGACCTTGTTAAGAGTTATAACGGATTGCCTGCTGTAAACGGTGTTTCTTTCTCTGTAGAAGAGGGGGAGATCTTTGGTTTTTTAGGGCCAAATGGTGCTGGTAAGACGACGACGATTAATATCCTTTGTACGCTTCTGGCCTCTGATTCGGGGTCTTCTATGGTTAATGGCTTTGACTCTATGACCGAGCCCCATGGCGTGCGCAGCTCTATCGGTCTGGTCTTTCAGGAGATGACGCTCGATAATGAGCTTACGGCCTATGAAAATCTGAAGTTTCATTGCTACCTCTATAAGATGAAGCGGGCTCTGACCGCGCAGCGTATAGAAGAGTTGCTGGCTGTCGTTGGCCTGAGCGATAGAAAAAATGATCTGGTAAAAAAATTCTCAGGCGGAATGAAACGGCGGCTCGAGATTGCTCGTGGGCTCTTGCACAGGCCGAAGGTTCTTTTTCTGGATGAGCCAACGCTCGGTCTAGACCCGCAGACCAGAAGAAACGTCTGGGAATTTATAGCTGATCTGAGAGCGCGTGAGGGCAATACTGTTTTTATGACGACCCATTATATGGATGAAGCCGAGGCCTGCGATAGGATCGCTATTATTGACGGCGGACGTATCATTGCCTGCGATACGCCGGAGAACCTCAAGCTGTCTTTAAGGGGTGATACCATAAGCCTTGAGACCGAGGACGACGCAAAGGCCTGTCTTGAATTAAAAGAAGGGCTAGGTCTGGAGCCGACCATGATCAAGGATGGCGGTTTGACCCTGATAGTCGAGCACGGAGAAAAGGAAATACCGAGAATTCTGAAGGGTCTAAGCGTCGGTGTGCGTACGGTAAACCTGAAGAGACCGACCCTTGATGATGTTTTTTTGCATATGACAGGGCGTGAGATCAGAGAGGATAAGAATATGAATCGAAATTCACGCCAACCATTTAGAAGATGATAGTTAATAATGCGGTATACGTTATAGTCATGCGGGAGTTTAAGCGGTTCTTTCGTCAGCGGGGAAGGCTTCTTACGACCCTTGTGCGTCCGCTCTTATGGTTGTTTATTGTGGGCACGGGGCTTTCGCGGCTGGTCGCGCCGGTTGGTGACGACGGCAGTGGTGCGGGCGAGTATATGCAGTTTCTGCTGCCGGGTGTTATAGGGATGACTATTTTATTTAGTTCTATCTTCTCTACTATGTCGGTTGTCTGGGACCGTGAGTTTGGTTTCTTAAGGGAGATGCTGGTCGCTCCTGTCTCTAGGCTTACGATTGTTGTTGGTAAGCTTTTAAGCGGTACAGCACTATCGCTTTTCCAAGGGATGATGCTCCTGATCGTCGCCCCGTTTATAGGTGTAGAGATCGGGTTAGGTCAGGTCATTGCCATGGTCTTTCTTGTCTCGCTTGTCTCGTTTTCGCTTACGGCCTTTGGGCTTTTTATAGCGGCGCATCTAAAGTCCCTTGAGGGCTTTAATGTCATTATGAATTTTATAATCCTGCCGATGTTTTTCTTAAGCGGCGCACTCTACCCTGTGGAGCATTTGCCAACACCTCTTAAGCTTGTGACCTATATTAATCCGCTAAGCTATGGCGTCGATGCCTTTAAGCATGTCTTGCTGCCCGGTGGCGGAAGGCTCTCGGCAGAGTTTCCGCTGATTCTTGATATTATATTTGTATCGGTCTTTGCAGCCGTGATGATGGCTTTATCAGCGCGTGCTTTTTCCAAGAGGGGTTAGTTTATGCAGATAGAGGCAGGCAGTTACGGTAAATTATATGTCGTCGCAACACCTATCGGCAACCTTGAGGATATGACGATTCGTGCCGTGCGCGTCCTTAAAGAGGTCGATCTGATCGCAGCTGAAGATACCCGTCATACCAGAAAGCTGTTGACCCATTACGGCATATCGACCCCTGTAACGAGCTATCACGAGCATAATGAACTCGGCAAATCCGTGCATTTGGTAGAGAAGATAAAGCAGGGGCAGGACCTTGCGGTCGTAACCGATGCTGGCACGCCCGGCATATCGGATCCGGGCTACAGGTTGGTTCGTCGCGCCAGTGAGTGCGGCGTAGAGGTCGTTGCCGTACCCGGCGCATCGGCTCTGACGGCAGTGCTGAGTATCGCAGGGATGCCGACAGATGAATTTACCTTTAAGGGTTTTATGCCTTCGAGTTCTGCCAAGAGACGCAGCTTTCTGGCGGAGCTCCGCTGCGCTGCCGGTACTTTTATATTATATGAATCCCCTAGAAGGTTGCACGGGGCCTTAGAGGATATGCGTCTGATCTTGGGTGACGTCGAACTGGTCGTTGCCCGTGAGATGACAAAGATGCATGAGGAGACGATGCGCGGGCGGGTCTCGGCGGTGATCGATCAGGTAAAGGCTCGCCGCTTAAAGGGTGAGATCGCTATCGTGGTCTCAATAGAGAAAGAACCTGCCGGTGAAGATGATATAGAGGGAGAGCTTGAGTCTCTTATTGCTACAGGAATTCCGCTGAAGGAGGCCGTAAAGATAGCTGCCAAGGAGCTGGGTCTACCAAAGAACCTGGTCTATAAAAAGGCCTTGGAGATAAAGGCCAAGGAGATAAAGGATGCTTAGGTATATATTCAGTAGTGGAGGCGAGCGAAGATGAAGAAGATTATTCTTGGTATAATAGTTGGTGCGATTGTCTTTATAGCCTTTCTGTCTTACGGCGGGGCCGAGTATGTAAAGAATTTTGGTAAGAAAACAATAGAGGTTGGCAAGACGCTGGAAGGCTATGAAAAGGAGCTTCAGCGTCAGAATAAGCTCGGGACCAAGAAGGCCGCTGCCGTTACAAAGGGCGTAAAGGACGCCTATGAAAAGACAAAAGAAAAGGCAGGCAAGTCTGTAGAGTGGACCAAAGAGAGTGCCGATAAGACGGTTCAGTGGACAAAGGATGAGGTCGGCAGATCCATCGACGGCGCAAAAAAGACGATGGTCGGTGGTGATAAGGATAAAGATTGATTGCTGTGCCGCAAGGTTAGCTGGTATTAGCTTTAGTTGATCTGCTGTAATATCTTGATTTTAAAGAGTAATTTAGTTTACCCTTCTTTTATGTTTACAAAAACATGTCTTTATATTGACAATTATAAATTTTAAATTCCCACATTCAAGGTCGAAGTGCAACAGAGGCGGAAGCGACTGTAACCATCCCGTATAATAGTACCATCAATAAATAGAGTTCTCCGTTATACTGATTAATCAGAAAGGAGGACATATTATGAAGAAGTCGCGATATACAGAGACGCAAATCGTTGGTATCTTGAAGGAGGTTGAGGCAGG
>JAJRSM010000101.1 GCA_024278765.1 Deltaproteobacteria bacterium | reverse complement strand
GACTTCGCTAAAATAACGGACGAGCAGGTGGCAAGGGTAGAATCACTGATCAACAACAGGCCCAGAAAGTGTCTGGGCTACAAAACACCGCTTGAGGTCGCTTCCGCCTCTGTTGCACTTCGACCTTGAATGTGGGTTTTAAAACTTAAGGCTTCATCTTATAATCATCTTGGTATTGGGGCTTATAAAATTGGTAAGGAATTAAAGTGAGAAGACGAGCAATAAAGATGGTGCATACTCCCCCTTTGATCTGTAGCGATATTTTGGTTTAATTAATATAGTAAGGCGAAAAAGTGAGAAGAAGAGCGATAAAAGATGTGAGGCGTGTCGTTGTAAAGGTCGGCAGCTCTGTGCTGGTCGATGGCCTTGGCGCACGCGCTGCTGCTAGCTGCGATTGTGGTGCACCGGGCCTGTCGGCAGAGGTCTTTACGCGTCTTGCCTCTGAGATTTGCAATGCCCGTGCAAACGGTTTTGAGGTTGTTCTGGTAAGCTCAGGCTCTATTGCTATGGGGCTTAAGAAGCTCGGGCTAGAGCGACGTCCGGTGACGATCCCAGAGCGGCAAGCCATTGCCGCTGTCGGTCAGGTAGATCTGATGAATGAATACGACCGTGCCTTTCACGCTTGTGGCGTTGATGTGGCGCAGGTCCTTCTTACCAATGCCGACCTCTCTGACAGGAAGCGTTTCCTGAATGCTAGAAATACAATAGAAGAACTACTGAAGCGTGGCATAGTCCCTGTTATAAATGAAAATGACACCGTTGCCGTCGATGAGATAAAATTCGGTGATAATGATAATCTCTCGGCACTGGTCGCAAACCTTGTCTCTGCCGATCTGCTGCTGATGCTTTCCGATATTGATGGTATTTTTAATAATGATCCAAAGCTTGATAAGAATGCAGAGAGGATATCTATCGTTGAGAATATAGATGAATTTAGTTTGACAAAAGGTGGCTCAGGTAAAGGTTTTGCCGGGGTGACTATGAGTTTTTATGGCACCGGCGGGATTACTACCAAGGTCGAGTCAGCTAAAAAGGCAGCGCACTTTGGTTGTGCCTCGGTGATAGCAAATGGCAAAGAGGTTGGCATTTTAGAGCGTATCCTTGCATGCGAGGATATCGGCACCTTGATCATGGCGCAGGCAGATAAACTTACGAGCAAGAAGCACTGGATCGCTTACTCGACCAGACCTTCGGGAAAGATCTTTGTGGATGCCGGGGCGAGATCTGCCTTGATAGATAGGGGCCGTTCGTTATTGCCATCTGGTATAACCTCGGTGACCGGTAGCTTTGAGGCCGGTGAGGCCGTGCATTGCGTTGATGAGACGGGACATGAATTTGCTCGTGGTGTTGTGAATTATGGCTCGCTGGAGATTGAAAAACTAAAAGGTAAAAAGAGCGAACAGATAGAAGAGGTCCTGGGCTATAAGGTATATGACGAGATCATCCACCGCGATAACCTTGTGGTGCTGTGATCAGCTTGTCTTATTTTATCAAGATGGCTCTTTAATAAACCCTCACATAAAGGGAGGGGAAGAATATATAAGACTTTTTTATAGATGCTGTATGTATGCTAAATTGCTACTCGGAAAATAAATGTTCTGAAAGTTGTTAGAATTATTTTTATATAACCCCTTCCAAAGGGAGGGAAGTTTGCCCTTGCCCCTGTTTAGTGGACACATCGAAAGGTTAGTGATAAAAAGCTACCATAGGAGGTGTTCAGATGGAAGAGAAACGAGGTCGTAAGAGTTTTGACCGTGAGTTCAAGCGCGAGGCAATAAGTCTTATTATGGT
>JAJRSM010000100.1 GCA_024278765.1 Deltaproteobacteria bacterium | reverse complement strand
CACCATAATAAAACTTATTGCCTCGCGCTTGAACTCACGGTCAAAACTCTTACGACCTCGTTTCTCTTCCATCTGAACACCTCCTATGGTAGCTTTTTATCACTAACCTTTCGATGTGTCCACTAAACAGGGGCAAGGGCACCTTATTAATACATTTGCCATACGCACATACGCAGCACCTTTCTTTTACCCCCTCTCCCCAAATGTAATGGGGAGAGGGCTGGGGTGAGAGGTCCGTTATTAAACCGGCTGCCCTATCGAGTTCTTGAGTTCCTTGACCACATTATTTTCATCAACATATACAAGAGAGGGCTTGTGGCAGGCGGCCTCCTGCTCATTCATCCCTGCGTAACAGGCGATAATAACGATATCACCCTTCACTGCCAAATGCGCTGCCGCCCCGTTTATACAGACCTCGCCGCTACCGCTAGGTGCGACTATCGCGTAAGTCTCCAGACGATTACCATTAGTAATATTATAGATCGCAACCTTTTCATACGGCAAGATACCCGCCATCTTCAGAAGATCAGCGTCTATAGCCACGCTCCCCTCATACTCCAGATCCGCATCCGTAACGGTCGCCCTGTGTATCTTTCCCTTAAGCATCATTCGCTGCATATTCTAGACCTTCCTCCCCTGTTATAACCAATGATATAACCAAGCTCTACGACAACCCCCGACAGGTATCACCACCTCAAGGCATCGCGCATTACTCAGCCAATAATATTAACATGCTTTCCGTTAAGTATGCAATTATCTATTAAACGTACACTCTCCGCTGTAGCAAGCCCTGCGCTACCGCCAACAACCTCCGTAGCTGCTGGACCTGCCAAAGACACTATCCTCACAGCTACCGCCGCCAACAGGCCCGAACGTAACTCATGCGCCTCTTCCAGGCTCTCCGGCTCGCAGATACTTATATAATCAACTACCACGCCGTTACGGCTCTCTATTAAGGCACGCATTTCTTGCTTTATCTCTTCAGCACTACTAACGCCTGCGGCAAATAGGTCGCAGGCCAACTCCAGTGCCTTTGGCACACAACGTGCGACCCCACGTGCGTCGTCATCCAGATAGCCGTTGCGTGAACTCATCGCAAGACCGTCTTGCTCGCGTACCGTAGGGACGATATCTATCAAAATATCCATATCAAGATCTTTTACAAGCTTTTTAATGACAAGCTGCTGCTGATAATCCTTCTGCCCAAATACCGCTACGTCTGGTGTGACGATATTAAAGAGCTTTGTTACTATAGTCGCCACACCACTGAAATGCCCCGGACGCGACGCACCGCAGAGCTTACCTACAATAGAAGACCGGGGTTCTTCGCCTATATCAACACCGATATCAACACTCGATGCAAAACCCTCCGGGTAGATCTCCATAACCGAGGGATGAAAGATAAGGTCTACCCCTGCTTCCTTTAAAAGAGCCGCATCACCTGCAAAGTCTCGCGGATACACCCCGAGATCCCCACCCTTACCAAACTGGGTCGGATTGACAAAGATACTCGCTACGACCAGACCGTCCACGCCTGCCAACTGCCGCGCCCGTTTAACCAGCGAGAGATGCCCCTTGTGCAACCCGCCCATCGTCGGCACAAATGCAACGGTCATGTCACGCGTGCGTGCTGACTTAATAGCAGTACGCATCTCCTTTATAGTCTCGGCTACTCGCATATTAGTAACAATGCTCCTTACCCGGAAAATGCCCGCTCTCGACCTCTTTTTTAAACTCGGAGGCAGCGTCCTTTACGGCCTTACCAATATTGGCGTACTGCTTTACGAACTTAAGCTGCTTTTTGTCCGGCTCTAGCCCTAACATATCATTTAAGACCAGAACCTGACCGTCGCAGTAAGGGCCCGCGCCGATGCCGATTGTCGGGATTGATAACTCCTGCGTAATCATACGCGCGAGCATCGCCGGAATCGCCTCCAGCACTACGGCAAAGGCCCCTGCCTCCTGCACGGCACGAGCGTCTTCCATGATTATCTCAGCATCTTCCTTACCCCTGCCCTGCACCTTATAGCCGCCCATTCTATGCACCGACTGCGGCGTAAGCCCTATATGCGCCATTATCGGCACATCCATATCCGATATCGCACGTATAGCTCCTGAGGCCTTCAGCCCCCCTTCTATCTTTACCGCCCCTGCGCGACCTTCTTTTATAAGTCTACCGGCGTTCCTGCGAGCCTCACTCAGACTCTCCTGATAAGACATAAATGGCATATCCGCTACGACTAGGGCCTTGCTACTGCCATTTCTCACCGAGCGAGTATGATATACCATCTCATCCATAGTAACCGGCAAGGTCGTCTCGTAACCTGCCTCGACCATACCGACCGAGTCGCCAACAAGTATCAGCTGCACGCCCGCCTCCTCCACGAGCCGTGCCATAGGACTACTATAGGCGGTAAGCATAGTTATCTTATCTCCACTCTGCTTCATCTCTAAAATCATCGGCGCGGTTATATTCTTCATGGCTCGTCTCCTTAAAAGATAATAATTAAAATAAAACTAACGGCAATCCACCTTCGTTAAAAGTATTTTTTTAAAGCCAACCCATCTTCATTAAAAAAATATTTGGTTTTGCAAGCAGTGCTGCGCACAGCATATTCTTTAGTATGGTTTATTGTGCTACGCGTAGCACGAAACCAGCTAATGAACTTTGCCGCCCCGCATGGGGCTGCTGCGCACGGCAAATATATTAATATGATTAGTTACTAAGCATGACACAAAACCACAAAACCTGTCATCCTGAACTTGCAGTCTAAGACTGATTATATCCTTCAGGATCTGTATTTTAACTAATTTAAAAACAGATGCTGAAATAAATTCAGCATGACAAATTGGCTATCAAACAACCTATGACCTTTCGATGCGTCCACTAAACCGGGGAAAGATCAAACTGCGTTGCGGCAAAACCTATAGAACGATAGTACCTACGTCGAAGAACTATAAGCAACTGCGTTGCGGCAAAGCGGCTTCGCCGCAAGTCTCATCCTACAATTAGCACCTAACCTCAAAATAAAAAATCATCTAATTCAAATCTCACCTAACCCCTCTTGTCTAAAAGTGGAGATCTAAAAATAATAACTATCTTTTTTTTTCACCTCACCCTTTTAGTTAAGGAATCACTAATTGAGAGCTAAAAACCCACTAGGCAAAATTAACTCATAAAGGCCTTTCTTTTACCTCCTCTCCCCTAAAGTCAGGGGGGAGAGGATTGAGGTGAGGGGTCCAGTGTTTTTCAAAAACTGGACTTCCCTCAGTTTAGTAGACAACTACCCTTTACCTGATGAAGCCATTTCAAAGTCATGCGGGCTCAGCTGACCGAGGTAGCTGTGACGCCGGGTTTTGTTGTAAAAGACCTCGATGTAATCAAAGAGGTCAGCCT
>JAJRSM010000099.1 GCA_024278765.1 Deltaproteobacteria bacterium | reverse complement strand
GAAGCAAGATATTTGATTACATAGAGGTCTTTTATAACAGACAGAGAAAACATTCTACTCTCGGCTACAAATCGCCTCTCGCATTTGAAGAACAGCGAAAAGTAGCTTAACTCTGTGTCTACTTTATCGGGGGAAGATCACCCCTCAGGGTTGCGCTCTTATTGTTTGCAAAATAGCTGCAAGGCTAAAGCCTTGCTCTACGTTACCATCGAAGTTTTTTATATTTTCATAAGGAGACTTCATGCAGGATGCAGAGATTACAAAGGTTTTTCAGATACTCAAAAAGGAATACGCACGCTTTAAGACTCCGTATGTGACGGTCGTATCGGAGGATACCTCAGAGCAACTGCGCCCATATCACGTCCTAATCTCTTGCATCTTGAGCCTTCGTACAAAAGACAATGTAACCGCAGCGGCGACCAAGGGGATATTAGCCATCGGTGATACGCCGGAGCGGGTCGCGGCCTTATCGACCGAGGTGATCGAGCGTGCGATCTATCCGGCGGGTTTTTACCGTACAAAGGCCGTCACCATTAAAAACATCTCCAGAGAGCTCGTTCGTGACTATAACTCGGTCGTCTCGGATACCATTGAGGGCTTACTCAAATTCAAAGGAGTTGGGCGAAAGACCGCCAATCTCGTCGTTACGCTTGGTTACGGACTGCCCGGAATCTGCGTCGATACCCACGTCCACCGCATCACCAACCACTGGGGCTACGTCTCCACAAAAAATCCAGATAAAACAGAGATAGTGCTTCGCCAGAAGCTCCCGAAGCGTTACTGGATACCCATTAACGACTACCTCGTGGCCTATGGTCAGAACCTCTGCAAGCCCGTTTCTCCGCATTGCTCCGAATGTAAGCTTTACAAATATTGCGAGCGGATAGGGGTAAAGAAGCACAGGTAGGTGTGGCAAAGTTCAATAAGACGATATCTTGTTCTGCGCAAGATAAAACGTAGTTAATATATTTTGCTGTGCGCAGCCACCTGCGGTGTGGCAAAGTTCAATAAGGCGATACCTTAGTTCTGCGCAAGATAAAACGTAGTTAATATATTTTGCTGTGCGCAGCATCCTGCGGTGGGGCAAACCGCCTTAGGCGGATTAACTAGCTTTTTTTTGGTGGTTTTATAGGGCGACTTGAGTCTATTAATTAGTCATTGCAAGAAACATAGTGACGAAGTAATCTGGGCTTTTTCTTCTTTTTGATTCTTAGATCTGAACGTACCGATAAGAAGGCAGATATGGGGGGGATGATCTTTTTCGTAGATTGGGTAGAGGAACGAAACCTAACGGTATTTTGAGCGTCGTATAGTTGTAGGGTTTAACTACGTAACTTTGTCCCTGCGCTGTACTCAACCTACAAAACCAAAACAGGGCAAGCCCTCTGCGCTGCGCAGGTAGCTCGCCCTGTTCATTATTTCAAATATGAATATAAAATTTAAAGCTTGCTACTTACCTAATGCATACCCTTATTATTTAGGTACTTACTGTATTCCTTGTCCGTGCCTGTGATATGTTCATGCACCCAGTCGCGTAGGAAGGTCAGGGCATCAATGGTCAGGCCTTTTTTATCTGCGTTAAGGCCTGCGTGCAATTCTGCTACGTGACCGGTAAAGAAGTCGTGTTTTTTCTTGTGCTCCACAAAGTCAGGATAATGATTGGTGCGCATAAGTTTTTCTTCTAGGTCAAAGTGATACCTAGTATATGACTCAAGCTCGGCAACGATATTTTGTATTACGTCTTCGCCGTGTCCGACATTGGTGGCCTCGTGCAGCTCGTTGAGTATGTTTATTAGTTTCTGGTGCTGCTCGTCTACATCTTTGATCTTTACTCCGTATTTTTCTAAGCTCCAAGCTAGAAGTGCCATAGTCGTATCTCCCTTGCTATTAGATTTTCTCCCCGCTGTTAGGTTTTTAATTCGGACTTCATTGTCTTTATTTTACCATCACTGCGGTCTTTCTTCAAGAAGTCGAAAGTATGATTTTTCAAGGACTATACAGGTCTTTTTGATTGCCGTATCTAGATTTTTAATTCTAACTACTGTGTTTGCATTGTGCGTCATGGTCGGTCCGTGCGCTTAAAAAGATATCTTTGTCATGAAAGTACTCTGTGTATTCTTTGTCTGTTATCTTGATATGTTTAACGGCCTAGTCTTTCAGTAGATGCATGGTGCGTTCTGATACGTCTTTTTTGGCTGTCGTATAGTCTACCTCAAGCTCTACAATATAGCCGATAAAGAATTTATATTTGCCCCTGTGTCCATATAGCTGGAGTAAGCGTTGGACTCTAGCAGCTGCTCTTCCAACTCAATAGTGATACTTTGCGTAGTCCTTGAGTTTATCCGGCAGGATCTCTATTATAGCGTGATCTTCCTCGTCGTCATAGGCATCGAGCAGCTCATTGAGGTAGCCGAGAGGTAGCCGATAAGTTTCTTGTGCTGCTCGTCGACCGTCTCTAAACTTACGCTATATTCTTGATCGTTCCAGGTCATATGTTCCAGTTGTGTCCTTCGTAAGCTGTTATGCTGTTATTATCTGCTATCTATCGATTATATTTAGACTATCGCTTGCTTTTGTTGTTTACTTAAGTTTTTTCAATAACTAGGTTTGTTGCGGCGCTGGTTTAATGGGAAAGAGTGTGGCAGATATCTTCAACGATAGCGTATTACCCTTGTTTTTATTATAGATTGGTGTTACTATTTTTTGTGCATTATTGGCTTTTATTACGATGATTATCTGGAGGGTTTTGGTATGGGTTGTAGTGAGGTAGGTGGAGAGCCGCTGGCAGGAAAAGGGCTAAGTCCTGCGGACATAGGGACTAAGGTTCTTATCTTTGGTAAGGATTCTTGTCCGTATACAGCGGCAGCGCGTAAAGATTACGAAGAGCGTGGCTATGAGGTTGAGTACGTTGATGTCTCTAAGCATACCGATGGTATGCGAATGATGGAGCAGTTCAGCGGCGGTCGCGATGTTCCTGTAATGGTCGAGAATCTAAAGACCGGAGCAAAGATAACGGTTGGTTTTGGCGGTACGTGAGGGGTCTGACGGGGCTGTAGGTTACAGCCCATGCGCACTCATAAATGCCTAGGCGCGGTGTCATGGCTGCGGCGACAAATCTTCACATACCTATAAAGGTGCTGCGTACGGCATATTTTTTTAACACGGTTTTTTGCGACGAAGTCGCTTTGCTCTCCGCAGTAGGTGCTCCACCGCAGGTGGTGCACCCCTTTTTGTTTTTGTGTTGTTAAAGGGTTGAAATTTAAAAATAGCTAAAAAAATAAGATTTACAGGGAGATAATATTATGGAAAGGACACTATCGATAATTAAGCCAGACGGCGTAAAAAAGAATATCGTAGGAGAGGTCATTAGCAGATTTGAAAAGGCAGGCCTTAAGGTTGTAGCACTTAAGATGACCGAGCTTTCAACGGCCTGTGCAGAGGGCTTTTATGAAGTACATAAAGAAAGGCCTTTTTTCGGAAGTCTTACCGAGTTTATGACCTCCGGCCCGATTGTGCCGATGATACTTGAGGGCGATGATGCGATAAAAAAGGTTCGTGATTTAATGGGTGCTACCAACCCTGCTGATGCAGCTGAGGGTACGATAAGAAAGGACTTTGCTGATTCGATTGAGGCCAATATTGTGCATGGCTCGGATGCTCCGGAGACGGCGGCATTTGAGACAGCATATTTTTTCGGCAAAGAGACTGAGTGTGCAGGCAGCTAGAGTTGTCAAAGGGGGAGGTACTAGGGGGAAAAGATGGAAAAAGAAAAGATAGAAAAAATCAAATCGCATTATGGTTTTACCTCACAGGATGCAAAGAACCTGCGAGGGCTCTTGCCCCTTATGCAGATGCATCGTGAGAAGTTTATCCACGAGATGTATCATTATATAAAGGATCTGGATGATGCCGATAAATATCTCAAAAATCAAGAGATAGTCGAGCGGCATCAGAAGGCCCTTGGCGAGTGGTATATGGATACTTTTGCCGGTGACTATGGCTTTGCTTACTTTAGTGAGTTGGAGCGTGTGGGAATGGCACATGTAAAGGTCGGGCTAGAGGCTCATTACGTAAATGCCTCTATGCATTTCTGTAAGAGGTATCTGCATGATGTGCTTCGCAGTGAGGTCCAGGATCAGCAGGAACGTGCGTATCTGATGGGATCGCTTGATAAGATACTTGATATGAATCTGGATATCTTTACAAGCTCTTATATAGATGAAGAAAAACGTACTATCTTTCTCTCGCATAAGCTTGAGTCTTTTCTTATTCGGACGGCAAAGCGTTTTACATACGGGCTAAACCTTATCCTTCTTATTGGCCTTGTCGGTCTTGGCGGTATGGTCTTATGGCTTGTTGGTTACGACCTTATGCATGTCTTTCACGGTAATATCGAGAAGGGGCTCCTGTCAACTCTCGGAAGTCTGCTTATGCTCTGGGTTATCATTGAGCTTATGAATACTGAGATAGAGCATCTGCAGGGTAAGAAGTTTGCTATAAGGGTCTTTATTAGTGTCGCGCTCGTAGCGATGATCAGGAAGATACTTATCGCAACACTTGCTCACGGAGATGTGTCAAAGCAGCTTTCTTTAATGATCGGGCTTGCGATCTTAGGTGGCGTTTACTGGCTGATAACAAAGGCCGATGCTGAGAGTGATAGATAAAACGCCTGATGTTTTTATAAAGGTCGGCTGCTATGGTCTAAGACGGTTTAATCCGCGATAGGCGTGGTAGCCGGCCATATTTATTTGTATTATTCTGGTAGTTCAAATAGCATAAAGTATAATCATATGACATCTATAGATAAAAAAACAGATACTTGCCCAAGCCATAAAGACCTTAAAGATATGGACAAGGCAGGGCTTGCCGCACTTATGGAGAGCCTTGGCGAGAAGCCTTTTCGCGCTCGTCAGCTCTACGACTGGATCTTTCACAAAGGCGTATCTTCCATTGCCGAGATGACGGATCTAGCACTCTCACTTAGAGAGCGTCTCACTGAAGAAGGATATCATCTAAGCACATCCGAGCTTATCCAGGAGCATACAAGTAGCGACGGCTCGATGAAGCTCGTCTTGGGTTTTAATGACGGCGAACAGGCCGAATGTGTCCTTATTCCAGACGACAACAGACTTACGCTATGTATTTCTTCGCAGAGCGGTTGCGCTCTGGGTTGCGAGTTCTGCGTGACGGGCCTTACGGGTCTTGGCACTGGTGGCAACATTGGGCGCAACCTTACCCTCAGTGAGCTTATAGGGCAGGTCCGGACGGGCGAGGCACTGGTGCGAAAGGGGCTCTTTGCGGGTCATATAACTATTACAAATATCGTCCTTATGGGGATGGGCGAGCCGCTCCTGAACCTTGATAATGTCATAAAGTTTATTGGTGTTTTAACAGATCAGGGTGGTATGGGATACGCAGCGCGTCGGGTTACTTTATCAACAGCAGGGATAGCCCCGGCGATAAAAGAGCTTGGTAGCGCAATGACAGGCGTAAACCTCGCCGTCTCTCTAAATGCCGCAACCGATGAGATGCGCGACTGGCTGATGCCGATAAATAAAAAATATCCTTTAAAACAGCTAATTCTGGCGTTGCGCGAATACCCACTTAAAAAAAGACGACGTATCACAATTGAGTACGTCCTTATTAAGGGGATTAATGATACGGATAAAGACGCAAAGAGGCTGGCAAGGCTACTTCGTTACGTCGAGTGTATGATAAACCTGATACCTTTTAATCCCTTTCCATGTACAGACTTTGAACGCCCTGAGGACTCGGAGGTCGTTCGTTTTCAGCACCTGCTTCTGGAAGAAGGCTATACAGCCTATATTAGAGCCAGTCGAGGCCCAGATATAGGGGCTGCCTGCGGCCAATTAGGTGCAAAACGCAGGGATTGATTGTTAAGATAGGCCGTACTGAATTACCTTGACCCTAAGGTCTTGTTAGTGTTAAAAAATAACGTTACGCTTATTTATAAATACCCCAAGGAGTTTGCTAAATGTCAGAAGTAATTGCTAAGAAAGTAGTAGGAGTTATCGGGGGCAGTGGCCTCTATGAGATAGAAGGTCTAACTGATATTAAAAGGGTCGCTCTTGATACGCCTTTTGGTGCGCCCTCGGATGAGTTCTTAACCGGCAGACTCGGAGATACTCCGATGGTCTTTCTGCCAAGGCACGGGCGGGGTCATAAGGTGACACCGAGCGAAATAAATTACCGCGCTAATATATACGGTATGAAAAAACTCGGCGTCGAGCGACTTATCTCGGTCTCGGCCGTCGGTAGTATGCGCGAAGATATTGAGCCCGGCGATATGGTAATCGTCGATCAGTTCTTTGATAGAACCAACAAACGAGTAAGTTCTTTCTTTGGTAACGGTGCGGTCGGGCATGTGGAGTTTGCAGAGCCGGTATGTGCGTGCCTGGCAGATACTCTCTATGATGCTTCCGTTAAGGCCGGAGCAAAGGTCCATAAAGGCGGGACATATATCTGTATAGAAGGCCCTCATTTTTCGACAAAGGCCGAGAGTAAGATCTACAGAAGCTGGGGTGTCGATGTTATAGGTATGACCAATATCCCTGAGAGTAAGCTTGCCCGTGAAGCAGAGATCTGCTACGCAACGGTCGCCTTATCTACCGACTACGACTGCTGGCACGAGGGTGAAGAGTCCGTCACTGTTGATATGATCCTTGAGACACTCGGCAATAACGTCGCAATGGCACGTAGTATCATAAAGACGGTAGTGCCGATGATAAGTGATACGCGCGAATGCGGCTGCGTAGATGCAATGGAGTTCGCACTCCTTACAGAGAAAGAGGCTATACCTGAGAAGATGCGTCAGGACCTAGACCTTATCATAGGTAAGTACCTCTAAGGCGGTTTGAGTTACTAGGACTATCTTTGTCGTCATTGCGAGCCCCTTTCGGGGTTTAATATGACGAAGCAATCTTGTAGTTGTTTTTGGCAGCAATTTTATTTATAAATATTTCAGTTTGCTTCTATTAAACCGATAGATATTAGACATAGACAATATAAGGCTGGTATCAGTAAAAGGAGAATTATGGATATTTTAGTTGTTGGTTCGGTTGCATTTGATTCTGTTGAGACGCCCTTTGGTAAGGCCGATGAGGTCCTTGGCGGCTCGGCTACTTATTTTTCTACATCAGCCAGCTACTTTGCCAAGGTCTGCATCGTCGCTGTCGTTGGCGAGGACTTCCCTGATGAGCACGTAGAGATGCTCAACAGCAAAGATATAGATACAAGAGGGCTTCAGAGGGTGCCGGGTAAGACTTTTCGCTGGAAAGGGCGTTATGAGTATGACCTTAATCAGGCCCATACCCTTGATACGCAGCTTAATGTCTTCAGCTCTTTTGACCCGACTATTCCCGAAGACTATAAGGACGCGGAGATTGTCTTTCTGGCCAATATAGACCCGGAGCTTCAGATGAAGGTTCTGGATCAGGTGAAGAATCCTAGAATCGTTGCCTGTGATACGATGAACTTCTGGATAGAGGGTAAGAAGGACGCCCTTAAAAAATTATTAAAGAGGGTTGAAATACTCGTTATTAATGAGGGTGAGGCACGTGAGTTCGCTGAAGAGCCAAATCTTGTTAAGGCCGCTGCTATGATTTTAGGGTGCGGCCCGAAGACGCTTATAGTAAAGAGGGGCGAGTACGGTGCGCTTATGTTTGACGGTAAGTCGGTCTTTTCCGCACCTGCTTATCCGCTGGAGGATATCTTTGACCCGACAGGGGCCGGCGATAGCTTCGCAGGTGGTTTTATAGGGCATCTGGCGGCATCAGGGGACTCAAGCGAGGCCAATATTCGTAAAGCAATTATATACGGTAGTGTTATGGCTTCTTTTAATGTTGAGGCATTTAGCCTTGAGAGGCTCAATTCTTTGGATAAGGACAAGATAGACGCGCGTTACTCGGAGTTTCAGTGTTTGACCCACTTTGAAGGTATATGATATCGTAATAAGGTGGATATGTTGTGGTAAGCCTATAGGGCTAAGAGGTCTATGAAGTTTTTAAGAACAGCAATGTTTATAGTTACTGTTTTTCTACTTACTTCATGCGTGACAACGGGTGCGCAGAAGCCGGTAGATGCTGAGTTGCGCTTTAAGATGGGCCAAGTTTATTTTGGTGAGGCCAAGTATTCTTCTGCTCTGAAAGAGCTTATCGTAGCAGTAAATATGCGCCCTAAGGAGTCGAGCTATCAGCACCTGCTTGGGTTAACCTACTTTACCAAGAAGAAGTATGATAAAGCTGTAAGTCATCTTGAGCAGGCGGTCAAGCTAAGGCCTGATTTTGCTGATGCTCGTGTTAATCTCGGGGTTGTTTATCTAAGGCTAGATAGGTGGGATGAGGCTATAGAGCAGTTTAATCTGGCGTTAGAGAATGTCTTTTACACAACTCCAGAGGTCGCACATTATAACCTTGGTTGTGCCTATTATGCAAAGGGTAGTTATCGGCAATCCATAGTACATTTCAAAAAAACCGTGAGTATAAAAAACAAGTATGCTCTGGCCTATAATAATATGGGGCTTGCCTTTGATAAGCTTGGAATGCTCAATAAAGCAGAGCGGGCTTTTAGGTTGGCTGTAAAGAGCGAGCGACGTTTCACTGCAGCCTACTTTAATCTTGGTGAAGTTTTATTAAAGAAAAATAAGAGAAGGGCCTCGCTCGCAGCCTTTAGAAAGGTAGTGGAGTTTGCCCCACAGAGTGAGAAGGCTAAAAACGCAAGGGATTATATAGATCTTTTAAGGTAAGGTGTGAAGGTGGAGACTCCGGGAGAATATTTAAGCAGAGAGCGGGAACTCAGAGGAGTGAGCGTAGAGGATATATCCTTGGCACTTAAGATGTCGCTCAGGCTCGTTAAAGCGTTGGAGCATGACGATTACGAGAGTTTGCCGCACCCTACTTATGTTAAGGGTTTTGTCAGGGCATATGCCGTATATCTTGGTATCGATGAAGACGATGCCGTGCTGCGCTACGAGGCCTATCAAAGTGATCGGCGCTTAGAGGCAGAGAAGCTAAAGGCACTTACGGCTGATGTCCACAAGGATGAATATGTCGACTCATCTCGTCCTGTTAAGTCTTGGAACTCAGGTGGTTTTAATATCGCAGGGTTGTTTGGAAAAGGGCGCAGAGGGAATAATAGAACTGGTGCTATCTTTGTTGCAGCAGGTATCTTGATAGTAGTCATTTACTTTGTCTTCGCAGGCGGAGCAGATAAGCCTCCCCAGCAGGTAGTAAAGGCCTCTGTTGATGAAATAAATGAGACCATTATAGCTAGTAAGGAAAGCTCAAAGGCCAAGGTTGTTACTGCTAAATCTAAAGCCAAGACACCGGCGAAGGCCGTTAAGGTTAAAGATAAGCCACTTCCTCAAAAGGCTTCTAAAGTACCACTTGTAAAGGAATCTCTTAAAAAGCCCCAGGTGGAGATAGAGAAAAAGCTCTTGCTAGAGGTCGTGGCCAACGATACGACATGGATGGGTATAGAGATAGACGGCCAAGAGCAGCGAGAAGCTCTCTTGCAACCAGGAGAGACAGCTCGGTGGAAAGCCACCAAGGTTTTTTTTTGACCATAGGCAACGGCGGTGGTGTAGAGCTTAGGTTAAATGGCGAGAGCCTTGGCATACCGGGTAAGGTTGGCAAAGTAGTAAGGGTAACGGTTCCGAAGGATGCCGAACTGCTGAGAGTTTATAAGCCGACGCAGCAGGCAGGGGTAGAGCCAGTTGCAAGGGCCAGCGCACAGGCTTCTGTCCCGAAGCCCGATGGGGGAAAGATGGAAGACGACGGTTTTGACCTGTAATTAGAGTTATTTTAAGTTTTATTTATAAGGAGCGCAGAGGTAATGACCGAGCAGATCGTTAGGTGTAGAAGATGTGGCAGTAAGATGGACTCAAAGCGTTTGGACGACTACAAGGTGAAGTTCATCTGTAGCTGTGGTTTTACCGAGTTTAAACCGGCCCCTGCCAGAAGCAAGGCAATCAATCCTAACTATTCTACCGATAGCCTTTTGCCGCTTAAGTTCGATGAGTCAGGGAAGTTCTTCTTTGAACATCAGCTCGCAGACCGTGAGAGGATGGAGATTATAACGCTTGAGGAGATCAGCATGCTATCTTCCTCGGACTATGATCTGGATGAGGTTCTTAAAAGTGTCTGCCAGAAGATGGCAAAGCGCCTTTGTGTTGATATATGTACAATATATCTTTGGGACGGGACGGCTCTGGTGCTGCGCGCGACCTACGGACTTTCGCAGGACGCAGTCGGTAAGGCCAAGCTCGATATAGGGCAGGGCATTACAGGCTCTGCCGTAGAGGCAAAGAAGCCGCTTCTTATCACAGACGTCTCAACCGATGATCGTTATAAATACTTTCAGGAGACCAAGGAAGAGCAGTATAAGATAAAGACTATGTACTCCTACCCGATATTTGTCGATGACAAGCCTTTTGGGGTGCTTAACGCGCAGACCGTTGTGCTTAAAGAGTTCCATGAGGATGAGATATATTTCATCTCGGTTATAGCCAACCTTGTGCTCGGTGCCGTTAAGATGCGTAAAAAACTCTGAACCGCAGGGTGTGGGTAGTAGTCTTTAAAAGGGAGGTCAAGCTGTTTTAGCTGATCCCAGCTCGCTTGAAAAAACGGCCTATTGCTTGGCGCAGGGGAATCTATGTTTTGTAAAAACTGCTGGGCCAATCTCCCTGACGATACAGAGCAGTGCTCAAAATGCGGTCTTGATCCAAGGGTTGTACACGAGGCCGATGCACATGACTCTGAAGACAGTCAAGGCCAGGCCCCGCCTGCCTGGCTTGGCAATACTTCTGTGCCGGATACCTCTAAAACTCCTGAGAAGCCTAGCCGGTGTCCTGTTAAAAACATTACCCTTCAAGGTGAACCCTCCAGAAAAGACCCTGTAGTAAGGATTGTCTTTGTCGTTGCTATGCTGATAGTTATAGGCGGCGGCGTATACCATTACAAAACCACCAGTAAAGAACTGAGTCTTGTAGAGCTTGCTGACTCTGTAGGGCCAGAGTTCGCTCGTATCGAGTCCGTTGCGGCTGACCTTGCGCCTGCGGGTCCTGTGCTGGTCCCGCAGGGGGCGGGGCTTGCAGAGCAGAGTCTGGTGCAGCTGGCAAGCAGTGGGCCAGTGGTAAAGGTTGATACTGATATACCCGGCTATGTACGTGACTTTAATGCAGGGAGTAAGGCCTTTAAGGCCGGAAACTATGCGGATGCGGCCTTTTATTATAAAGAGGCCTATAAGGCGGCCTCTCCTGAAGACAAGGGTTTTGAGACGATAAAGATAAATCTGGCTCGCAGCCTGACGGCCCTTGGTTGGAAGATATATGGAGAGCGTGATTTTCAGAGTGCAAAAGATTATTTTGAAGAAGCAAATGAACATTATATGGAGGACTCGTCTCTTAAGGGATACGGGTATTCGCAGGCCTCGCTTGAGGATTACGCAGGTGCGGTAGATTCGTTGACTCGTCTGCTTAAAGAGTACGCCCCTGATGTGGACGTTAAAAAGACCCTTAAGCAGGTCTATGTAAGGCTTGCCGATCAGGAGCTCTCTGGCAGCAGGACAGCGTCTTCGGTGCGCCTTATGCAGCAGGCTCAGGCCCTGGACCCTGACGATGAAAATATCAGTAGCAGGCTCAAGGCCCTCAAACGTGAGAGCGACCATGAGGCGGGCTTTAGCGAGAGGCGCGGCTCACGCTTTAATGTGAAGTTTGAGGGCGGTGAGAATGCAGTGACCGGCAATGTAATAGCAATATTGCTGGAAGCGGCCTATCAGGTGATTGGCACAGAGCTGTCGTATTACCCGGATACTCCGATAAGTGCGGTGCTTTATTCTAAAGAGGGTTTTAGAGATGTTACTCGCAGCCCGGCGTGGGCAGGGGCTCTTTATGACGGGCGTATAAAGATACCGACAGGCGGAATTACCGAGAAGACCAGTAAACTTGAGGCCGTGCTCTTTCATGAATATACGCATGCCGTGGTCCACAGGATTGCAAAAGGGCGCGCCCCTACGTGGCTCAATGAAGGGCTCGCACAATACTTAGAAAATAAACGCGAGGCCGATTATTCAAGGATTTTAACCTCAACAGCAGGTGATGGCGTTAGGCTTAGCCATCTTGAAGGCTCTTTTATGGGGATGGATACAAATAGTGCTGCCTTGGCCTATAGCGTAAGTCTATCTGCTACCGAGTATATAATTAGAGAGTACGGTATCTATGCCTGCAAGAGGATTCTGGAGGAGCTTGGTAGTGGAAGAACTTTGGCACAGGCTGTAAGCAGTGTCTTATTTATTTCTTACGACGAGTTGCAGGATAGTTGGCAGAGATACCTGAAGAGGAAGTACTCGGATTAGTGGTCTCTGGTTTGCTGTGGTCTCTGGTTTGCTGTGGCCTAGGGTTGCTGCGTTTTACAACTTTTTAAAAATATGGTATTTTTACTTTAAGGAATGGGTAGCGTAATGAATATAAATGTAGATTACGAGAAAATAGCTGAATTTTGTGAGCGTTGCCATATTAGTAAGTTGTCTTTTTTTGGCTCTGTCTTGCGCGATGACTTTAGCTTGGGTAGTGATGTAGATGTTCTTGTTGAGTTTGAGGAAGGTCATGAGCCGGGTTGATAGATTTCTCTGGCATGGAGCTTGAGTTGAGTGAGATCGTTAAGTGTAAGGTTTGACTTATCTACGCCTGAAGATTTAAGCAGGTATTTTCGCAAGGAAGTCGTCGGATCCGCAGAGGTTAAGTATGTTGCATAAAGATGATGTTATCCGTCTTAGTCATCTTCAAGGCTGGTCTTAAGTGAAGGTTCTATAGTAGTAATAAGGATTGTCTCGAATCTGAAATGTCTTTGAAGATAGGTCTGTTAGTGGTATAGTTACCGCACCGTGGTCTTTGGCAATTTATTGCCAGTGGTGATGATTCTATATAAAATATCAAATGGTTCAGGGGGCTTGGATTATATGTTTAAAAAAGGTTTTATAACGGCGTGCTTGGTAGTGGCGGTAGCTTTTATGGCGGGTGCTTGCGGTCAGGATAGCGAGACCCCTAAGGTCGAGGTCAAGAGTTCTTTTAGTGACGGTGGTAGCGAGGAAAAGTCGGAGCTTCCGGACGGGCATCCTCCGATGCCATCTGATAATGAGGCATATAAATTTAGAGATGCCCTTAACGCAGCAGCCCGTGGCGGCGGTGATATGGATGTTAGCAAGATCAGAAGTGGTGTGGCAAGCGGCGGTAGTATGTCGGCAGATGGCAAGGACGTAAGGCTCTCCGATGCGCTAAAGGCCAAGTGGAGTACCGTTAAGATTGAGGTGACAGAAGGCGGTAATAAAAAAGAAATCCTTATATCAGTCGGTAAAAAGACCAAGGTCGGCAATAAGTATTCGATCCTTGTTGATGCATTTATCCCTGAATATACTATGTTTGAAGACCATATAGGTACGCGCGGTGATGAGCCGAAGAACCCGGCGATTAGGGTAGAGCTCTTTGATGGCGACAAGAGCCTTGCAAGGGGCTGGGTCTTTAAGAGGCTAGCAGATTTTAACTCTTACAATAGCGATACGGTAGGGGTTGTCCTGCTTACACCGAAAGGGGCTAAATAAGGCGAAAAACCTTTGACAGAGGGCTCCGGATCACGTTAATATATCTGACTCTAGTTAGTTGTTGAGCTTGGAGAGACGCCTGAGCGGCCGAAAGGGGCTGATTCGAACCATCTAAGATGGGTTATAGCATCAGTTGTCCTGGCGATGGGACCGGGGGTTCGACCGGAGATTGCATTAAGCCGTAGGCGAGATGCAAAGTGTTGAAGTTGTTTTTAAGTACCTTGCCGGGTACGCCGAAGGCGTCAATCCCTCTCTCGGGTGGTTGGGTTTTTTTTGCAGGTTGGTGAAAGGTTTTTTATATTTGTGTTTTTTATCAGGAGAGATGCCTGAGCGGCCGAAAGGGGCTGATTCGAAATCAGTTGTCCCAGTGATGGGACCGGGGGTTCGAATCCCTCTCTCTCCGCCATGATTATATAGTTTTGTTTTTAAGATAGATTTTTTTAGGGCAACTGCTCTATACTTTTGGAGGGGTGCCCGAGCGGCTTAAGGGGCACGATTGGAAATCGTGTGTGCATTAACGTGTACCGAGGGTTCGAATCCCTCCTCCTCCGCCATGATTTTAAAAGAGGCGTATTGTGAGCATGAGGGGTTTTATTATCTTGCCGCAGATAGATGCTGTGCGCATGCACCTCTGCCATATATTTTTTTATTCTTTATTAAGCTTGTGAATACTGTTGATAGCCGGGTCTTACGCAATGGTGGGACGCTGAACTCCGTCAGGTCCGGAAGGAAGCAGCGGTAAGTGTTTTTATCCATGTGCCGTGAGGGTGCCTGGCTATCAACAGTATTCGTAAGTTCTGCCCGCTGCGTGTGGGTCTTAGTCAAAGTTTTTTTAATCATTTTACTGCCGTACTGCTTGGTTTTTTTGCATTAAAGCTATCTAGATCTCTTAAAAGTCAGATTGTCGCAGGAGCCAAGCTCAATCATGCAGTCCAATACCGGTAATAGTTCGTATCAGGTCATCGCCAGAAAATGGCGACCAAGCGCCTTTAAAGAGGTCGTCGGGCAGAGCCATGTCGTTAGAACCCTATCTAATGCCGTTGATTCCGGCAGGATCGGCCATGCCTTTATCTTCTCCGGCCCGAGAGGTGTTGGAAAGACAACGATTGCGCGGATTCTGGCCAAGTGCCTTAACTGCTCGGATGGACCAACATCCGAGCCGTGCCTTAAATGCAATAATTGTACGGGGATTACTGGCGGATCACTCGTCGATGTGCTTGAGATCGACGGTGCCTCTAACAATAGCGTAGAAAACGTCCGCGAGCTATGCGAGAGCGTGCGGTACGCCCCGGCCAGTGCCCGTTATAAGATCTATATAATCGACGAGGTCCATATGCTATCGATCTCGGCTTTTAACGCTCTGCTAAAAACCCTGGAAGAGCCGCCCGGTCATGTTATTTTCATTTTTGCTACTACCGAGCCTCAGAAGATCCCTCTCACTATTCATTCCCGCTGCCAGCGTTTTGACTTTAGGCGTATACCCCTAAAACAGATAACTTCTCATCTTTCGGCGATAGCTGAGAAAGAAGGCATAGATGCCTCACCTGAGGCTATCTTTCTGGTCTCTAGGGAGGCCGATGGTAGTCTGCGCGATGCGCAAAGTTTGCTGGAGCAGGTAATATCTTTCTCCGGCAATAAGCTTACAGAGGCGGATATAAGGGATTCGCTGGGGTTGATGGACCGTAATATTATCTTTGAACTCTCGGAGGCCGTGCTGGGTAGGGACGGCGGTTTGGTGCTTAATATTGTTGAAAAGATTCATGAGTTCGGTTATGATTTTAAAAAAGTCACAGCAGATTTACTAGAGCACGTACGTGACCTTGTGGTGGTAAGGGTCTCGGGGCCGGCTATTTTGGAGTTGCCCGAGAGCGAGATTGAGCGTCTTACCGCACTTGCTGAGCTTGCGGAGTTAGAGCGTCTGGAAATGCTCTTTGGTCTGTTTACCGGCGGGTTTAATGAAGTCGCAAGATCTACTACGCCGAGATTTGCTTTTGAAATGATGTTGGTGAGGGCGACCTTACTGGAGGATCTAAGACCGATTGGGGAGCTTATAGCGAGCCTGGAGAAAATTGGTAAGATAGGTAGAGGTGGCAGAGGAACAGGTGGCGGTGGAGAACAAAGGCAGTTAAAGAGGCGGGAGATTGTATCTACCGCAAGGCATGCTGCTACGGCGAGAATACCTTCGGATGCTATGCCCGTGCGGCGAGCACCTTCGGCCAAGGTTTCATCGGGTTCAGTCAGTGATTTGTCAGGGACAAAGACGACCGCAGGTCTTCTGGACTTTCTTAAGGCCTCGGATATGCTTATATATAATCGCCTAAAAGCGGCAAGCCTTGATCTCGTCGGAGACCGACTTAAGGTCATAGCCAGCTCGGGGGATCTTAATTTTCTTCAATACGTAAAGAAAGATGCGCTTGTTGGTCTTTGTAGAAAATATTTTGGAACAAATATACGCCTTGATCTTGAAAAGGGCGATGGGTCGAAGGCTACGCCAGCGAAGGCTGAGCCTGAAAAGGTTGCCCCAGCGAATGCTGCGCCATTGAAGGTTGCCTCGGCGAATGCTGTAGTAGCACCGAAGGCAGAGCAGGACCTGCCCCCTATGCCTGATAGGACGGAGATGCCTGAGACGGCTGATATTGCCGAGCCACTGGCCTACGAGTCTTTCTCGGTAATCGAGGAGACGGCGACTAGATCAGAGTCAGCTGAGTCATGTGAGGTGAAAGAGGCAGCCCCGGCGAAAGAAACAGAAGGGCCGAAGGAGTCTAGAGCGGAAGCTCCTACGAGAGCGGAAGCTCCGGCTACAGCTTATGTTGAAGAAGTCTCTGATTCTGATATAGTTAAAGATCGTGGTGAGCAGTCATCTGAAAAGATCGATACAGTCTTAAAGGATACCCTTGCAGCCCTAGGCGGTAAGGTTATAGATAGCAGGAGGATAACAAATGTCTAATAAGAATATGGGTAATATAATGCGCCAGGCCCAGGAGATGCAGAAGAAGATGGCTGACGTACAGGCGGGGCTGGCTGAGAAAACATGTCAGGCAGCCTCTGGCGGAGGCATGGTAACGGTTACGGTAAACGGAGCTATAAAGGTCACAGAGGTAAAGATAGATCCGGCGGTAATTACCCCTGATGATGTCGAAATGCTGGAGGATCTGGTCGTCGCTGCCGTAAATGAAGGGTTAAAACGCGCTCAAGAGATGGCAAACGATGAAATGAGCAAAATAACAGCAGGTCTTAATCTTCCTCCGGGTCTATTTTAATCTTTCTAGTGTATACTGTATACTTATAGATTATAGGAAGAAATATATAATGATGGGTTTGACGCGGTAATGCAACAGTACACAGAGCCTATTTCAAGGCTTATAAAGGCCTTTGCGGGTCTGCCCGGGATCGGGGAGAAGACGGCCTCACGTCTTGCGTTATATGTACTTAACGCAAAGGGTGGTTACGCCGATGAACTCTCGGCGGCCATCGGTGATCTTAAGGAAAAGGTCATGCTCTGCCGTGAATGTATATCCTTTGCAGACGGCGAGACTTGTGGTATATGTAATGACCCAGCAAGGGACGCCTCTATGGTCTGTGTTGTAAGTGACTATAAGGACCTTATCGCTTTAGAGGCGGCCGGGTCGTATAGAGGTAGGTATCACGTCCTGCACGGCCAGCTTGCTCCTTTAAAGGGAGTAGGGCCGGATGAGATAAAGGTAGTAGAGCTTGTAGAGCGTGTACGCGCCGGCGGTATAGAGGAGATAGTCATAGCAACGGCCTTTGACGCAGACGGCGAGACAACGGCACTCTATTTGAAAAAGGTCTTTGCCGGCAGTGACGTGAGGTTGACAAGAATAGCAGCCGGTATCCCCATGGGAGGTCATATTGAGTTTATGGATGGCTCTACTTTAGGAAGAGCTCTTCAGGGGAGACAAGAGGCCTGAGAAATGTTAGGCTACCATCTGGTTTTAAGTTCTGGTTGTTTTGGTGATAATAATTTAAGACGAGTTTCTTTGTTTAGAGTGTTCTGAAATATAAAAAAGAAGACGGAGAGTTTTAAATGGAAAAATACACAGAGGTACGGTGGCACGGAAGGGCCCAGCAGGGTATCGTAACCGCTGCCAAAATTCTTGGAGAGACGGCACTTGCAGCAGGTAAGTATGTGCAGGCTTTTCCAGAGTTTGGCCCGGAGAGGATGGGCGCACCGGTCAGGTCTTACAATAGGCTATCTGATGAGCCTATAAGGGTGCATTGTTCGGTAACCAGTCCTAATGTGGTAATTATCGTTGATATAACGCTGATCGCCGTACTTGAGGCAGATAAGGCGTTGCCGTCTACGACAAGTGGCACGGATGGGGATGCTGTATTTATGGTAAATACCAATCACAGTGCAGAGCGTCTGCGTGGTGAGTTGGGAGTGGCTGATTCAGTAAAGGTCTTTACTCTCGATGCATCTCAGATATCTCTGGATACGATTGGGAGGCAGATGCCGAACACTCCGATGCTCGGAGCCTTGGCCAAGGCCACAGGCCTTGTCGAGCTCGACGGCTTGATAGAAAATTTTAAGGCGAGTTATTCAAAGAAGTATGACGAGAAGGTTATCGCCGGTAATATAGAGGCGATGAAAAGAGGCTTCGCCGAGTTAAAGGGAGAGTGATGATGACAAAAAACAACACTATGCCGCACGGCGGTACAATTAAAAGTGGTACGGCCCATGATTACTCCACCGGAGGGTGGAGAAAGCTACGCCCTATCCTTGATAGAGATAAGTGTATTGATTGTCTTATCTGTTGGGTAATGTGTCCTGATTCCGCGATACTTACGGAGGACGGTAAACTGACAGGTTTTGATATGGAGCATTGCAAGGGCTGCGGCGTATGTGCTGCTGAGTGTCCCGATAAGATAAAGGCCATTTCAATGGCCGTTGAGGAGGATCTATAAAAATGTCAGCAGCTCTAAAGCAGAAAAAAGTAGGGCTTACAGGAAACTCTGCCGTTGCATATGCAATGATGCAGATAGACCCTGATGTTGTCCCTGCATATCCTATAACGCCATCGACGACTATTATCGAGGAGTTTTCAAGTTATCATGCAGATGGTAAGGTCACAGGCGAACTTATTACAGTCGAGAGTGAGCATTCGGCGATGAGCGCGAGTGTTGGTGCCGCGGCGGCCGGAGCAAGGGTCATGACCGCAACCAGCGCACAGGGCTTGGCTCTTATGTGGGAGGTCCTTTATATCGCCTCCGGCATGAGGCTTCCCATAATAATGCCTATCGTTAACAGGGCATTGTCAGCTCCGATCAATATCCATTGCGATCATTCGGACTCGATGGGTGCACGTGACTCTGGTTGGATTCAGCTCTACGCCGAGACAGTACAGGAGGCCTATGACAATACGATTATGGCCGTGCGTATAGCAGAGGAGTCGGATGTATTGCTTCCGATCATGTCCTGTCAGGACGGTTTTATCACAAGTCACGCTATTGAGTGCCTTGAGTTAATCGAGGATAAGGATGTAAAAGACTTTGTTGGTGAGTATGTTCCAAAGGATACTCTTTTGGATGTTGATAACCCTGTCACTATGGGTGCGATGGCCCTGCCTGAGTTCTATATGGAGTTCAAGCGTGATCAGAGCAATGCAATGACACGGGCCAAAGATGCGGTCAGCAAGATCTCGGCTGAGTTTGCAGAGACCTTTGGTCGCGAGTACGGGCTTTTTGAGAGTTATAAACTAGACGACGCCGATGTTGCTATAGTTGTCCTGAGTTCAGCGGCAGGAACTACCAAGGTTGCTATTGATAAGTTACGCGCCGAAGGTAAGAAGGTCGGTCTTTTGCGTCCACGGCTCTACAGACCTTGGCCACACGCAGAGATCGCCGAGGCACTGAAGAATGTAAAGGTAGTATGCGTCCTTGATAGGGCTGATTCAATGAATGATTTTGGTGGCCCGCTCTTCGGTGACGTAAGAAGCGCACTTTTTGATCTTGATACTGCCCCTAAGGTCTTTGGCCGTATCTTTGGTCTGGGTGGTAGAGACTACAAGGTGGTTGATGCCGAGGGTGTTATCGGTGAACTTTATAAGGTGTTGGAGACAGGCAAGATAGAGCAGTTAAATAGATATATAACTATATAAAAAAGTTTAAATAGAGAGGGGATTTATGGCTACATTAAAGGAACTTGCCAGTAAAGAGGAACTTTTTTGCGGGGGACACAGGCTTTGTGCTGGATGTGGAATACCTCCGATAATGAGGACGATACTCAAGAGTGCGGGTGCTCCTGTTGCGGTTACAACCTCGACGGGTTGTCTGGAGGTTGGCTCAACAATCTATCCTTACTCCGCATGGAGGACTCCTTGGATACATTCGGCCTTTGAGAATGCCGGTGCAACGATAAGTGGCATGGAGGCGGCCTACACTGCGCTTAAGAGAAAAGGCAAACTGCCCTGCGGCGATAAAGAGATTAAGTTTATGGCCGTTGGCGGAGATGGCGGTACGTATGACATTGGTTTTCAGGCACTCTCTGGTGCTTTAGAGCGCGGTCATGACTTTGTATACGTCTGCTATGATAATGGTGCCTATATGAATACAGGTATTCAGCGTTCGAGTGCCACGCCGATGGGTTCTGCAACGACGACCTCACCGGCCGGCTCTGTGATTCCAGGTAAGCAGGAGTATCGCAAGGACCTGACGCGTATAGTCGTAGCGCACGGCGTTAAGTACGTCGGGCAGAGCTCTCCGCATAACTGGAAAGATCTTGCGATGAAGGCAGAGAAGGCCTTTGCCGTAAAGGGTCCGACCTTTTTAAATGTAATATCACCTTGTCCGCTCGGTTGGTATACCAAGAGTGAGGTCTCGATGGAGACGGCAAAGGTCGCTGTTGATACCTGTTTCTGGCCGCTATATGAGGTCGAAGAAGGTGTGATGAAGCTTAACTATAAGCCAAAGACAAAGCGTCCGATTGAGGACTGGCTAAAGATGCAGGGCAGGTTCAAGCATCTCTTTAAGGGTGATCATACTGAGCTTATCGCAAAGATTCAGGAAGGAATTGATAAAGATTGGCAGAGGCTTCTGGATATTGACGGTAAGGCTATTTTTTAAGGCTTTTAAAGTGATTTAGTAAAGTTTTGTTTTTTTAATACGGCACGGGCCGTGCCGCATGGTACGGCCCGTTTGCCGATTCAGATTGTTTTGGTAATCTTTTAATCATACTAAGGATGGTTAAATGCCCTATTCCTCCCTTGTAATGCACGAAGACGAGTCCCGTCTTATAATAAAGATAATAGAGAAGTTGCTTGTGGACTCCAATGCCATAAGCGTCTTCTTGGTTGATAAAGATGGTCAACTTCTGGCAAGCAGCGGCGATACTCGTGATATAGATTCTACGTCTCTGGCCTCCTTAACAGCTGGTAATATCGCAGCTACAGGCGGGCTTGCAAAGCTTATCGGCGAGAAGGAGTTTTCCATTCTATTTCACGAGGGTGAGAAGGAAAACCTTCATATCTCTATAATCGACCAGCGTGTGATTCTTGTAATTATCTTTGATAGCAGGAGTTCTTTGGGGCTTGTAAGGTTAAGGGTGAAGAAGGCCGGTGCCGAGCTTTCGGGGAGTATCAGGAAGGTCGTAGAGCGTATGGATCAATCTGATGGCGGCGGCGAGACCTTGCTTGATGAGATATCTGATGAGGATATAGAAAATCTTTTTAAATAGGTATAGGTAAGGAAGGGCTTTTTGTGAGTCCTACGTAAAAAAATGTCATTTATAAATTATTCGACAAGAGAGATAAACTGTAAGATCGTCTACTACGGCCCCGGGCTTGGTGGTAAGACGACCAACCTGCAATTTATTCATAAGAAGGCAAAGCCCAAGACGCGTGGTAAGATGATATCTCTTGCCACAGAGACTGAGCGGACCTTGTTCTTTGATTTTCTGCCGCTCTCGCTTGGCGAGATCAAGGGCTTTAAGACCCGTTTTCATCTCTATACCGTACCGGGGCAGATCTTCTATGACGCATCAAGAAAGCTGATACTCAAGGGCGTCGATGGTATTGTCTTTGTTGCCGACTCTCAGGTCGAGCGTATGGATGCTAATATAGAAAGTCTGGAAAATATGCACATTAATCTTGAAGAACACGGTTTAGAACTCGAAAAGATTCCATATCTGATACAATATAACAAGCGGGATGTAGAGGACTGTATGCCCGTCGCGGATATGAAAAATGTCCTTAATCCGACAGGCGTGCCGGACTTTGAATCGGTGGCTACTACAGGCGTGGGGGTCTTTGAGACCCTGAAGGGAATAATAAAGCTAGCTCTTATAGAGCTTAGAAAGGGTACTTAAAAGAGTTAACATAGACAAGGAGGGCAGCATAAGTGCCACTTAAAGAAGAGATAACCACGGGCATAAAAACCGCGATGAAGGCCGGAGATAAGCCCCGGCTTCAGACCCTGCGGTTTTTGCTCAGTGCCGTTAAAAATAAAGAGATAGATAAACGAGAGGATCTCAGCGATGCTGAGATCCTGCAGGTCATAGCTACCTCTGTTAAGCAGCACAAGGACTCAATTGAGCAGTTTAGAAAGGGGGGTAGAGACGACCTTGCCGATCAGGAAGCAGCAGAGCTTGATATTCTGGTAGGTTTTCTGCCCGAGCAGTTATAAGAGGCAGAGATTAAAGATGTTGTCGCAGCTACCGCAACCGAGTTAGGGGCTACTTCTATGAAGGATATGGGCGGACTTATGAAGGCCGTTATGGCTAAGCTAAAGGGGCGGGCCGACGGTAAGTTGGTCCAAGAGATGGTAAAGCAGAGGCTTGCGGGCTAAGCCGGCGTGATTTCATAATCAAGGAGGATGCTATGAAGTTTAAGGATATATACAACAAGGCAGTGCAGAGAGGGTTGAAGCTAGACCCTAGAGGCGTAAAGGAAGTAAAGGCTGAGCTTGCGCATATAAAGAAACAATACGCAAAGCTCGATAAAGAAGGAAAAAAGTATTTTGACAAAGAAAGACTGACCAACCCGTATTCGGATACGCGTATGCTTTACGGAGCACCCAACACAGAGGTCAAGCGCGTATTGATGGGGATTGATATCGATGTCAGCGAGGTCCTGCTCGCCGATAGGCTCAATCAGAAGAGAGGAAAGAAGATAGATCTTATAATAGCTCATCATCCGGAGGGTACGGGGTTGATAGGGCTCGGCGATGTTATGGCCATGCAGTCCGGCGTGCTTGCAAAGTTCGGCGTGCCGATCCATGTCGGTGAATCATTGCTTGCCGAGCGAAGCGGTGAGGTCGGGCGCAGACTAATGCCGGCAAACCACACAAAGGCTGTTGATGCGGCAAAGCTCCTGGATATTCCGATGATGTGTATGCATACACCGACCGATAACGCCGTAACTACCTATCTGCAGGATATTTTTGATAAGAAAAAGCCATTTTACGTCTCGGATATCTTTGACATCTTAAATGAGATACCGGAGTATGATTACGCAAGGCGTGAGACCATAGGCCCAAAGATGGTCGTCGGTGATGAAAACAGAAAGGCCGGTAAGATCTTTGTCGATATGACCGGTGGCACAGGCGGCAGCAAAAAGGCCTTTGAAAAACTCTCGGCTGCCGGGATCGGTACAATCGTCGGTATGCATATCGGTGATGACCACCGTAAAGAGGCCGAGAAGCATCATATGAATGTCCTCTTGGCAGGTCATATCTCAAGTGATAACCTTGGGATCAACCTCTTGATGGATGATATCTTTACAGGTGTCGATGTCATTGAGTGCTCTGGTTTTAGAAGGTTTAAGAGGAAGAAGGGTAATAAGTAGTAAGTTATTAATGGAAGAACTTTTATGAAACGTCGTGGATGAAACTACCTTTGATTGTCTTGAGTTCAGCACTGTTATAGGCAAGCTCAGTGAGCTTGCCGTGACGGAGCCGGGCCGGGAACTTGCCTTGAATCTTCTGCCGTTGGCGACTATCGCCGAAGTACAAGAAGGTTATAGCGAGCTTGAGGAGGCGTCTCTACTTTATGATAGCGGCCTGTTGCCACCGCTCGGTGGTATCGCTAAACTTTCCCTGATATTTAAAAAACTCGAAAAGCAAGGGGCTTATCTTTCCCCTGATGAGCTCTTGAAGGTCAAAGCCACGCTTGCGGCCTTTCTGGCTCTGGGTCTTTTTATATCTACTCGTGAGTATGAGGACCTTTCAGCCCGCCTACCTATTACCACAGCTAGGCTCAGTAGCATCGAGACATCTCCTAGTCTCAAAAAAAATATAGATCTGATCCTAGACTCAGCCGGAGAGGTACGTGACGAGGCATCGCCAAGGCTTGCCGAGATAAGGCAAACCTTGAGTAACTCCAAGCGAAGTTGCAGGAATGTAGTTGACGCGCTCTTGCGTGATAAAGATATGAGCGGCCTGCTTATGGAGGATTACTTTACCGTAAGGGAGGACCGCTTTGTTGTCTGCGTTAAGTCGAGCTATCACACGCAGGTCGCGGGGATTGTCCACGGGCGTTCGGCAAGTGGCGAGACCTATTTTATTGAGCCGCTCGGTACGGTCGAGATAAACAATAGGGTATCGATCTTAAAGCGTGAGGAGCGCGATGAGGTGATCGCTATCTTACAAGATATATCTAGTGAGATATTTGCCGAGCGGGCTGGAATCTTTAGAGATATTAAGCGCATTGCAGTCCTTGATCTGGCCCTTGCCAAGGTGCGTCTGAAGATAAAGACAGGTGGCACCGTGCCAAAGATCATCAAAGGCGGCGGAGTAAGGCTGGAAAAGGCGCGTCACCCAATACTGGTTATTAAGACTGAAGACGGCTTTGATTCACCTGTTGTTCCGGTCGATATTACCCTTGATAAAGCAACTAGGGTGCTTGTCATCTCCGGGGCTAATACAGGGGGTAAGACAGTTGCCCTCAAAACCTTAGGCCTGCTTGTCCTGATGGCAGAGGCGGCACTGCCGATTCCCGCAGCCGATGGCAGCGAGCTGCCGTTTTTTGATGGCGTCTATGCTGATATAGGCGACAGGCAGAGCCTTAATCAGCAACTCAGTACTTTTTCAGCGCACCTTAAAAGAATCGGTGAGATACTTGGCAGGGCCGGCGGCGATACGCTTGTTCTTCTCGATGAGATAGGGGTTGGTACAGACCCAGTTGAGGGTGGGGCCTTGTCGCTGTCGATTATGGAGAGTCTTGCGGAGAAGGGCGCGACCGTTGTGGTGACGACGCACCTTAATCTGCTAAAGGCGCATAGTGCCGTTGATAAGCGTTTTGAGAATGCGTCGGTTTTATTTGACGAGACAACGAGTACGCCGCTATATAAGCTTCGTTACGGCATGGCCGGGGCGAGCCAGGCCCTCTCTGTTGCAGAGGAATATGGTATTCCTCGTGACATCGTAGAGCGTGCCAGACGTAGCCTTAAGGGCGGCGAAGGTGCTTTTATCCAGAGCCTACGCAAAATTGACGAAGAAAAAAAGAGGCTTGAGGCCCTTACTAGATCGCTGAGTGAGAAAGAGGCCGAGCGAGAACGTGCCTTAAAGCGGATTCGAGATGACCGGCAGCTTCTGCATAAAAGGGCGCGTATTAAGATCGATGAGATTATAGAGAAGGCTCGGGGTGATATCAAGGCGCATGCAGAGATTGTTAAGCAAGAGCGCACCGAGGCCGCCACGGCCGCTTCGGTCAGTAGCCGAAGTAAGGTAAAAGCCGCGATGCGAGGCCTTGCGCAGGCAGGCGAGCGTGTAGCGGATCTCTTTAAAGAGCAGGTAGATCATTACGTGCCAAAGCTTGGCGATATCGTCGAGATCGCCGGCAGTAATGCTCGTGGCGAGGTCGTTGCGGTTGACGCAAAGCGGGCCGAGGGCTTATCTGGAAACTTCAAGGTATGGGTTGGGTACAGTGCCATGAGAAAAATATCAGGTAAGGGCGGAGGAAAGGCAGGGAGCAAGGCCCGTGCTACAGCTAAAGTGACTCGTCAGGCCAAGGCCACCCACAGGGCTAGAGTAGCTTGCACGGCCAATGCCGCCCGGAAAACAGGGGATTTGAAGTTTGATGAAGAAAGCGGCGGCGGGTATAGCGCAGAGGCAAAGCTTGCTATTAATATCGTAGGGCTCAGGGTTGATGAGGCTCTGCCAAAGGTCGAGCGAGCCCTTGATGACGCGCATATGGCAGGTAGTACGAGCCTTGATATAGTCCACGGTAGCGGTACTGGCGCACTGCGCAGTGCCGTGCGTGAGTATCTGGATGGCTCTCTGATAGTGAGCGGTTATAAGGGTGGCGATACGCTCGCCGGTGGTGAGGGCGTAACAGTGGTGGAGCTGGTCTAGGATGATACCGCAGGATAAAATAGAAGAGGTCGCCGAGCGTGCCGATATAGTAGAGGTCGTCTCTGCCTATATTCCGCTGACCAAGCGTGGGCGCAATCACGTCGGGCTCTGCCCTTTTCACTCGGAGAAGACTCCGAGTTTCTCCGTAAGTGAAGAGAAAAATATCTTTTATTGTTTTGGCTGCCATGAGGGTGGTAGTGCTATAAAGTTCTTGATGAAGCACGAATCGCTGAGTTTTCCTGAGGCCGTGATGGTGCTGGCCCGCAAATACGGCGTAAAGATAGAAGAGACCGGAGAGCGGCAGGGGACGAGTCTGCGCGAACTTATCTTTAAGCAGAATGCACTGGCTCTGGAATATTTTACGGGTGTCCTTATGGAGAGTAACGGTAAGCGTGCACGGGATTACCTGAAGGGCAGAGGCTTTGACAAAGCTATAGTCGAAGAATTCCGTATAGGGTATACAACGGCCCGTAATGACGGGCTTATAAGTTTTTTGCGTGGTAAAGGCGAGGACTTGGAGCTTGCAGAAAAGGCCGGGCTTATCGGCAACCATGAGGGGCGTATTTATGATAGGTTCAGGGAGAGGGTTCTTTTTCCTATAGTTGACGTTCGTGGCAGGGTGCTGGGCTTTGGCGGCAGAACGCTTGGCGACGCAATGGCCAAGTACCTCAATACATCCGAGTCCCCTGTATTTAAAAAGGCAGAGGTTTTATACGGTCTTTATCAGGGGCGAGATAGTATAAATAAAACAGGTTCTGCGATTGTCGTTGAGGGCTATTTTGACCACCTCGCACTTTATAAGGCGGGTTTTAAAAACACAGTAGCCACGATGGGCACGGCACTTACGCCCTCGCATATAAGAAGGCTTAAGCAATATACCGGGCTTCTGTATCTGTTATTTGACTCCGACGCGGCGGGGAAGAAAGCTGCGGTAAGGAGCTTGGATCTTATCCTTGCTGAAGAGACGGCAGCTCGGGTCGTGCTCTTGCCAGGCGGTGCGGACCCCGATGATTTTTTAAAGACGGAAGGCCAGGCCGGGATGCAGAGAGCGATAGAAGAGGCCGAGGATATAATGGAGTTCTATCTGGACCAGTTAAAGGAAGAATTTGACGTACGTTCGCCGGAAGGTAAGGGCGAGTATCTCAATAAGGCCGTGCCTTATCTGAGGAAGGTCAAGAACGAGGCCTCGCGTGGCCATTATACTATGAAGGTTGCAGGCATCCTTGGGGTCGAGCCAAGGGCTATTTACTCGGCCCTAGATGCCGCCGCCGGGCGAGCGGGTTCTGAACCGGCGTTAGTCATTGAGAAGACCGCTACGCCGGTTGTTACAAGGCTCGCCGAAGAGATACTTTTAAAGGTGATCTTAAAGCACGCCGAGCTATTCAACACAGAGGTTGAGAAGGCTATAGCGGCATTTCAAGATCCTTTTTATAGGGCGGTTGCGGCTAAGGTTTTGCCGCATTTTCAGAGCGGGGTTATTGCTCAAGATAAAATGATTGAAGAAATAGAGGACCTTGCTATTAAGGATTTCGTCGCAACGGCGATATTTAAAGATGAGAAAGATTTCATGGACGCACCCGAGGAAATGCTCGCCGATTGTGTTCGAAAACTAACGAATATTGGAAGGCCCAGTCAGGCATCGATTGATATGATCAAGCAACTGGAGCAGAGCGGTAGGCATGAGCTTGCAAGAGAGCTTGGGAAGAGGCTTGGCCTAAAGGACCTTTAAAAAGAGCAAGAGAGGAGGAAGTGAAGTTTGTGACGCAGGGATGATCCGGTAGTATGGATAAGGCATCTAACTGGAAAGGAGAGACCTTTACATGCGAAATAAGAAGCCGCAAGAAGGTGACGCCAACGGGAACGGGAACGGGAACCGAGAGGATATAGGCAATACGGCAGTAGAGGAGGCGGCCTTTGGGCAGCAGGAGCGAGACCTTAAGGTTTTGGCATCGTTAGGTGGTGAGGCCGTTGGGTCTGGCGCAAGAGGAAGGCCTGCCAGTGATTATTACGAGAGCGACTTTGATCCTCTAAAGAGTTATTTTAAGGAGATGGGTAGGCGACGACTCCTTACCAAAGTAGAAGAAGTAGAGTTGGGTAAAAAGATAGAGCAGGGCAGGACGCAGATATTATCAGAGTTTATACGAAGTCCTTTGCTGGAGCTAGAGCTTAAAAGTTTTATGGATACATTGGATGGTCCGCCTGTGCAAGGCAGCGGTTCTGGTGGTAGTCAGTTAGACGGCGAGACCCGAAAGTTAATCAAGAGTATAAAGCAGGCAATCAGGCTTCGTGGTAAGATAATCGCAGCACCAAAGAGAGAAGACAACAGCATTCCTTTTAGCATTTCTAACTATATCAGCGTTACTTCAAAAAATAATATCCGAAAAAACTCAGACTCAAAAACAGCAGATACTACTATAGATAAGATGCCTGATGAGCGTAAACTGTTTCGTATACTCTCCAGAATCAGCAGGCGAACCTTATTGATAGAGGCCCTGAGCGCGGAGTTCTTGACCTTTGCCGATCTTCTTAAAAGAAAAAAAAGAAAGATAGCTTACGCCGGACGTAAGTTCGGCACGGGGCGTGATGATGCTATAAGGGCTGCAAAGCACGAGCTTGGTTTAGTTGAGGTCGCAGTTGGCATGGATTGCAGCGAGCTGCGAATGGCTAACCGGCGTATAGCAGCCGCAGGCAATCTGGTTGGCCTTGCCAAGCAGGAGCTGGTAAATGCTAATCTTCGTTTGGTCGTTAATACGGCAAAGCGTTACCTTGGTCGCGGCCTGCACCTGCTGGATCTTATTCAAGAGGGGAATATCGGGCTTATGCGTGCCGTTGATAAATTTGAATATATAAAGGGTTATAAGTTTTCGACTTATGCTACCTGGTGGATTAGGCAGGCGATATCACGTGCGATAGCCGATCAGGCGAGGATAATAAGAATACCAGTGCATATGACCGAGACGCTTAATCGGTTGCAGCTCATCAAAAGGGTTTTTGTGCAGAAGAGCGGGCGTGAGCCGACCCAGGTAGAGCTCTCCGAGGAGATGGGGATCGGGATGGATAAGGTCGATAAGGTAATCAAGATCGTGCGTGAACCCATATCTCTGGAGACCCCGGTCGGTGAGGATGAGGGAGGCTCTCTTGGTGACTTTATTCAGGATGCTACAGCAGCCACGCCGCATGACGAGGTTATGAGCAGCAATCTGGTCGAGCATATGAATGAGGTCCTGGCGACCCTCAGCCCTCGCGAAGAAGAGGTCTTGCGTATGCGCTTTGGGTTGGGTGAGGGGCTGGACTATACGCTGGAAGAGGTCGGCGAGTATTTTCACGTTACCCGGGAGCGTATACGGCAGATAGAGGCAAAGGCCCTTAATAAACTTCGTCATCCAACAAGGAGTAAGATCCTTAAGGTTTTTGCAGAGTAGAACTTATACCTAACGCAGTAAAAGATCGGCCTGTTTAATCCGGGCTGGGGCTTAAAAGGCTTTAGTCTGTCTTTCTTTGCCATACGCCATATTAATAAAAAATAGACTTGAATGATTCTCTCATTCGGGTAAAATGGACTGTTTCTTTTTGGTTGGGTTTGTCCGCAGATGGTACGTATGTTCTTAGAGACTGCTTTATATCCATATGGAAAGGCCGTTGGTTTTTCTTATATGGCCTCGGTTAGATTGGAGTGCCCCCCTATTTTGAGACAGTAAAATATGTCACACTTGTCACACTGAGGAGGTGTTACAAGTGGCAAATAAACGATATTCCAAAGCGTTCAAGCAGATGGCTCTGGAGCGCATGCGGCGTTGCGATAATATTTCT
>JAJRSM010000098.1 GCA_024278765.1 Deltaproteobacteria bacterium | reverse complement strand
GGCTGACCTCTTTGATTACATCGAGGTCTTTTACAACAAAACCCGGCGTCACAGCTACCTCGGTCAGCTGAGCCCGCATGACTTTGAAATGGCTTCATCAGGTAAAGGGTAGTTGTCTACTAAACTGAGGGAAGTCCAGATTGCTTTGACCCTTCGCTCCTCACAATGACACTACATGGGATTTAAAGATTAAACAATGCATAACGGCGAGATATCAAAATTTATAGAAAATAACTTTCTGCACTTTAATGCTGCGGCCCTGGTCGATGCGGCAAAAGGCTACGCAGCACACATCAATGCCGGCGGCAAAATGATGATCACACTCGCCGGAGCTATGAGCACGGCTGAGCTCGGCAAGACACTGTCCGAGATGATCAGTTCTGGCAAGGTAGATATAATCACCTGTACCGGAGCAAACCTTGAAGAAGATATCTTTAACCTCGTCGCACACAACCACTACAAGCGCGTACCAAACTACCGCGACCTCTCGCCAACAGACGAAGCTGAACTCCTGCGCCAGGGCTACAACCGGGTAACCGATACATGCATCCCCGAAGAAGAAGCAATGCGCAAGATTGAACACCTCGTCTTTGATCTGTGGAAGGCCGCCGATAGTAAAAACGAACGTCGACTCCCACATGAATTCCTATACGAACTTATTAAAAGCGGCGTATTAAAAGAGCACTACGAGATCGACCCAAAAGATAGCTGGATAGTCGCTGCCTGCGAAAAAAACATCCCACTTATCGTTCCCGGATGGGAGGACTCGACACTTGGCAATATCTTTGCGGCACATTGCATCCGTGGCGCACTTAAACCAACAACCATCCGCTCAGGCATCGAATATATGACGATGCTCGCAGGCTGGTACAAACAAAACAGCACAGGACAAGGCCTAGGCTTCTTTCAGATAGGCGGGGGCATAGCAGGGGACTTCCCGATCTGCGTCGTCCCTATGCTAGTTCAGGATCTAAAAGAAAAAGATACCCCACTATGGACATACTTCTGCCAGATATCTGACTCAACCACAAGCTACGGATCGTACTCAGGGGCCGTACCCAATGAAAAGATCACTTGGGGCAAACTCAGCGAGCAGACCCCGCGCTTCATCATCGAGTCCGACGCAACCATCGTCGCCCCGCTCATCTTCGCCTACGTCCTCGACTGGTAGCCCCATGCTGTACGCAGTACCCCATGCGGGGCGACAAAGCCCCATGCGAGGCGGCATATTCAGTAAGCTGATTCCTTGCTATGCGCAGCACGGAACTACAAAACCTGTCACCCTGAACTTGATTCAGGGTCTGTATTTTTAAAAGCCTAAAGACAGATGCTGAACTAAATTCAGCATGACAAATGAGTAATCTGGTGCTCGCCGCACGGGCAAATTCATTAATATAATTGCGCTACGTACGCATGGCACGGAACTACCCATTGAACCTTACCCCCACGCAAGTGGTGCTCGCACGACTATATTTAGATTTATAGAATCAGAGCCTTCGATGTAAATATAGCCTACAAACTGACTTGCTGACCGCAGGTTTGCCTAATTTTTAGGCAGCGCTACGCTTACACGCCTGAAATACCTAAGAAAAACAACTATTCGAGTTGGCACGGAACTTGCTATAGTATATAATTGAGATAAATAGTCATCAGATACAGTCCTTCCTCAACAACGACTGTTTTGCGCACGCAGCAGTGCCGACCTTTTTTCACTCACCTTTGGCAACGTCGCTAAGGCTTTTTTCTAATTGCACAAGGTATCTTAATTAAGAATAAATATGGGGGAGTATTATGGCAGATAAAAAAAATTCTAAGGGCCGTCTCAGACGGCTGGTAATGATCGGTAATGGTATGGCAGGGGTTCGTGCCATTGAAGAGGTTCTGGCTATAAACCATGACCTCTTTGAGATTACTATATTCGGGGCCGAGACGCACCCTAACTACAACCGCATACTTCTATCATCTATCCTATCGGGCGAGAAGACGATAGAGGACATTACACTTAACGAAAAATCATGGTACGAAGAAAACAATATAACCCTGCATCTTGGCAAAGAAGTAACCGAGATACAGCGTGGCTATCGTAAGGTCATTTCCTCTGACGGAACCGAGGCTACTTACGACATCCTAATTATCGCTACCGGCTCTACGCCCTTTGTCATCCCTATTCCAGGCGTTGACAAAGAAGGCGTTCTGACATTCCGAGATCTGCGCGACTGCGATCAGATGATAGAGGCCTCCAAGAGTTACAAGCATGCCTCGGTCATAGGCGGCGGCCTTCTGGGGCTTGAAGCGGCCAGGGGGTTGATGAACCTTGGGATGGAGGTTACCGTTATTCACGATCAGCCGGAGCTGATGAATATGCAGCTTGACGAAGTCGCGGCATCGATGTTACAGAAGGAACTGGAAGCGCAGGGCATGCACTTTAAGACGGCCTGCCTGACAAAAGAGATCCTTGGCAACGGACGTGTAACAGGGCTTAGATTTAATGACGGTACAGAACTCAAGACAAATCTGGTCGTTATGGCCGTTGGTATCAGAGCCAATACGGCACTTGCAAAGCAGGCTCATCTTCACTGCGAACGTGGCATCATTGTAAACGATTATATGCAGACATATACCGACCCTTCGGTATATGCCGTTGGCGAGTGCGTCGAGCACAGAGGAAAGACCTACGGTCTGGTCGCCCCTCTCTTTGAACAGGCACGAATACTCGCATATCATATAACAGGGCAGGGCCTTAAGACCTATATGGGTTCAGAGGTCTCGACCAAGCTCAAGGTCTCGGGCGTTGATGTCTTCTCGGCAGGTGAGTTTCAGGTAGTTGCGCCAGCAGAAGGAGAAGAAGAAAAAGAGACAATAGAGTATATAGACCGAGGCGGCGGGGTATACAAAAAACTAGTCATTGACGGCGACCGTCTGGCAGGTGCAGTCCTTTACGGCGATACCGCAGATGGCGTTCGTCTTTTTCAGATGATTCAGGCCGGCACGGATATCTCGTCGCAACGCGCCACACTTATATTCGGTAATCCGACACTGGGAGACGCAGGGCACTCAGGCATAGATCTCGTAGCCAATATGACGCCCGATACCATAGTCTGCGGCTGTAACGGAGTAACCAAACAAACAATAGAGGATGCCATTACCAAGGAAGGACTTACCACGCGCCAGGAGGTTACGGGATGCACAAAGGCTGGTGGCTCTTGCGGAGGTTGTGAGCCGCTTATTGATCAGATACTTGCCTCGGTCCTTGGTAGCTCCTTTGCAAAGGCAGAGGGCGAGACACCGATCTGTGGCTGCACCGATCTGGCGCATGACTACGTAAAGTCCATGATACGCAGAGATTCGCTTACGACCGTAGCCGCTGCGATGGCAACGCTTGAGTGGAAAGGCGAGGGTTGCAGGGTCTGTAGGCCGGCACTTAACTACTACGTGCAGATGACCTTCCCGGACCAGGCTCAGGACGACCCCGGCTCACGCCACGTAAATGAACGGCTGCATGCCAACATACAAAAAGACGGGACATTCTCGGTCGTCCCTAGAATCTACGGAGGGCTTACCTCACCGGAAGAACTCGCGCGTATCGCAAAGGTCGCAAGCGAGCATCAAGTACCTGCGATAAAGTTTACAGGCGGGCAGAGGATAGATCTCCTAGGTGTTACAAAAGAAAACCTTCCCGGCATCTGGAAGGCCCTTGATACGCCTTCTGGGTATGCATACGCAAAGGCACTACGCACGGTAAAGACCTGCGTCGGCAATCAGTGGTGCCGTTTCGGCACGCAGGACTCGATGGGCTTTGGTATTGAGCTGGAAAAAACACTGGAACGCCTCTGGACTCCGGCAAAGCTTAAGCTTGCTGTCTCGGCATGTCCGCGCAACTGCGCGGAGGCATCGATAAAGGATATCGGAGTAGTCGGGGTCGAGGGAGGCTGGGAGATATACTGCGGCGGCAACGGCGGCGTGCGTCTGCGAGGTGCCGAACTGCTATGCACAACAGATACTACAGAAGAAGCAACAGAGATCATAAAGGCCTACGTCCAGCTCTACCGCGAAGACGCCCGCTACGGCGAGCGCACCTCGCAGTGGGTAGAAAAGACAGGACTTAATAATATTAAAGCAAAGGTCGTTGAGGACACGGAAAATAGAGCGGCCCTGATAGAAAGGCTTGAAGAAGCAATAGAGGCCTCCGGGCGTGATCCCTGGGAGAATCTGATCTCTAACTCCGAGAGCCAGAGACCACGGCACGGCCTGAGCTTTAAGACCCTTACAATCGACGGGGAGGTGGCAGAAAGATGAAGTGGTACAAGGTATGCAATCAGGAAGATCTAACTATAAAAACATCGCTGACAATAAAGGTCGGAGAGCTTACAATCGCCATCTTTCACCTGACCGATGGCAGGTTTATGGCAGTAGAAGACCGTTGCCCTCATAAAGACGGCCCGTTATCAGATGGCATCATCACCGGCAGCACCGTAACCTGTCCGCTACATAACTGGCGCATTAACCTGATAAACGGCGAGGCCCTGCCGCCAGACTGCGGCTGCGTAAAGACCTTCAAGACAAAGATAAAAGACGATGACATCTGGGTTGAGCTTTAAGTTAGACCTCTAATCAATAGACCAGACCCGAAGATTTAAAAAGGCCGCCCATATGGGCGGCCTTTTTTTTATTGCCGATCCATATTTTTACAACCCATATCGGATAAAGGGTAGAATAAAAACACTCCTTTTCGTTAATTAAAACAATACTATACGGCTTTAGAGGTAGAAAAATAACACCATAGAGTGTACGGGGTACTTTCACTGTTAAAACATTAAGAGAAAAAAACTCTTATTTACTTGCATAAACTCTAAAAATCCATAATAATCTACAGCTAAGGAGATAAAATCTCTTTGGCCTAGGAGGTAGAGATGCTTATTAAATTTGAAGTGGCAAACTTTCTATCGTTCAATGAAAAAATAGAATTCTCTGCTGTTGCATCCGTTGAGCGTCAACATAGCGATCGTATAACAATAGACAAAACAACTAGCCGGAGATTATTATCCATTGCGGCCATCTTTGGCCCAAATGCGTCTGGAAAATCCAACTTTATAAAAGCCATAGAATTTGCAAGAGACCTCATTGTTAAAGGCACTAAGGTTAATGAAGATATCCAAATTGAAGCATTTCGCCTAGACAAAGAATCTATTAACAACCCCTCAGAATTTATATTTACAATTAAGGTTGATGAAAAATGCTTTGAATATGGATTTAAAATTGACAGAACAACAATCCACAAAGAATGGCTTATTGAATTAACAAAAACCTCTGAGAAAGTTATATTCACAAGAACTGCCGACAAGGCAATCAACATTAGCTATTACAGAACAAAATTATCAGCGAAAGACTATCAATTTCTTGGTTTTTTAGCACAAGGGACACGTCCTAACCAACTTTTTCTGGCCGAATCCGTTGAACGCAATGCGCCTCACTTCAAAGAAGTATATGAGTGGTTCAGTGACTCTCTAGTACTCATCCATCCAGACTCACAACATGCCCCATTTAGGATGTCCTTCTCTGTAACTAAAAAAGATGCTCTGAAAGAATTTTCTAGTTTGGTTTTAAAAAAATTAGATACAGGCATTGAAGAGTTAGATGGCGAAGAGATTCCTTTTGAATCACTACCCTTTCCTCCTGAAATAAAACAGCAAATCAAAGCTGGACTTAAAAATAATACCCGAATTTTCATACAACATCCCAATGGAAACAGATACAATCTTAAATTCGAAAATAATAACATACGAGTATTAAAACTAATTGCATACCATAAATCAAAGGATGAAAAAAAAGTAGCTTTTGATATTTCTGATGAATCTCACGTAACACAACGTATGATTGACCTTCTTCCAGCATTCCATGAGATGTGTTCTTCAAAAAACAAGAAGGTCTTCATTATAGATGAACTTGATAGAAGCCTCCATACACTTTTAACAAGAGCCATAATTGAGAGCTACCTCTCGACTTGCACCAACGACACAAGGTCACAAATTATCTTCACAACTCACGATCCTTTGTTGTTAGATCAAGAGATACTGCGCAGAGATGAAATGTGGTTTCTTGAGAAAAATGAGTACGGCGAATGTACCCTGTCGTCTTTAAGTGATTACAAGGGTGTCCGCTACGACAAAGATATCAGAAAAGGCTACTTACTTGGCAGATATGGCGGTATTCCTCAAATTCTAGGACTACCGTTCCAAAAAGATACTGCATAAACAAAATAGGTTGACTATAGTGACTCGCAAGCTTAGAAGAAAGACAGGCGACAAAGAACAAAAAAAGGTATTTGTCATTGCTACCGATGGCACTAAGACAGAGCCGCGCTATTTCGACCATTTCAAAGGATCAAATAAAATAACAATAAAAGTTATCTGGACTTCCCTCAGTTTAGTAGACAACTACCCTTTACCTGATGAAGCCATTTCAAAGTCATGCGGGCTCAGCTGACCGAGGTAGCTGTGACGCCGGGTTTTGTTGTAAAAGACCTCGATGTAATCAAAGAGGTCAGCC
>JAJRSM010000097.1 GCA_024278765.1 Deltaproteobacteria bacterium | reverse complement strand
TGTCTGGTCTGCGATATCATTGATGACCGAGATAATTGCACCGATCTCATCGCTGCTCTTCCCAAGGGCCTCTACCGTGCTTGCACTCTCTCTTACCGTCTCGGCCACTGCCATCATACCGTCTACCGCGCGTCGTACGACGTCGCCTCCGGCAATAGCTATCTGCTGGGTCTCGCTTGATGCCTCGCTTGCCCCCTGAGAGTTCTTAGCGACCTCAACGACTGTTGCACTCATCTCCTCCATAGCCGTAGCGACTTGATTGGTCTGGCTGGCCTGCGTATCTGCTCCTGCCACTATCTGTTGCGCCGTTGCAGAGAGCTCGGTCGTTGCAGCTGCGACATGATCGGAAGAGTTCCTTAGATGTCCAAGTATATCATTGAGGTTATGCTTCATTGCATTAAGGGCAATGCTGAGTGTTCCTACCTCGTCTTTGCTCTTGACAATCAAGTCATCAGAGGAAAGATCTCCATCTGACATCTTCTTGGCAAGTTCAACGACTCTATTGATCGGATTTACAACATAGCGTACTACAACTAACCAGCCTATGCCGACAAAGATAAAAGAAAAGCCAAGCAATACAAACTCGATTACCTTAAGATTTGCATCCTTCTTTGCCGAAAGTGCCTCATACAGACCCACGCCCTTGTTTATCTCATGAAGGAGCGGGACATTATTTGCCATAACATAATTTGTATGTACAAAGAGCGACTCGCTTTCCTCCACATATGCATCCACCTCTGCCTTAAAAGGTTTCCACATTTCTTCTATCTTACCAAGCTGCGCGAGTATCGCCGGACTCTTTATAACACTTAGCCCCATGGAAGCGTCCCCGCGAATAAGCCCTTTAAGGGATTTATCAAAGAGGTTAACGGTCGCGGATATATCAGAGACCTTGACCACCTCGCCGTCAAAGGAGTGTAACTCCTTTGTCATCTTCTGACTAAGCATCCTTTGACGCCCCGCTATATTTACAGTATTAGCGGGAAGACCGGCCTTCTCCATCATACCAACAGCCTTGTTCGACTCTTGAAGCAGCGGTATATTGTTTTCAAGTATATGCTTCTTTGATTTTTCCACCTTTTCGGAGACCTCAACGATAGCCTCTACATTTACCTTGAAACCTTCCCACATATCTCTTACCTTGTTAAGCTGAGCAAGCGCTGCGCTATCCTTGGTAGCGGGAATGCCAATGCTGGCATCACCTGAGATGAGGGCATTAAGGCTCATATCAAAGAGAGCTACGGTCTTTAAGACCTCCTCTCCCGTGCTCTTGCCCTGCAACAGTGCCATACTCTCCTTGCTCATCTTCTGGCTGAGCATCCTCTGACGCCCTGCCGTGTTGATAACGGTACCGTCACTCTTTTGCAAAGAGACCGTAACAAATGTTGCCCCTACTATCGTGATAAAAAGAACAACAAAGCTGCCAAGCACTATCCCCAATTTCAACTTGATACTCATTAGTCTTATCCCCTTTTTAGTTATTTGTTGTGTTGTTCGTGAAGGTAATCAGCTTATATGTAAGTGCAACCCCGATAAATCAGTCATTAAAAACCATGCACTCCTTAGAATAGGGTTTTTAAGTCACAAAACCCTAAAAAAAATACCAGTTGGGATATTAAAGCCTTCTCACAATATTAGTATCGGCGATTGTTTTACAATTCTTTAGATAAAAGACTATAAAGGTCTTCTATCCCGACCTTTTAAAACCCATATTAAATCAATACTTAAGCAAAACATACACAGCAGCGAGAATAACTAAAAATCATGAAAATCCAATATTTTGTAATATTAAGCACTTACTACATAATAGAACACAAATAGTAAAAGAGTGAAAAAGATCAGAGAAAAAAATGTTTTTTTTGTATTTCTTAGAAAAAAACCATAAAATCAACCAAATATTATTGTAAACCTCCCTTATCCGCATCATTCCAACTTACCCTCTTCCAACACAAAATGCCCACCCTGTACGATCACAGTCACAGGAGTAGAGCCGATATTCTCAAACTTATAACCCGCTGCTATTCCCTCAGGATTGGCATCGGTATCCCAGAAATATTCATTTTGCTGCCAGAGAGGCATGGAGTTCTTACCAAACCACGCCCAACCGTCGCGGTACTCACCCTTTTTATATAGACCTTATCGATATTTATATCGACCTTGCTTGATCCGCTATCCCCGCCAAGGGTCTGATGCGGTGAGTTAGCATCTTCCTTATTACCGGTAGTGGCTCTAGCACCAACCTCCAGGTACTGCCAGTACTTTGGCGGAGTGTAAATCAAACCCACTCTGAAACGACACCTCAACCTATCGCGCTTTTTACTGACATAACTCTCACTGGCCTTCTCTCATTTGTCCCATTCCGCCCGACCACGTAGATCGCCATAAAACTTAAGACCCTCTGGAACTCCAATTGTAATCTTCTTATCGGCGGCCGATACCTCTGCGATATTAAAACAAAAGATAAAGGTCACCACTGATGCAAGAAGCAATAAATTCTTCATTCATTTTCCTCCCTGAAAAGTTAGGATTTGAGTTGCCGGTGGGATTTGAAGATAAGAAACAATACAACATCCTCACGACGCCTGCAACCAACCAATAAGAACACATAAAACACAGTAATGCTAATAACAGATAGAGATCTACATGTCACAATAGAAACCTTAAAAAACCACGATCGCCTATATTATCTCTTGTAAAATTAATCACTTCACTGCTGCAAGAACGTCACAGGTATAAGATAGAATAGAAAAACCGTATAAACATCCCATGTAAGACAAGATAGTCATACTTATACTACAAAATTCATCGCATATTTGCGGTAAAACTTCAGCTATACTGAGATAAAAAGGCTAATATTAAAGACTTATTTCTTTGTTTTTAAAGAGAAAGATACTGAACACTAAAAGCGCAAGCAGCACCTCCCAAAAAAAACACCTATACTGACACAAAGCGTACCTGATAAGACAGATACACCTGGGTCGCTATAGGTGTTTTATGCAGCAAAAATTCTGACGCCAAATACTCGAATGTAAAAGCCCGGCCACTACAATAGGGGCCGGGCTTCTTTTCTATCTTTTTATACTTACCACTTTCATGGAAGACTTCCCGCCTTCGTCTTCTTTATCCTCATTATCATCAGAGCGGGCCTCGGATGTATGGCCATGACTTGTACTGCTATTTTCCAGGGTAAATGTCCCCACTATGGCCTTGAGCTCGTCTGCCACGCTCCCGAGGTTATCGGCGGCCTCTGAGACGTGCTTGACACCATCGCTGTTTTCTTCCGCAATGCCGGCTATACTTGATATATTGGTGGATATCTCCTCACTCGTTGCGCTCTGCTCTTCGGCGGCAGTTGCTATCTGGCGAACCATATCGCTAACCCTATCAACACTCGATACGATCTGCTGGAGGCTTTCTCCGGCCTCGCTTGCGAGCTGTACGCCCTCTTCAACCTGCTTGGTCCCCTCATGCATCGAGCCCATAGCACCCTTTGTATCATTTTGAATGGTCTTTATCATATCGGCTATCTCTTTTGTAGCCTTGGTCGTCTTCTCGGCAAGCTTCCTTACCTCGTCGGCGACGACGGCAAAGCCGCGCCCTTGCTCGCCGGCGCGAGCGGCCTCTATCGCCGCGTTAAGAGCAAGCAGGTTTGTCTGATCCGCGATATCATTAATGACCGAGATAATAGCGCCTATCTCGTCACTGCTCTTACCAAGCGCTTCGACCGTCGTAGCGCTCTGGCGGACGGTCTCGGCAACGGCCATCATGCCGTCTACCGCGCGCTTTACAACGTCCCCGCCCTGGACGGCTATCTCCTGAGTCTCACTGGCACTCTCGGCAGCACTCTGCGAGTTCTTCGCTACCTCAAGAACGGTAGCGCTCATCTCCTCCATAGCGGTTGCGGCCTGAGTGCTCTGGGAGGACTGCTTCTCTGTACCCTGAACCATCTGAGTGGAGGTAGAAGAGAGCTGATAAGTAGCTGCAGCGACCTCTTCAGATGAATTTTTGAGCTTGCCGAGCACGCCGTTAAAATTCGCCTTCATCTTATTGAGGGCCTCGGCAAGCGCATACATCTCGTCGCGCGTTCTAACGCTGACATTGCTGACACTCAGATCTCCGCGGGACATAGTCTCGGCCATCGCAACGACCTTATGCACCGGTCTTACGACAAAACGAATCACCATAAACCATCCGATAATACCGGCAATTATAGCAACGACGAGAAAGGCGACAAGCATCATCTTCATATTGGAGACCTCCTGTTTGGAGAGGCGCTCATACATGACTACCGCTTTATTCATCTCGGCTGTAACTTGAAGATTTAGCTTCTGCACCTGCACGAATTCAGTCAGGTACTCTGAAGAATTAACCTTGGACGCAGAAATAACCTTCACATGCTCCATCAGCTTCTCCCAGAGTCCTTGTACTTTCTTCAACTGCGCCGCTACCGCTGGGTCCTTGACCGCCGAAAGGGTCACAAACCTTGTCATCTTAAGGTCCAGCGGTGCCTGCCCGCCATCTATAAGCGCTGACATAGTCACGCTAAAGACCTTTGCCGTATCGTCGTATATATAAGTACCCCCACCGCTTGAGCCCGCACCGAAGATAGTCTTGCCTATCGCTACGTTATCGGTAATAGGGATTGTGACAATAAGGGAGCCCATAACATCGCCGAGCCTGAAGTCGCGCTTTGCACTAGCCGGATGAGCGTTATGACAACTCACACATGCCTTGGCTCCGGCGATATCAGCCGTTGCGTAGCGGAGGACGAATTTATCATTATATTTCATAAAACGGAAGTAAGGCTGGTTTTTCTGCTGGATGAGAAAATCAAATGCATCGTTCTCGAACTTACTGGAAAGCCCCTTTTCATTATTAATGTTCCAGCGGCTCAAAAGGTCGTACCTGTATACTCCGGTCTTGTTTATCTTCTCAGATACCTCCTGAACGAATGTAGCCGGTAGAGGTACACCACCCTTAAGAGAAGACCAGTCCCTTGCCGGCTTAAAGCCCGGCAGCTCTTTTTTGAGCTTACCGATAACTGCCTCTGTATACTTTGCCCTATCCTCTTTTATCTGGATAGTGACCATCTCGGCGGCCTTTACCGCACTTGCCCTGACCTGAGAAGGGATTGCTTCATTAAAAAATTCTTTTGTATACTTCTGCGAGAGCATCCTCTGACGCCCTGCCATATTAATGGTAACCGAATCGTTCTTCTGTGAATTGACGGTCCAGAATGTAACGCCTATCGCCGCCACAAGTAGAGCCACAAAGACTCCTATAATGATGCCGAGCTTATACTTGATGCTCATAAGATCCCCTAATATATATCTTCACATTCGTGATAGTTATAACACTCCCCAAAATCTGGACAGTTGAATAAGGTGTATGTTAGCCTTGCCAAATAATTAAGGAGGCGAGGTTTATGCGTAAGATTCGGAGTAAGATCGATTCATCGTTAAAGGCCAAAGTTGCTCTTGAGGCGATA
>JAJRSM010000096.1 GCA_024278765.1 Deltaproteobacteria bacterium | reverse complement strand
GCTGACCTCTTTGATTACATCGAGGTCTTTTACAACAAAACCCGGCGTCACAGCTACCTCGGTCAGCTGAGCCCGCATGACTTTGAAATGGCTTCATCAGGTAAAGGGTAGTTGTCTACTAAACTGAGGGAAGTCCAGTATTACCAAAGCATTGAAATAAAATATATATACCAATATATTTGTTAAGCAGATATTAAAACATATAGGTTGACATGTCAAACTCAAAAATCAGCGTAGTGACGGATACACAAAGGCAGCTCGTAACAGACAATTAATAAATATTGATAAAATCATAGAAGATCAAGCTTTAAAAATACCAGAATATAAGTTTTTAAAAAAACTTTACTCATTTCGTAAACAACCGCAAATCAGATCCTACCGTGCAGATAGCCAATTTACATGGCATACCCTTATATTTTACGTTTAACCATTCAATTTATTCTAAAGACCTTAGAGCAAACTAAAGAATATATATAAGTAAAATCGCAAATTCAGGGATTTTTGGGTAGTTTTTTATTGGTTTTTGACTTTTTTGGATTTTGCCCCCACTCCGTTGCCTCAAAAGTATTACAACTTTCCACTAATTAAAATCATACTCACGGTCGATTGTAGCAGGTGTATTATGGTGTTAAAATACCTACATCTATGAATATCATCGTGAAATACTTAAAGGTACTACCGCTACTGTTTTTGGTAGTACTCTTTACAGCGTTGTCTGCAACTCCGGCGAAAGCGTACAGCATTAACGACCCGTTCAACTACTTCAATGTGTACAGCCTGGGCAATATTGACTACTACAACTCGGACTTCCAGGGGACAACAGGGGCTGCAGGCAACGTTACTTTTAATAACTTCACCCTTTACTGATCTCAATTTTACTAACGGCCTGCTTACCGGTAACCTCATCGCAGGGAATCTTACAGGCAGCGGTCAGGTAAACCTTGGGCACTTTGAGCACGGCGGTACTACCCCGGTACCCGAGCCAGCCACCCTGCTAATGCCGGGTATCGGTGGAGCCGTGCTCGGGGTGCTCAGATATAGAAAGAAGACCAAAAAAACAGCCTGAAGATAAGAACACGGCCTCCCCCCTCTTAAAAAAACCAGGATTTGAATTTCTTAATCTGCCCCCCCTGCCAGCTGCCTTTAATTCATAGCAATGACCGTCTCAGACGAAATATTATCCTCCTATGTATGTGTGTGTAGTGCCGAGGGGTACAGTGATCTGTATAGATGACTGTACAGGTTAATATATAGGAACAATAACAGCAGGTTATTGTACAGGGATGATGGTCTTGTCTTTATAGCTTTTTGCCTCAGGGTCGGCCTTTATCCGCTTTGCAATTCGGTTATACTTAAGGTACATTCGCGCCAGGCCGCTAATGCATTTTATTACCTCAAAGATACGCTTCGGATAAAAGATAAGCGGATTTACAATAGGCAACCCGGGACGGCGGTCGGTGCGGTACTTGCGCCGGAATATTCCCGCCTCAAGCGGATGGAGCTTTTCATATTTAACGGCCGCGTAGAACCAGAGCGCCGCGCCCACGAGTTTTTTAAGTCCTATCCTATAGGGCCTTCCCCTTTTCAGTATTGTCTCAATGTGCTCGTCCGAGTAGTAGGTATCCCAGGCATCGTCATAGGCACGCTCCCACTCCTTCGTGCTCATTAGCGGGTGCTTGGTCGTTACGTACTGGGTATTATACTTGTTCATATCCGGCTCCATCCACTCGCCCTTTTCATAGAGCGTCTTGTGGTCTACAGAACCCGGCAAAGGCGTCAGAAAGAAAAACTCCAGCATATCTATAGGCAGTTCACGCTGAATAGTCTTTACATCCGCTATCACGCTCTCATAGGTATCTCCGGGAAAGCCGGTTATATAACCGCCAAAGGTAAGGATACCGGCGCTTCGCCATGCCTGGAGCAGACGGCGGTACTCGTCAAAGTCGTTTTGCCCTTTATTGGCAGCCTTGAGGTTCTCGGGGTTTATGCTCTCTATCCCGATAAAGACACGTCCTACGCCGGCTCTTTTTGCCTTTTCGATAAAGCCGGGTATAAGATAGCTCTTGGTATCTACCTGAAGGACGAGGCGCAAATTAACTTTTTCTCCCTCGCGAATAGCTATTATAGCGTCCAGTATTTCTTCCCAATTAGAATTGCGCGCGAAGTTATCGTCGGTAACAAAGAACCGCTTAATACCCTGGGCCATATTCGTGCGTATTATTTTTTCAATACTTGCTACCGAACGTTGTCTGGATTTTTGTCCCTGTACATTTATGATCGAACAGAAGCTGCACTTGAACGGACAGCCCCTGCCCGCATCAAAGCTCGTATAAGAGGCCACCGCACGGTTTATAATATCCAGCGGCAAAAACGGCACAGGCGAATTCGTTATATCCGGCAGTTCACTCAGGAAGTTATAGACGGGCTTTAATTTACCATTAAAAGCGTCCTTCATGACCTCGTCCATCCGCCCTTCGGCCTCACCTGCAAATAACGAAATACCCATATCAGCCGCCTCCTGAATATCCGGGGGCAACTCGCTTAGCATGGCGATACAGCCGCTGACATGAAAACCGCCGATACATACCGCAATATCGGCATCAAGAAAAGGCCTGGACATATCCACGGCGCGTGGGAACTGATTGGTCTGCACCCCTACCATCCCAACAAAGGCGTGGCCGCCGTCTCGCTTTATATCTTTGATTATCTGTTTGATCGGTACACGCGTATTGCTATCGTCATATGCGCTGAGTATGATCTCTACATCCGTACCAAGTCCGTTGCGTTCTATAAGATCTTGAGACAGGCCGTAGAGCAGAGCAAGAGAGTTTGAAGGCAGAGCCGAGCGCACCCACTGAATAACGTAACCCTCGGCATCATAATGGGACGGTTTTATCAAAACTATATGAAATTTTTTTTTATTCTTCACAGCATCCTAAAATAACTGATTTATCCGGATTTTGACAAACGGCTTTAATGAAACTTACACGGCAGATAGTGCCAAAAACAGTCAAATGTCGCCGTAAATACACAGCATCTAACTAGAATTTATATGAAGAATTTAACATAGGTGATATTCATTAACAATAGAAAACAGCCGGGATTAAACTTGCTCAGGCCTGCCGGTATAAGAGTAGGGCTGGTCTATCATATGCTTATGGTCGTGCAGCAGCCTGCCAAAAGAGTCGTACTCATATTTATGCACTCCCTTCTCTTTCTTATCGGTCAAAACAACGATAGACCCAAGCCCGTCGGCGTGGTAGTAGTAAGTGCATTAGTGTAATTTATTGTGGTGTTGTTTTGATGTGCTAAGAGTTTTAAAATAGTGTCTGTCCCTAATTTTAATTCATCCTCGGACTGCCAAGGTGGTCGCTCACTATCCTGTAGGTAACGCCGCCCCTCACCATATAGTCCGGGACGTTGCGATATGCCGAGGTGGATGTATGAGCGGTAGCGAGTTAGGGTCGGGCTTATCATGGGGCTGCCGAATGACGAGGGGCTGCCCTGACAAAGTCAGATACCCCGAAGCCCGCCCCGGCAGAGGCAAACCACGAACAACACGGAAGTATCGGTGGCACAGCCACCCAACAAAAAAAGGCCAACAGGTTTTCAACCTGTTGGCCTTTGGATTATCTGGTGCCCTCGAGAGGATTCGAACCTCTGGCACCTGGATTAGGAATCCAGCGCTCTATCCTACTGAGCTACGAGGGCTTTATAAGTTGCTGACCGTCAATGACGGGTATAAGCGAATTGCGTTAATTTAAAATCTTCTCAGATTAGAACGGCTCTGTCAATTTAAAAAAAGGGATAATGAGTAAATTTAATAGGCACAACCCGGATTAGAACTCCTGTGCAAAGACGAGGCAAGGTTGTGCGCTAATAAGACCTCGGTAATCAAAGACATGAAGCACCTTTTAAGTACTCTTAAAATTTGCCCTACATAAGGATAACACTAAAGAAGACAGATGCTGAATCAAGTTCAGCATGACAATATTGGTGGTTTTATAGGCTTAAAAAGATCAAAAAACCAGATTGCCACTCACTGCATCTAACTGTTGGACTTTAAAAACCCCTTTACACCCTCTATAACCTCTGCAACCTCATCGTCAGTCAGGGCGCAGTGCAGTGGTAGCGATAGAATCTCCGAGTACAATAGCTCTGTCACAGGCAGTTCAAGACCGCTTTTATATAACGTATGGTTGTGATTAGGAACGTAGCTGATCCCGGTCTCTATCTCACGCTCTGCCAGATAAGTCTTTAGCTCGTCACGCCGACTACAACCGACCTTGACCGTATACATAAAAGGCGAGATCCGAGAGTAATCTATCGCCAGCAGTTCAAGCCCCTCTACCCCGGAAAGCCCAGCCTCATAGAGGCCGCAGATCTCACGTCGTCTTTTGATAAAAACCTCTATCTTTTTAAGCTGTTCGATGCCGATGGCGCCGTTTATCGCCCCCATATGATAACGATAACCCCGGGTATCTACCTCAAAGCTCCAAGCACGCTGCTTCCAGTTGCCGCTATGGCTCGGTTTGTCTACTCCAAGCAACCTCTTTTTACGCATAACTCTATGCAACTCATCACGCGTTGCCACGTCGTTACAGACAACGGCCCCGCCCTCGCCGCAGGAGATTATCTTAATAGAGTCAAAACTAAAACAAGTGAGATCACCAAAGGCCCCTATCTTCAGCCCGCTGTATGGTGAGCCTTCGCGCCCCTTATAGACCGTACCCAGAGCATGGGCCGCGTCCTCGACAATGCGTATACCTTTTTCGCGCTTGATCTCAAGCAAGGCATCCATATCACACGGATTACCGGCGTAATGGACAGGCATGATAGCCTTTGTCTTCGGTGTTATCCGAGCCTTTACGTCAGCTATATCTATAAGTAAGGTCTCCGGGTAAACCTCACAGGCAACCGGGGTCGCTCCGGTCTGGGATATAGCCTGAAAAGAACCTACAAAGGTCATGGAAGGGACGATGACCTCATCACCGGGGCCTATGCCTAGAGCATCTAGAGCCAGATGCAGGGCCGCTGTGCCACTGCTGACAGCAACAGCGCAACTACAACCGGTATAGGCGTTAAAAGCGGCCTCAAACTCAAGCACGCGCGGAGAGAGACCAAAATAGCCGTCTTTAAAGGTCTCTTCAACGGCTTTCAGTTCTTCCTTACCCAAACACCCAAAGGCAACTCTTATCATAGGGGTAACCTGTTTTTTAATGAAGTGATTGCGGACTAATAAAAATAATAGGGGGCTTTGCTCACAGCAACGCCCCCTAAAGACTAGATTGCTTCGTCGCTTTAAAGCTCCTCGCAATTACAGAAATAATAACAACCTATCTCGAACAATACGAATAAATAACCTAGTAATGGATAAGCGAATAGGCCTCGTGACCGCCAAGCCTCTTTCTACCGCCCAGCTCATCGAGCTCTACGATAAAGGCACACTCTATGATATCTCCTTCCAGACGTTCGACAAGCTTTACAACTGCCTCTGCCGTACCGCCTGTTGCCAGCAGGTCATCGGCGATAAGGACTCGTTGCCCCTTCTTTATCGCATCCTGATGGATATGCAGGGTATCCTCACCGTACTCCAACAAATAAGACTCTGAGTGGGTCTTATAAGGAAGCTTTCCAGGCTTTCGGACCAAGACAATACCGGCACCTAGCTTATAGGCAAGGGCCGCACCCACTATAAAACCACGGGCCTCGATACCGACGATTACATCTATCTTCTTATCCAGATATCGGTGGCTCATAATATCTACCATCCTCTGGAATGACACAGGATCCTGACAAAGTGTCGTTATATCCTTAAAAACAATCCCTTTTTTAGGAAAATCAGGGATATCCCTTATTGCTTGCTTTAACTGCTCTACCATAGTTAATAAAACCCCTCATGCTTAATTTTTAAAGGCTATATCTAATTCATCGCCTTTTGTTGATAAACTGTTGATAACTCTAAAAAAGCTAACAAAACCCGCTCTACCGGTAAAAACCAATGCTAAGTACATAAATAAACAAGATACTATTTGTCTCCTTAAATAAATGGCAAAGCGCATCTGTTTAGTACTATAAAAAAGCCCTTAAGGCAAGAAAAAAAGAGGGTTTCTGGTCTTCTTGGCATGTCTAATCTCAAAGTGCAGGTGCGCGGTTGTGGCATTCCCTGTACTACCCACTAAGGCAATACGGTCGCCTTTCAAGACCTTTTGCGAGACCTTCACAAGGTTCTTATCGTTATGTGCATAAACTGTGTAAAAGTCTCCTGCGTGGCTTAAGATCACTACATTACCAAAGCCCCTCATCTTGTTGTCGGAGTAGACGACCTTGCCTTTATCAGAGGCCTTGACCGAGCTGCCCCTCGCGGCTTTTATATCTATCCCCTTGTGCATACTACCTGAGCGCATACCGTATTTAGAGATCAGCTTACCCCTAACAGGCCATACAAATCTACCCTTCTCGATAACAAGCTTTGGTGGTTTTTCCTTTTTGATTACCCTGTCGGTCTTTCTTGTTGCGATCCTGACCCTACGCACTGCCCTAGCCTTTGGGATAAAGATCCTTTTACCGGCCTTGATCCGGGCAGGGTTACGAATATTGTTAACCTCGGCTACTTCTTGATAAGAGACCCCGTAGGTGCGAGATATCCGCCAGAGCGTCTCGCCCTTCTTGACCCTATGGTAGACGCCGTAATGCGGCGCACAGCCAACGAGTATAAAGACAGCGGCTATAGCCAGAACCGTGCCACGCAGTCCAAAACTTTTTATCAACTTTGTTTTCATCGTCTGTCCATTAATGCAAGACAACCTTCATAAGCACAAAACCAAGGACCAAAAGAAGAACAAAAGCTATAGTCAACCATCCCAGATACTTATCTATAAAGCCTTTTATAGGTGCTCCGTATTTATATATAAGCAGAGCTATTATAAAGAACCTGGCAGAACGACTGACCAGAGACGCCAGTATAAAGACCTTCAGGTCTATACCGAATGCACCGGCTGTGATCGTAAAAACCTTATAAGGGATAGGCGTAAAACCAGCAATCCCCACGGCCCAGGCATCGTGCTGGGTATATAGAGCCTGAATATACTCAAACTTGTTGGCAAGGCCGTAAAACTCAATTACGCTCATCCCAACCGCATCCATAAAGTAGTAGCCTATCAGATAGCCAAAAACACCTCCCAGGACAGAGCCGACAGAGCAGATTATTGCATAACGAAAGGCCTTCAGCGGTCTGCTGACGGCCAGAGCCATTAGCAATACATCAGGCGGAATAGGAAAAAAGCTCGATTCTGTAAAGGCCAGTACAAATAATGCCCACGGTGCATGACGGCTATGGGCCCAACCAAGTATCCAGCTGTATGTTTTTCTAAGCATTTACAATCACACTCTCTAAGTTATATTGTCTTACATATGGCAAACCCCATACGGAGGGCAATCCCCATGCAGGACGGCAAACCCCATGCGGGGGGCCAAACCTTCAGGGTTGCGTTTTTATAGAACAAAACATATTTTTCCACACGACAAAGATAGCAAGGCTAAAGCCTTGCCCTACATAAAAAAATATTTAAAAACAGATGCTGAATTAAGTTCAGCATGACAAATTTGAAGAAATGCAGAACAAAACTTAGAACCTTGCAACCATGATTATCTCTCTGATCACAAAGACACAACCCTAGGAGACTGCCACTCAAAAAGCACCTTAAAGGACCTTCCTAGCTTCGCATGCCAGCCTAGCTTAGGCATGCCAGCCGTTCTTTCCTATGAGTTTGACAAAGCGGCAGCCACCGAGGTTCTCTTGCGTGACCCGCCCTCTCTGCTTTGTTATCTTTATAAGTTCCTGGCTATGTTGAGGGCCGACCGGAATGATAAGTCTGCCACCCTCAGCGAGCTGATCAATTAATGCATCGGGGATATGAGGACTTGCTGCCGTAACTATTATCGCGTCATACGGGCCGTGCTCGGGCCAGCCCTGCGTGCCATCTCCGATCTTTATAACTACATTAGTATAGTGTAAACTATCTAACAACTTACGAGTTTTAGCTGCCAACTCACTTACTCTTTCTACCGAGAAGATACGAGTTGCCAGATGCGACAGGATTGCGGCCTGATACCCGGATCCAGTCCCTATCTCCAGGATCTTTTCGCTACCTGTAAGGGCCAACTGCTCTGTCATATAGGCCACGATAAAGGGCTGCGATATCGTCTGCCCACCACCGATTGGCAGCGGAGAATCACCATAGACCTGCTGGCGAAAACCCTCTTCAACAAACAAGTGCCGAGGCACAGAGAGCATCGCATCGATCACTTCTTTCTGCCTGATTCCGCGCGGCAAGAGATGACTTTCGAGCATTGTCTTACGAGCACGCGCGTATAGATCCTTTTTTCTACTTTTATGAAGCATTTATCGTCAAAAACCCCTTAAAATCGATCAAAACATGCATTTTTGTCTTAAAACAAGAGAAGACCCTATCAATCAAAATCATATTGAAAAATTGAGGCCGTCCCTGACGGTTGCCTCAGCCGCAGGCTGTTTGCCGCCCCGCATGGGGCTAGAACTTCCATTTTTCCAGTTCACTGACCTCTTGGTAGCAGGTCATATCCAGATGTATCGGCGTAATAGAGACATGACCATCGGCGATGGCTGCAAAATCGCAGTTATCTGCCCCGTCCCAGTGCAGTACATCTCCGCCTATCCAGTAGTATTCCCGACCTCTGGGATCGATCTTTTCTGTTATAACTTCGCCACCGTAGACGCGCTTACCTTGCGTTGTTATTAGAGGTTTCTTAAGTGGCCGAGCCTTACGAGGGCTACCTACCGGGCCTTTAACGTACTTTGTCTGTGGAATATTTACATTTAAGATGGTATTTACCGGTAGTCCTCGGCTAAGGACCTGACGCGCGACCTTTGCGGCAAACCTGGCGGACTGGGTAAAGTCAAAGTCCCGACGACCGACCAGAGATATAGCTACCGACGGAATGCCTAGCAGAGTCCCCTCAATAGCTGCCGAGACCGTCCCGGAATAAGATATATCTTCTCCTAGATTTGCACCATTATTTATGCCGGAGACGACCAGATCAGGCTTTCTAGGCAGTAGTTTATGTACGGCTATGACTATACAATCGGTCGGAGTACCGTCGACGGCAAACTCCCCGGGGGCGACCTCACTGGCGCGCAGAGGGCGATGCAGGGTCAGAGAATGGCTGGCGGCACTACGCTCTCGGTCAGGAGCTACGACGTAAATATCGCCAAGACGCTGCAAGGCTTTTTTCAGGGCCTTTATTCCAGCGGCATTTATCCCGTCGTCATTAGAGATAAGAATCAGAGGCCGCTTGCCAGATAATGATGATTTTAAAGGCTTTTCAGCCCTTTCAGTTCGCCTGATCGGTCTTTTATTTTTCCTATTAATCAAGAACGCGCCTCGTCTTTAAATTGAAAGATACTTCTCGTAGCCTACCATAATATTATTGCCTTTGGCCTCGAATTTATATATAACTAACCTATATTTATAACAAAATGACAGAGACTGGTAAAGCATTCTCTTTGAAAGCAAAATAAAGCATTGGAGTAAAAAAACCCTAAGAGGCCTATTTACGATGAGGGCAGTTACCTTTGATAAAATCTTACAGATCACAACAGACTACCCAGTGCCTACGCCAATGCATGGCGAGGCCCTTCTAAAGGTCAGGCTTGCAGGGGTCTGCGCGACCGATCTAGAGATAACAAAGGGGTACATGGGCTTTACCTGCATCCTTGGCCACGAGTTTGTAGGGACGGTCGCCAGCTGCGAGACAAAGCCAGCCCTCATAGGCAAGCGCGTAACAGGAGAGATAAATATCGGATGTAACGGGTGTGACTGGTGTGCCAAAGGCCTTGCCAACCACTGCCCAGATCGCAGCGTCCTCGGAATACTTAATAAAGACGGTGCCATGGCAGAGTTTCTTACGCTCCCTGCCAAAAACCTACACGTAATCCCTGATTCAATAAGTGATGAGGTCGCAACGCTCGCCGAGCCTCTGGCAGCGGCCTTCCAGATTACAAAAGAGCACGAAATAACCCCGTCCGATTCCGTCTGCGTCCTAGGAGGCGGCCGCCTCGGTGCTCTCTCAGCCCTTGCGATAAGAGAGACCGGCTGCAAACTGATCGTCGGTGGGCGTAACCCTGAAAAAAATAAAATAATTAATAATCTAGGGATTAAAACCATCCTGCCCGAAGAACTTAAAGATACCTTCGACTATGTCGTAGACTGTACGGGCTCTGCAGAAGGCCTTAACCTTGCGATAAGATTAACAAAACCCAAGGGTACGATAATCCTTAAAACGACCGTTGCAAAGCCCACTAAGGTAGATCTAAATAATATAGTAATAAATGAGCTGAAAATAAGCGGATCTCGCTGCGGACCATTTAAGTTGGCACTCGATTTCCTCGATAAGGTATATATAGGGGTTAATAAAGGCAGTAGCCGTATTGACTCACTTATATCAGCCATATACCCGATTGAAGAAGCAGCAACGGCCTTTAAAGAGGCCACCTCTAAAGCGGCAATGAAAATACTCTTAAGAGTCGGGGCAGAGAGCTGATATGAAGGTTAGACCCAGGGGGCGCAAAATCATGGGTATAGCACTAGCAGTATTAATCATAGCTCCGTTCATAATCTATGCGATCCTCTACGTACTTCAAGAGCGTATGATCTTCGTCGGTGCTATAATCAACGACCATAACCTAAAGCTTATTCGGGAAAAACACCCAAAGGCAAAAGAACTCACCCTGGAGACACCGGACGGCGCAAAGCTGCACGGCTGGTTTCTGGATAACTCCCCTGTATACAAAAGCCCGCTGCTGATATACTTTGGCGGTAATAACGAAGAGGCCTCGACCTTGATGGACTCAATCGGCGCAGTCGAAGGCTGGTCGGTCCTGCTGATTAACTACCGGGGCTATGGCCTCAGCAACGGCGAGCCGACCGAAGAGAACTTCTTTAAAGACTCGCTCTTCCTATACGATACCTTCAGTAAACGAGACGATATAGACCCAAGCAATATAGTCGCAATGGGTAGGAGCCTCGGCACCGGCGTTGCCGTATATCTGGCAAGCCAGCGTCCTATAAAGGCCGTTATACTAACAACGCCATATGACAGTATCCGCGAGGTAGCCCAGGAACGCTTCCCATTCGTCCCTATCAGAAGACTGCTTAAACACCCATTTGACTCACTCGCAATAGCGTCTACAATAAAGACGCCAATGCTGTCCTTTATAGCGACTAAAGATCGCACCATCAAACCAGAACGCTCAATAAGACTTATCGAAAGTTGGGCGGGAACAACCGATGTAATACATATCCAGGACGCCAGCCACGGCAATATAGTAGATCACGACGAGTACTGGATAGGTATAAGAAAGTACCTAGATAAAACAACAGAGACCGTTACCGGCGAGCCGGCAGAGGCCGTCGGCCACTAACCACCTGCTCTCACTGCGTGAGAGCAACCACCTGCGGTGGGGGCAACTCACCTGCGAAGGGCAAAGTTCAATAGCTTGCTACCAGCTATGCGCAGCACAAAATCTTATTGATGAATTTGCTGTACGCAGTACCAGCTTTAGATTCCAACTAAAACCATTGAACTCCAAGTTGAAGCAGCACATTACATACTTGTTTTTTTCCTACCAACCGAAGGATAAATGATGTTATTGTAGAAGGACAAAATAAATCAAGGATTCTTAACAATGAAACGAACTCCCCTCTTTGTCATTCTACTTATCTCTTTCATAGTTCCTTCAATAGCCTATAGCGAAACCAACAAAGTCGCCACCGTACCATCCTACAGAAGCGGAGACATACAGGTAATCGTCCCTGCACCAACCGAGGACTTCGTAGATACCGGCTATGACAACCGTGAGTTCTGGGGGACTTTTACACCGCCAGAAAACAGGCTGCTCGGTGTCTATATGCTAAAGAACGAACTCGACCGTCAAACAATAAATAACAAGAATAGCCCTATGTCCAGGTACGGAATGTTTCAGGTCTCGCGGCAGGCAGAGAACCAGACATTCAAGAAGAAAGACTTCGAAAACATCGTTACTATCATTAAGCAACAACTTGGCGATGAGCTAATGTCAGTCTCAGAATATTCAGAGGACCTGCTCAAGAAAAGATTCAAGGCCCTTGATTTAGATAGCGTCAAGGCAGGCACACCACTTATGCTGGGTCAGTTCTTTAATAAAAAACAGGCCTACGGCTTTGGAATGATGATAAATCATAAAACAGATGACCTTGATTTTGTAATAGTTACAGGATCAGCATTAATTCATGTAAAAGATAAGATGTTTTTAGCATACCTATATTCAACTTATGAAAATACCGAATCTATTATGTGGGTACAACGGACAACAGAGCAGTGGACCGATGCAATCATAGAGGCTAACTCACCGGATGCAGACAAAGTTCAATAGGTAGCCGCCAGCCACGCATGACTGGAAATCATATTTATCTATTTACTATGCGCAGCACATCTAGGTTAGGTAGAGCGCAGGGGCGTAAGCCCCGCAGCGAAACCCAACTGATCTTTCCCCGATAAAGTAGACACAGAGTTAAGCTACTTTTCGCTGTTCTTCAAATGCGAGAGGCGATTTGTAGCCGAGAGTAGAATGTTTTCTCTGTCTGTTATAAAAGATCTCTATGTAATCAAATATCTTGCTTCTGGCCTCGG
>JAJRSM010000095.1 GCA_024278765.1 Deltaproteobacteria bacterium | reverse complement strand
GAAGCAAGATATTTGATTACATAGAGATCTTTTATAACAGACAGAGAAAACATTCTACTCTCGGCTACAAATCGCCTCTCGCATTTGAAGAACAGCGAAAAGTAGCTTAACTCTGTGTCTACTTTATCGGGGGAAGATCAAGGTTAGGTTGCTCCGTGCCACGTGCCACACAACACCATCCTAAATAATATGCTGTGCGCAGCACCCACCTGCGGGTAATTGTGTTGCGGTAAATTCAAAAGGTAGCTTTGTGTAACGCATGGTAAGGCTATATTGATAAATTTGCTGTATGCAGCACCGTAGCGAAACCCAATGTCTTTTCAATAGACGAGATTGCTTCGTCGTTTAACCTTCCTCGCAATGACAGAAACATTAAAATTGATTACTATCCAAACCTGCTTATGCTACCTACGCAGTGAGCGCTTTATCTCAGGTGCAAGAAGCATTTATATGTTTATCCTACTTGAAATTATCATTTTTATAAACATAAAACATGAAGTTAGATGTATGGCGGGACATCAGCAACACGGCGCGTATACATTGGCGATATTTAATGAAAAAACTTATAATAGCCATGATAATAGTTGCATTAGTGTTGTTTGTTATGTTAATCTTTGCTTATCTGAATCGCTATATAACTAGACATACATCACTGATATAGAAAGGGTTTTGTAAGAGTGCCTGTGTTTCTTGTCCTAACTGTGGATTTTTCTTGCTCTTCTTGGGCGGCTGTATACTCTACTACCTTTTTAGTTTTCTCCTCATCTTTGAAAAAACATATTAAATAAGGGGCCCTACGCAGGTCTCTCTGTTGCTGTTTATTCCTGCGGGTTGTCGTGCCGCGCACTAATAGTCCTATTTCACAATTAATCAGAAGGAGAAGGTTATGGCCAAAAAAACCGAAAAAAAAGGTGAGAAGAAGGGTGCTAAGAAAGGTAGTTGCGAGTTTGGTGAGGAGTATCAATCCGATAAGATCGGAACCGCACTTATCGATGGCGAGACCTTTTATTCAAAAGAAGTGCAGTACGTTGAAGTCGACGGCCTTGCGATGTTTGAGGGCGATATCATCCTTGGAACCGTCGAGGAGGTTGAGCGTAATACGGAGCTGCGTCGCGCTGAAATACGCGGAGAAATAGCCGCAGGTGTTGTGGTCTTGGTTTCCAAGAGGTGGCCGAACTGTATTGTTCCTTATACAATTAATAGTGGACTTGCCAATCAGGCCCGTGTAACCGACGCTATTGCGCATTGGGAGGCCAATACAAGGGTTCGTTTTGTCTTGAGGACTGCGGCAAATCAGGCGATGTATCCGGATTATGTAGAGTTTAAGACTGGTGCCGGTTGCAGGGCGCATGTTGGTCGCATTGGTGGCTATCAGTTTGTTGAGCTTGGCAATGGTTGTTCTACCGGTAGTACCATCCATGAGATCGGTCATACCGTTGGGTTGTGGCATGAGCAGAGCCGTGCCGACCGTAATGCCTTTGTAACGATCAACTGGGCAAAGATCATACCCGGGCGTGAGGGTAACTTTAGCCAGCATATAGCGGACGGGGATGATGTCGGGGTCTATGATTATGGCTCGATCATGCACTATCCGCGAGTAGCCTTTTCTGTAGATGGAAGCGAGACTATAACGCCGACGAATCCGGCCGCTGTTATAGGGCAGCGTAACGGGTTGAGCGCGGGCGATATCGCGGCGGCAAATAGCATGTGCCCACGGCCGCTATGCCCGCCAGCACCTATAACCTTCCGCTGTCCACCGTCGCCGAGGGTGCGGTTATGTCCACCGGCGCCCAGGCGTGTTTGTGTGCCTGCACCTAGGCTTGTTTGTTCACCGGCACCAAGGATCGCATGCCCGCCGGCACCGAGAAGGTTCTGTCCGCCGGCACCGAGAAGGCTCTGTCCTCCGGCTCCAAGGACCGCATGCCCACCGGCACCTCGTATTGCGTGCCCGCCGGCACCAAGGATAGCATGTCCTCCGGCACCAGGAAGACTATGTCCTCCGTCGCCGAGGATCTCGTGTCCTCCCGCGCCAAGGCCGCTTTGTCCTCCGGCACCGACTGGATGCTGGGCCGGTCCTTATCTGCGTCCAGGCAGACTAGGGCGTTTTGTGAATCCTAGAAGGTTTACCTACAGAGACGCCGACTATGATTACTCCGAGGATTATGGGTATGAAGATGGTTATGGATACGAGGACTCTTATGGTGAAGAGGACTATGATTACGAAGGCGGTTGCGACTGTAATTGCGGATGCGGTTGCTGCGAAGGGGGAGAGGACTACGGTCAGGACTATGGTAGTCAGGATCCGTATGCTGAATGGACCTCCAGCGAGTATGAAGACCCGTATGATGACTGTGGCTGTGACGGAGAGACCGATGACGAAGGTTTTGATCCCAGCTGCGAGGGTTAGAGGCTGAGTCTTTGGCACGGAGCGGCTGTTTATCAGCCGCCCCGTGCCACTAATATGGACTTGGTTTTTCCACCGTGTTATCTTTTAAGGGTTGCGTCTCTCTAAGTTTGGTCGGGGCGTGACCCTTCTTTTTTAAATCCTTAGATCTTATTCAACCGGAGGTTTTTTTGAGTTATCCGTATTTTCCATTTAGGCTTGATTCTGTAGGCGGTAAAGATCAAAAGGTTTTATCTCCGTATGACGGAGATAAAATAAAGGTCAATAGCTCTGGCGCGGCCATTTTAAGGCTCTGTAATGGAAGCAGATCAATCGATGAGATAGTGGCTATGCTCTGTGATAAATTTAAATCAACAGAGGCCGATACTAGAGGGCTTGCAGAGGGCTTTATCGGTAAGTTCGCAGAACGCGGAATCGTATGGGTAAAGAATGAGAAGATGCGCTGGTTTGATGCCCCTGCCCCTGAGTCTGTCTTCTGGGAGATAACGGCAGAGTGCAACCTTAAGTGTCTGCATTGCATAGTCTCTGCCGATAAAAAACAGCACAATGAATTATCGACTGATGATGCGCTTTCTCTTATAAGTCAGTGGCAGGCAATGGGGGTTCGTGATATTACCTTTAGTGGTGGTGAGCCTCTGATGCGTGGGGATTTCTTTCAGCTCGCACGTGCCACGAAAGATCAGGGTATGACAATCGGGCTGGCAACAAATGGGCTTTGCGTAACCCCTGCTGTCGCAGCGAAGCTACGCGAGTTAGAAGCCGGAATTCAGGTAAGCCTCGATGGTTCTACCGCAGAGATATACGGCGGCTTCAGGGGCAATAAGCAGGCCTTTTCGCAGGCTCTGACTGGCATTGATCATCTGGTCGAGGCAGGTAACGAAGTAACGGTCGGCATGGTTATATCTAAAAACAACCAGGAAGATATCTCTTCAATGCTGGATCTTCTGGAGGCGCATGGCGTAAAGTATTTCCGTCTGATACCGTTTATACCTTTTGGTCGCGGCGAGGCAAATAGCGAGTTGGAGTTAAGTCCTTCGCAGGTAAAAGAGGTCTCGGCCTATCTAATCGAAGAGCGTAAGAATAGAACAATAGAGATCATGCAGCTGGAGTTTGAGCCTACCTTCAGTGCTCCGCCAGCTAATAAAATCGATGCCTCTACGCCTGTAGAATGCGGCGGTGCATTGCATTACTGTACGGTCACACCAAAGGGTGAGGTCTTGCCGTGTCATTACTTTGAGGGTGTGGTCGCAGAGAACGTCAAGGATAAGTCCTTTAGTCAGATCTGGAAGGGGTCTCGTTTTTTAAATTATTTTCGTAGTATGAAGGTCGGTGATATTAAAGGTTACTGCGGTGAGTGTGCATGGCTTTCGGTATGCAGGAGCGGTTGTAAAGCGGCGAACTTCAGCAGGCGTAAGCTCTTTGATTCTAATGTACATTGTTGGATAGTTACGGAGAATACTGGGCTTGCTGCCAGTAAATGACGGTAAGGTAGGGCGTATCTTATGAAGGTAGAGGTAAAGGTAATGCTGCGCAATCAAGTGATGCTGCCCGAAGGTGCAATGTGCCGGGTAGAATTGCGAGATGAATCTGTTGCAGACGGCGCGGCCGTTATTGTGGCTCGCTATGATGAGGTCGTGCGGCAGAGCTCTGGGATAGACCTGCTGAGCCACACTTTTTTGCTAGAAGATAATAGTCTTAAAAGTCAGGGTATCAATGTATGGGTGCATCTTTCTTTAAGGGGTAAAAGTCAGGTCGAGGTCGGTGACTTTATAACGATGCAGGCATATCCACTTAGTGGTATTGGTGAGATTGCTAGTGTGGTGGTAGAACTACAGCCGGTATAGTCTTAGGTTTTTAGGTTTAAGGCTTTAATACCAAAGGCCCTTCTACAGAGTAGAAGGGCCTTTGGTATTTCAGAAAAATATTTGCCCTTTTATTTTCTTATTCCTTCTATTGAAAACTCCAGATGGACTATCGTCGAGGCCGGCCCGAGATCATAGGTGATTCCGTAGTCGCGAAGTTTTAAGGTGGTGTGGCCGCGAAAGCCACGCCTGTATCCGCCCCACGGGTCTTTGCCTGCGCCGATCTCTTCCCCTCTGATTGTGATATTTCTGGTTATTCCGTGCAATGTGAATTTACCCTTTACTATAAGAGCGCCTTTGCCACCAACGCGCGTTATCGAGGTACTTACAAAGCTTGATTCAGGGAACTTCTTTACATCGAAGAAGTCTTTGCCTCGTAGGTGTTTGTCCCGCTCTGCGTGGTTTGTATCTACCGAGGCCGGGTCTATCCGTACCTCGATCTTTGAGTTTGAGGGGTTGGCCGTATCAAAGTCGAACTCGCCTTGGAACTTATTGAAGCGTCCGTGCAGCCAGCTATAGCCCAGATGAGAGATCCTGAAGTTTATAAAGGCATGGGCTTTTTTAGTATCTATGACGTAGTGCTCTAACGTTGTTTTTTTCTTGGCAAAGGCCTCTAGCGGGGTCAAGGTCGCAAGGCAGGTCGCCAGCAAGAAGCCTGCTAATAGAATAAATACCACGGTATATTTTCTTTTCATAGATCCTCCGTTTATATTCTTAACGTTATGAATCTTATTTGATTCCCAGCATATTTCTAAGGGTAGAGTCTTTATTCAGAAAATGGTGTTTTAAGGCCGCGAGGGTATGCAGGATGACGAGTATCATGAGGATTGTAGCGGCTTTGTAGTGAATAACGCCGGCTGTGTCTTCTTGATGATCTATCCCGTTTATTATAGCAGGAACTTCCAGCCAGTTAAAGAGCTCGATAGAGCTTCCGTCTGCCGTCGGAATGAGGTAGCCGTTTAGCGCAATGATAAAGAGCAGGACGTAAAAAGCCGCATGCACGATGCGAGCTGTTCCCTGTTCCCATAGCGGGCCTTCGATCACGGGTTTGGGGTTTAGGCGTCGCCAGATGGTACGGACCACGAGCAAGACAAATAAGATAATGCCAAAGCTCTTGTGCAGGTGCGGCCCGGTCGTGTACCAAGGGTCAACATAGGGTAGCCCCCTCATATAGACGCCCAGGATAAAAAGCGCGATAATAAGCACGGCCATCACCCAGTGCAGGACTATGGCTACAGCACCGTATCTTTCTTTGGTGTTCTTAAGGCCCAGCGGCATTCCCTGTCTCCTCTTTGTCGTCAGATATACTTTCTTAATTGTACTTTCTTGAGAATTATTGTCAATAACTCTAAAGACAGTATTCTGCCTGTCATAGACCTATTTATACCATTTTTTGACTCAGGCGTCAGTAAATGGTACTCTATTAGATTATGTCATTTAAATCTGGTTTTATAGCTATAGTCGGCAGACCTAATGTCGGAAAGTCAACGCTCCTGAATGCGATCCTTGGCGAGAAGATCGTTATCGTCTCCAGCAAGCCGCAGACGACGCGTAATGCCGTGCGTGGTGTTAAGAACACGGACGGTGCGCAGATGATCTTTGTCGATACCCCGGGTATCCATAAAGGCAAGGGGCGTATGACGGAGTTTATGGTCGGCGAGGCTCTTGCTTCGCTTAGTGAGGTCGATGCGGTCCTTTATATGGTTGATGCCTCTCGTAAGATAGGAGAGGAAGAGGCCTTTATTCTGGATAAGCTCCGCCGTGTAAAGGCCCCGGTTGTTCTTGCTATAAACAAGATTGATACCGTTTCCAGGCAGAGTCTTTTGCCGCTTATCGCAAAGATTTCGCGGCGTATGGATTTTGTTGATGTTATACCGATATCCGCGCGTAAGGAAGACGGCACAGATGCTCTGGTAGAGATACTGAAAGGGCTTTTGCCGGAAGGTCCGGAGTATTATTCAAAAGATATGATAACGGATCAGTCCGAGCGGTTTCTAGTAAGTGAGCTTATAAGGGAAAAGGTCTTTGAGCTGACCAAAGAAGAGATACCTTACTCGGTCGCCGTAGAGATAGAAGAGTTTAAGGAAAAGAGCGATATAATACGTATCGGGGCTGTTATAAATGTCGAGCGTGACTCGCAAAAAGGCATCATTATCGGCAAGGGTGGAGGAATGCTCAAGATTGTAGGAAGTGAGGCCCGCATAGATATAGAAAAGCTGCTTCAGAAAAAGGTCTTTTTGAAGTTATTTGTAAGGGTCACCAGAGACTGGTCCAAGAATGACCGGGACCTGAAAGAGTTTGGATATAAGTAGTGCTGCGCACAGCAAATTTAGGTTGATGGATTGTGCTAGCAAAAAGAAGATATTATTTTAATGGATTTTAGCTCTCACGCAGTGAGTGCCCCACCGCAGGTGTGCTGCGCACAGCAAATTTAGGTTGATGGATTGTGCTAGCAAAAAGAAGATATTATTTTAATGGATTTTAGCTCTCACGCAGTGAGTGCCCCACCGCAGGTGGTGCTGCGCACGGCAAATTTAGGTTGATGGATTATGCTCCACCGCAGGTGGTGCTGCTTGGAAGACGAGATTGCTTCGGGATAAATCCCTTCGCAATGACAGGTTGGTGGGCTGTGCCCACCTTAATAAGATAAGAGATTTACTTTTTTGTCATTGCGAGGAGCGTAGCGACGAAGTGCTCTTGCCCCTGTTTAGTGGACACATCGAAAGGTTAGTGATAAAAAGCAACCATAGGAGGTGTTCAGATGGAAGAGAAACGAGGTCGTAAGAGTTTTGACCGTGAGTTCAAGCGCGAGGCAATAAGTTTTATTATGGTGGAGGGCCGTCCCGTGGCTGAGACGTCCCGAAGCCT
>JAJRSM010000094.1 GCA_024278765.1 Deltaproteobacteria bacterium | reverse complement strand
GGTCTCGTACTCAACATGAGAGATAGAGATCGTCAAACCACGTTCTCTTTCCTCAGGGGCCTTATCGATCTGATCGTATGCCATTGGTGTTGCACCACCGGCAACACCAAGTACGGTCGTTATAGCAGCAGTAAGTGTTGTTTTACCATGGTCAACATGACCGATAGTTCCAACATTTACGTGCGGTTTATTCCTCTCAAATTTTTTCTTCGCCATCTCTCATTCCCTCCGAATATGTCAGTACACAATAATATATAAAACCAATGGATAATTATATCTAAATGAAAACCTCTTTTCCCTCTATAATACTCCCTGCTCAGCCGCCTGCCCCTTTAATTCTCCCTGACTAACCAACCTGCTCCAGTTCAGCCCGTATGCCCCAATTCAGCCCATCTGTCAGGACTATGGAGCCCATGACCGGAATTGAACCGGTGACCTCTTCCTTACCAAGGAAGTGCTCTACCGACTGAGCTACATGGGCAACGGAGAGCTTTTATAAAACAAAATCGAGTAAGTCTAATCTACATCGCCCAAAAAATGGAGCGGGTGATGGGGATCGAACCCACACTATCAGCTTGGAAGGCTGAAGTTCTACCATTGAACTACACCCGCCTATGGTGGAGAGAGGAGGATTCGAACCTCCGTAGGCTGAGCCAGCAGATTTACAGTCTGCCCCCTTTGGCCACTCGGGTACCTCTCCGTGAAATATACAAAAATGGGGCGTTAGAGTCGCTTCCCCGTCATAAGAGACGACTCCCCCCATTACTTGCTACACAAAAAAAACAAAAATCTTTTTTATCTGTATCGCCGCTTGCGCTACTGCTAGGCAACCAAGAAGATAACCAGATAAAAAACCATAAAACTATATAAAAAACGTACTCTAAAGTCGTTCTATCATAGTAGTGGAGCTGGCGATGGGACTTGAACCCGCAACCTTCTGATTACAAATCAGATGCTCTACCAAATTGAGCTACGCCAGCAATTTTTCAGAAAATCGCCAACGAAGGACGAATCAAAACCCCTTTGGAATACAAACTACTCCTGCGGAGACTCGAACTGAATTTATTATTTATAGAACTATAGAGGCGTTTTGTCAAGATAATTCTAGAGTTTCAGGAATAATTATTGGTGAGAATCCAAGAAAAAAGAACTGGCCTTCTAGCAATCAAGAATGAAAAATAAAACCAACGAGGCTATTTCAAGGTTCCGGGTAAAAAAACCGCCCGAAAACAAAACAAATATTGAAAAGACCCTCAAAAACTACCCGTCAAAGGCCTTACCAAGAGCTAGCAACTACCCATAAGGGTAGTTGCTAGATAAATATTTGGCCTTATTGCTACTCATTGCTTATTTCCTACTGCATCGGGGTAATAATAGTCTAGCTAACGGTCTATAACATCAACGAGTACCCGCAAGAGGGTACTCGTTATACAAGGCTCTGGTCTTTTTTACGAGCTCTGGATCAAAGTGCCGGTGGTACAAGCACACGAGCACTCAGTTCGTTGTCAATCATAAATAAGCCCGGGCCGGTCTCTCCGGCAAGCTTAAGCCTATCGACTACGTCTCTGCAGTTCTTTTCTTCTTCTGTTTGCTCGGTTACGAACCACTGCCAGAAGGTCTCGGTTGCGTGGTCAGCCTCTTTTACGGCGACCGTCATAACATCACTTACCAGAGCCGTGACCTTACGCTCATGGTCAAGGACTGCGCCAAAGAGCTCCAGCGGAGAGCCAAACTCGACCGGCGGCTTCTCGATTGCATAAAGCTCTATACGTGCGTCCTGATCGTCCAGGTAGACGTAAAGCTTTTGAACGTGAATCATCTCCTCCTGCGCCTGCACGTAAAGCCAGCTGGAACACCCTCTCCAACCCTTACTCGAGGCATAGGCCGACATTGAGAGATACAGGTAAGAAGAGTAAAACTCGGCATTCATATGCTTATTAAGTATTTCTGCCATATTTGAAGATATCATCTACTATAACCTCACTGGTTTATTTGATTTTCATAAATAAGCCCTGCCGGCAGGCCGCCGGACGCGGGCAGAATACTCACCAATTCTCGCCGAGTATCTCAAAATAGGCCTGCGGATGCGCACAGGCAGGGCAGACCTCGGGGGCGGCTTCTGCCTCGTGCAGGTAGCCGCAGTTACGGCAACGCCACACTACCGCATTCCCCCTCTTAAAGACCATCCCATTCTCAATATTATCGGCAAGCGTCTTATAGCGGCGTTCGTGCTGTTTTTCCGCGACGGCGATAGCATTAAAGACCCCGGCAATATTATCAAAGCCCTCTTCCCTTGCAACCTCGGCAAAGCCCGGATACATATCCGTCCACTCGTAGTTCTCGCCGGCGGCCGCAGCCCTGAGGTTCTCCATGGTATCCCCTATAACGCCGGCCGGAAAAGAAGCGGTTATCTCGACCTCGCCCCCCACCATAAACTTAAACAGCCGCTTTGCGTGCTCCTTTTCCTGATCAGCGGTCTCGGTGAATATCTCGGAGATCTGCACCAAACCTTCTTTCTTTGCCGCAGAGGCGTAATAGGTATAACGATTCCTCGCCTGCGACTCCCCGGCAAAAGCCGCCATAAGGTTCTTCTCCGTCCTGCTGCCCTTTAACTCCATAACAACACCTCCTGATTGTAGACTGAAAAGACAATCTTACCACCGGGGAAAAACGAAATCCACCCCTATCCTTTAAACGCAAAAGGCCATGATGAAAACCTTAATCAGAACCGGTCTCCCTAGAACCGAACTTCTTTCCCAGCAAAAAGGCCTCTATAAAGGGCCCTATATCGCCGTCCAAGACGCCGTCTACATTGCCCTTATCAAGCCCAGTCCTATGATCCTTTACCATCCTGTAGGGTTGCAACACATATGACCTTATCTGACTGCCCCAGGCGATCTCACGTTTCTCATGCAAGCTATCCATCTTTTCTTCTTCTTCTCTACGCCGAAGTTCATAGAGGCGGCTCTTTAGAAGCTTCATCGCCGTAGCGCGGTTCTTATGCTGACTGCGTTGGTTCTGACACTGGACGATAATCTTTGTCGGCAGGTGCGTTATACGCACGGCTGAGTCGGTCTTATTTACATGCTGGCCGCCCGCGCCGCTGGCCCTATAGGTATCAATCCTAAGATCCGCTTCATTTATTTCGACCTCAATATCGTCGTCTATCTGCGGATATACGATAACCGATGCAAATGAAGTATGCCGCCGCTTCGCTGCGTCATACGGTGATATGCGCACCAATCTATGCACACCGACCTCGGCCTTCATATAACCGTAGGTATAATCGCCAGAGAGTATAAAGGTAACACTCTTTATCCCGGCCTCTTCGCCTGACTGGTAATCAACGACCTCAAGGCCATATCCCCTTTGCTCGGCAAAACGCTCGTACATCCTGTATAACATCCCAGCCCAGTCCTGCGCCTCGGTGCCTCCGGCCCCCGGATTAATCGAGACAACGGCATTACACCTGTCGGCCTTACCACTAAAGACACGCAAGATTCCCATCTCTTCGACACGCCTCTGAAGACGTGAGACAAGCACTGCCGCTTCTTTCTCGGCATCCGCGTCGCCCTCTTCTTCTGCGAGCTCGATTGTAATGGCGGCCTCTTCGGCAAGCTCTTGCAGCTCTTCATAAGAGTTTACGACCCCCTCAATATCAGACTTCTGCTTCATTACGAGCTGAGCCTTTTCGGCATCATTCCAAAAATCCGCCCCGCCTGCCTGCTCTTCTATATCCTCTAGCTTTTTTCTCTTGGTAGCGAGGTCAAAGATAACCCCCCAGCTCTTCGAGCTTTATCTCAGCCTTGGCTAATTTTGCCTTACTATCTTCTATCATTTAAAAAACTCCTTAAATCAAATCTCCATATTTTTAATTACAGATGCTGAAACAAGTTCAAGATGACAGGTTGTTAGTTGATGCGATTAATAAATAATCCGTAGGGCAAGGCCTGAGCCTTGCAGTTTTTCAGTTCAAGTTCCACAAAAAGACGCAACCCTAAAGGGTTGCCCTACATCAAAAAACAATACACTGCCTTGTCACTACGACCCCATACGGAGCAGCGATGCGATTTCGTCACAAAAACAGATTGCTTCGCTACGAAGCGGCTATCCCCCTTCTTGCCAGCAAAGACAATATAGATCTTGCATCACTTCGAGAAGGCCGAAAGGCCGACGCGGCAATCTCAGAGAACAGCCTAGAGCTAGACCTAAGACCGTTTTCTAAACCGCAGAGCAAGAACGACTATAATAGCCGAGAAAATAAGCAGGGCACAAGGAAAAAGATTCGGAAAACGCCCGAAGAATGTCGGGCCTTTTCCACGCAAACCAACCCTTGCGCTAATAGATGCGGCCTTAAAAAGACCAGCCCTTTCTATCACCACGCCGGTTGGCGAGACTATCGCACTTATCCCTGTATTGGCAGAACGCAGCAAAAAGATCCTGTTCTCTACGGCCCTCATAACCGTCATATCAAGATGATGATAAGGTGCCGAGGTATCTCCAAACCATGCGTCATTGGTGATATTTACGAGCAGACCTGTTGCCGGCGACGCATCCGTATCTGGCTCTGGACCGCCTCTAGCAAGCTCTGCAACGAGCGATGGGAAGATCGCCTCAAAACATATAAAGGTCCCAATACCAAAGCTCTCCGCGCCAAGCTCGATCTTGATTGGATAAAGCCCTCGACCCTCGACAAACTCACCAGCCCCGGCCGTTAGTTTTTCTATAAAAAACAATATCCGTTTAAGCGGTACATACTCGCCAAAAGGCACGAGATGCATCTTGTCATAACGACCGCTGATCTTGCCATCTGGCGAGAGCAAAAAAGCCGTATTAAGGATATCCTGACCACCCGAACCGTCGGGGGTATAATCCGGTGCGCCTATCAGAAGATAAGAACCAGAGTCGCGAGCCATCTCCTCTACAAATGGCAGCATGCCTTTGTCTTTAGCAAGGAAAAACGGCATAGAGGTCTCCGGCAGAACTATCAGACCACCCTCGCCGCCTAGCTGCTTAAAGGAATTCGCAGCCTCCTGAACCAAAGCATTATACTTATCAATCGTCTTTATCTGCTCTGTTGCCTGCCACTTTACGGCCTGTCCAATATTACCCTGAACCGCAGCAACATCAACCTTAGGCCACGCAGCGACGTCCCTTTCAACAGATCGCGACTGCACGACGCCATATACCGCAATAATGATAAAGACAACTACAGTAGCTACAAATATCAGAAACGGCTCTATGCGAAGCCCTCGCCGCCCGCTGCCATGGGCAAGATTAAGAAGAAAAAGGAATATACCGGCGTTCAGCAACATTACCCAGTAAGAGACGCCCCATACACCAAAGACATCTGCAACCTGAATAAAGGTCGTAAAATCAACCTGAGAATACCCTAGCAAGCTCCACGGAAAGCCGGTAAAAAGAAAACCCTTGATAAATTCAAGAGAGACCCAGAGGGCCGGGATGACAAAAAGCCTGAAAAGAGGGCGATAATCCCGAGTATGATAAAATAAAATCGCAAAAATAGCCGGAAATAACGCCAGATAGGCCGCAAGCACGAGCATAATGAGTGCGCCCGGGATAAGCGGAATGCCGCCGTAATAATACATCGAGTTCACGACCCAGTAGATCGTACCAACCGAGAAGACAAGGCCCCATATCCATCCTAAGACAAACGACCTTCTCGCCCTACCCTCTTCTCCTCTAACAACTACGCCTTGCAGCGCAAACAAAAAAGGCACGAGCCCTACCCATGCCAAAAGCCCCGTACCCAGAGGAGAAAAGGCCGCAACCAGAAGCAATGCTGAAATTACAGATAAAAGGATATTCTTTTTCATTGACTCATCTCAGGACGCTGGTAAATATAAAAGAAATAACAAGCGTTATGCCCATACCCTCATACAAAAGAATACGCCAATAAAGACCACGGCAGTTTAAGTTTAGGAACTATAAATATGCGCGACCACTTTCAAGAGGTGTTCTTCCTCTCGCTTCATCAGGGCGGCCTGACGACCACCGTTTACGTGGTCAAAGCCGATCAGATGCAAGATGCCGTGCGTTAAAAGCCTCGCCATCTCTTCGTAAAAGGTAACTCCGTAACTCTCGGCCTGACGACGTGCCGTCTCTACCGAGATTGCAACATCACCAAGTACTCTAGCACCCGCATCACCAAAGCCCTCACAACCTAACTCGTCCTCTTCCATAGGAAAACTCAGGACATCGGTGGCCTTGTCTTTACCCCTATATTGACTGTTAAGCTCTCTGATACCTGCGTCATCGGTAAGGCAAATACTCAGCTCTGTGTCGCCAAGCCTCAGTTCCTCGACAACGCAGCGCGCAATCCGCTTAATCAAAACAGAGTTGACCTTCAAGAACGCTGATTTGGCATCTTTAAGCTCGCCACCAATACGCACGGCAAGGTCTATATAGGTTTTAGAGGTTTTTTTCATGAGGTAAGCTATGACCCGTCTCAGACTGATAAAATAAAGTAGAACAGGTAAAGAACTAGATTGCTTCGCTACGATTGTGTTGCTAAGAAAGGAGTAGCCCATCTTCAATCACAATGACAAAAAAAGTACAACAAAACTCATCTAGACAGGTCTTAGAAAACCATCAAAGCCGCCTAATCAGAGATAACCTTTTTGTTCTTATCTGCCTTTTCAAAGGCCTTGATTATCTTCTGCACCAAAGGATGACGCACGACATCGGCATCGGTAAAGTTGACAAAAGAGATGCCTTCAATGCCGGTCAGGATCTTCTGCGCCTCAACAAGGCCGGAGCTCCGTGCCAGAGGCAGGTCTATCTGCGTTATATCGCCTGTAATAACGGCCTTGGAGCTAAAGCCAAGGCGCGTCAGGAACATCTTCATCTGCTCACGCGTCGTGTTCTGCGCCTCGTCCATTATAACAAAAGAATCATTTAATGTACGCCCTCGCATAAAGGCCAGCGGGGCGACCTCGATAGTGCCACGCTCTATTAATTGCTCTACGCGTTCAATATCCATCATATCGTGCAGGGCGTCATAAAGCGGGCGCAGATAAGGATCAACCTTTGCCATCATGTCGCCGGGAAGAAAACCAAGCTTTTCCCCGGCCTCTACGGCAGGACGAACCAGTATTATCCTATCGACCTCTTTTTCGGTAAGTGCCGCAACAGCCGCAGCCATCGCAAGGTAGGTCTTACCCGTACCGGCCGGCCCCACACCAAAGACTATATCGTGGCTACGAATCGCATCCAGGTAATCCTTCTGAGCAATACTCTTAGGAGTAATACTGCGTTTGCGATACGACAAAGCAACAGTATCCATAAAGACGTCTTTCAGGCGTACCTTCTGATCGGTTACTACCATCCTGATTGCGTAATCCACATCAGGGGCTGTAAGCGTAAAGCCCGTCTCGACCATTCCGTATAGCTCTAATATTAACCTCTCGGCCAGAGCCACCTTACCCTTCTCACCTTGGATCGTCAGGGCAGTGCCACGGCTATCTATATCTACTCCTAACTTCTTCTCAAACCTCTTTAGGTTATCGCCACCCTTGCCAAAGAGCTCCATGGCAAAGTTATTATCTCCAAGCGTTATCTGTTTTATATCCTTCTTTTTACTTGCCAAATCAGATGCACTCCCTAGTTTATCTGGCCGCCAAAGACCAAGCTGTTTTACCAATTAAGTGATTTCAAAAAAACTATCAAAGGTCTAAACGTTATGAGCCTTGTGCTCAACCTCTTTAAACCAGAGCGGATCGATATCAGGGAAGAGATTGTCTCTCTTCATAAGGGCCTCTACAAAGTTCTTATCGCCCTCGGTTACGCCGTTGCCTTCGGTAAGACTACCTGCGACCTTTACAAGCCCTTTGAAGTCCTCAAAGTGTCGTGCTATCCGCAGCTCTGCGTAATCTGCCGCCGACTTTGTAGAGATAAGGAACTGCCAGTCAGAGGCCTGCAAAACAAGCAACTCACGTGCCGCCTGCTTTATAACGTCGCGCAGAAAGTCGTCTTCGCCCTCGCTAAGCTCACTGTACGTACCCGCTAGTCTCTTCATATCCGCCTCTGCCTCATAGATATGCGGCCAGCTCCATTTGTTCTGATCATTTAGCCAGACCATATGATAGCCGCCCTCACCCCATGACCCTTCGGGAAGATTAACGACCTCACGCACGGTATCTGCCGTTAAATCCAGATACTCGCCTGCTGTAACGCGCGTAACCTCGCCTGCATCGTGCAGGTTCTTAATCACGTGGTACAGACACTGCACACCCTCGAACCACCAATGACCAAAGAGCTCTGCGTCATAAGGAGACACTACAATCCCGGGCTCACCTGACTTTTCCTGATAAGCAGCCAGATTATTCGTTATAAGGTCTGCAAAGTGTTCTGCGTTGGCCCTTATCCGCTCTGCGGCACGCTTAGGATGATACTGCTCTTTCTCGGCCAGATCGGCCTTGGCACTAGTAACCCTCCAGTACCTGAGCCCACCGGGGAATCTCTTCTTATGGAAATCAACATACTCCGGATCTCCCGGATATCCCCACTCGCCGCTCCAGACCTGAAGCCCTGTCTCGCTGTCGCGCGTAAAGATAGCAACAGGCTTTTTACCGGGAGCCTCGGAACCAGCCAGATACACCTTATATGTGGATGCCTTCACGGCCTCTCCCGAGGCCGTCGTCGCCGTACCTATCTCGGTACGGTCCGCACGCTGGCTCTCAAAGTTATCCCACAATACAGCCAACTCATCGAACCTATCGTGATAAACACCAACTGCCGTACCGCCTTCTAGCAGATGTGAATCCACATAAAAATATTCAATACCGTTCTCACTCAGAAACTCCTCAACGCCCTTTCTCATATACGGCTCTGCATTCTCATCCATTGGATTCTTCCACAGATAAGACGGCCTGTAAGCACACTCAGGCAACCAGATACCACGAGGGGCACGACCAAAGTGCCTCTTATAACTAGCCACGGCCTGCTTGACCTGAGCCTGTACGCTCTCATCAGTAGAAAGCAGCGGAAAATACCCATGCGTTGCGCCACAGGTAAAGACCTCGATATGCCCCTGGTCCTGAAGTGTGCGAAAACGAGAGAGGATATCTTCGCCGTAAGTATTAGTAAAGTCCTCTAATATACCACCGTAAAACTCCTTCCACATACAGGCAACATCTTTCATATGCGACTCTTCCAGCCGCGTAAACTCATCAATATCATGGCTTGCCGCCTCGACCTTTTGATTAAGATATGCCTTAAAGCCCGTCTTGAACTCGTCATCAGCAAGCATCTCTGTCAAGACAGGTGAAATATCAATAGAGACCTTTGCACTTATACCCTCGTCCCTTAAACGCTCAAATACTCTTATAAGCGGAATGTAAGTCTCTGCCGCCGCCTCATTTAACCAATCCGATCCATGCGGCCACGTACCGTGCGAAAGTACATACGGCAGATGCGCATGTAGCACCAGAGAGAAATAACCTTTATTCTTCACAAAAACCTCCGTACGACAACCAGTCAAAGACCAATCGTCAAAACCTACTTAAATAATTTAAGATCTTTAAAACAAAGACCCGATACATAATATCAGATATTAACACAAGGGCTTTATCTTTGCAATTCCACATGCGTGGGGCACAGTCCAATAGGTAGCTACTTACAATGCGCAGTAAGAAACCATATTGATAAATCTGCTGTACGCTCCTGCGGAGAGCAACCCACATGCGTGGGGCACAGTCCAATAGGTAGCTACTTACAACGCGCAGTAAGAAACCATATTGATAAATCTGCTGTACGCTCCTGCGGAGAGCAACTCACATGCGTGGGGGGCACAGTCCAATAAATAGCTACTTACAACGCGCAGTAAGAAACCATATTAATAAACCTGCTGTACGCTCCTGCGGAGAGCAACCCACATGCTGCGAGGCAAAGTCCAATAGGTAGCTACTTGCCGTGCGTAGCCACCCTAAGAAAATATAATCAATATGTGTTTCTCTTGCGACGAAGTCGCTTTGCTCTACCGCAGGTAGTCGGGGCGAAGGACGCACCGAAACATCATAGACGAAGAGAATGACAGACTTTCTGGTTCAGGGAACCAGCATAAGAAATTTATATTAAATTTACCGCATAGATACCCCACATTCAAGGTCGAAGTGCAACAGAGGCGGAAGCGACCTCAAGCGGTGTTTTGTAGCCCAGACACTTTCTGGGCCTGTTGTTGATCAGTGATTCTACCCTTGCCACCTGCTCGTCCGTTATTTTAGCGAAGTCC
>JAJRSM010000093.1 GCA_024278765.1 Deltaproteobacteria bacterium | reverse complement strand
ACCATAATAAGACTTATTGCCTCGCGCTTGAACTCACGGTCAAAACTCTTACGACCTCGTTTCTCTTCCATCTGAACACCTCCTATGGTAGCTTTTTATCACTAACCTTTCGATGTGTCCACTAAACAGGGGCAAGGGCATACATTATACAACGCTACTACAAGCTACGGCCTTACCAGTGGCATCACCAATGGTATCACCAAGCAGTGCCGCTATAAGTTCATTATCCGCTCTGCTCTTCAAGGCAACCCTGAAGTACTCGCTGCCAAGCCCCCTGACCTCGGTCATATCCCGGATCAGGATGCCCTTGGTCAAAAGCCCGGCAGAAAGGGCATCTACGCTCATAAATGCCGGATCAAGATGACAAAGAAAAAAATTAGCTTCACCGGAAAAGACTCGAAGCCCCTTAATCCCAGCCAAAAGGCCTTCCATATAAGGACGCTCCAGCTTAAACCAGCGACGTGTGGCTTCGATATAAGAGGCGTCCCTGAGCGTTGCGATACCAGCTAAAGTTGCCAGCAGGTTCACACTCCAAGTCGGCCTTAAAGCAGCGAGCTGCTCTATGATATCCGCCCCCCCTATTGCGTAGCCAAGCCTTAGCCCTGCCATAGCAAAGAACTTGGTCATTGAGCGCAAGACCAGAACGCCGTCATGCTCAACAACCTCGGCCTTTAGAGAATCGCCCTCGGTGAAATCACAGAAGGCCTCGTCTATTACAAGAAAAGTGCCTTCAGTTCGGCATTTTTCTATTACCTCAAGCATATCTGCCTTTGGTATAAGACCGCCTATATGGCTCGTCGGGTTTGTGACTATGCATATATCATAGCAGCCTTCTCTTATCTTTTCCTGTAATTTTAGAGCGTCAAAACAGAAGCCACCAGAGGGGATAAGGGTAAGGCAATCAATCGCAGCACCAACACCTTCCAGAGCCCTCCTGTATTCACTAAAGGCAGGCTCTATTATAAGAGCTCTAGTCGGGCGAAGAGTCTGCATAACCAGATAGATAAGTTCATTTGATCCATTTGCAGGCAGGATATTAAGGGCAGGTATTTTATGATAACTAGAGAGCTCTTTAGTAAGCTCTCTGGCATACGGCTCGGGGTACGCGCTGAGAAGCCCCTTGCCACGCTCCATAGCGGCAACGGCCGCGCCGGAGAGCCCCAGCGGATTAATGCTCGCGCTAAAGTCTAGGATATCCTCAGCCAAGATACCAGCACCACTTGCAACCGACCAAATATCACCGCCATGCAGGTCTTTCAAAGCCACTACTCCGAATTATTTTTTAAGGAAACCAGTCTTGGACTAAGGATATCGAAATAGACGGCTTTATATAGATATTGCCCTTGCATCCAGAGCCATACAGCCGTCTTCGTAAACTACTAGCGGATTTATCTCAAACTCTTTTAAAAGCTTACTGCCTGTAATAATATCGGCAAGCTTTACTATAACCCCTGCCGCGGCCTTGATATCATTTGTAGGACTCCCCCTGTAGCCGGTCAAAAGCGGAAAGCCCTTACACTCCTTCATCATCTCTACTACCTCGTCCTGATCAATCGGGGCGAGCCTAAAGCTTACGTCCTTTAAGAGCTCTATAGCAACCCCGCCCATACCAAACATAACCGTCGGCCCGAACTGTTCATCACAGAGCGCACCTACTATGACCTCTACACCACGCGGGGCCATCTCTTCGATCAAAAAACCTTCGATCTTTGCCGAAGGACACCTGTGCGCAATGCTTACGTAGATCTCATTCCATGCACGCCTGAGTTCCTGCTCATCTCTAAGGCCTACGCAGACGCCTCCGACATCACTTTTATGCAGGATATCACGCGAGATAACCTTCAGCACCAACGGATAGCCAATAGTACCTGCTTTCTCTACAGCGGTATCCAGATCTATCTCGATAAAAGAACGAGGCACATCGATTGAGCATTCTTTGAGAAAGCCCTTTACCTCTGGCTCTACCAGAGTGCCATTACGGCTCTTTATAAGTTCATCGATTGAGTTCAACTCAAAACTCCCACTTAAGATTATTAACGCCGCAGAGGCATACCGGCTATTATACGGGCCGCCCGCACAGCACCTTCGGGTGTTAAATAAACCGGCATCCCGGCCGCCTCAAACAGAACATTCTTCTCTCTAGCATATGCGCCACCAGGAGAACATATAATCACCGGCTTACCGTGCTTACCGGCGACCTCACCCAGAAGCCGGGGAAGATCATCGGTTAAGTTAGGAGGACCCCAGAGCGAGGCGACTATTGCAATATCATAGTCGTCATCTTCTAAGGTCAGATCAAGGGCCTCTGCAAACCACTGATCCGTTACACTCCCTGTCAGGTCCATCGGATTGGCAACGGCAAAATAATCAGGAAATATACCTTTGAGTTTTTCAGCCTTTGCCCTTGGTAAAGCAGGGAGATCAAAACCAGCGGCAGACAAAGAATCAGCGATGCCAACCCCCATCCCGCCGCCATCGGTTAGAATCATCACACGCTTTCCGTCAACAGGGCTTAGTTTATTCAAAACCCTACAAGCGTCCAGAATATCCTCATACCCGGAGAGCTCTATAATGCCGGCCTCTTTAAAGGCCGCCCTATAGATTTCATATCTACCTGCCACGGCCCCTGTATGCGAGCCGGCGGCCTTTTTGCCAGCACCCTCTCGACCGACTTTTAATGCCAAAACGGTCTTTTTGGCAGCACACCTCTTTGCGGCCTCGACAAAACTCCTGCCATCATTTATCCCTTCTATATAGATTACAACGGCCTTGGTCTCGTCGTCTTCAGTGAGATAGTCAAGGCAGTCGGCCTCGTTAATGTCCATCTTATTGCCGTAGCTAACGACACGCGTGACGCCTATGCCTTCTGCCGCAAAGACGTCCATCGCCGTAAGCGCAAAAGACCCACTCTGGGAAAGCAGGGCTATACGCCCCTTTGCGGGCCGATTGACCCTGTCTCTGGGTATAAAAAAGGTATCTATCTTAGATATAGCATCATAAATACCAATACAGTTTGGCCCAATAATGCGCACGCCCTCTTTCTCTGCGATTGCAAGGAGCTCCTGCTCTGCACGCCTGCCGTCTTCTCCTGTCTCTGAAAAGCCGCCGCTTACGATAATCGCGGCATTTATAAAGGGTGCGGCATCTTTTAACGACTCGGCTATCGCAGAGGCCGGAAGAGCAAAAATAGCCAGATCTACCTGCTTGCCGATAGAGGCCATGTCAGGGTAACACTTGCTACCTTGAATCTCGTTATGGCGCGGATTTACAGGGTATAGATCGCCACCATAACCAGAGCTCAACATGCTCTCCATAATAATATAAGAGAGCTTACCAGCAGTTGGCGAAGCACCGATCACGGCTACGGATTCTGCTTTAAAGAAGGCATCCATTGTTTCTATGTTTTCTCCCACGCTTTATCAACCTGTATTTTGCCATTGTCAGTATAGGGCAATTTATAGCCGTTTAGGCGACCTTAGTCTAGCTTTAGCGCGGCCTTCAACACGACCTGAAACTCTACTACTTTACCATCTGTAATATGGCCACGTTGCTCAACCACCTCAAACCAAGCCAAGCCACGCAGCGTCTCGGCGGCCTTTTCTATGGCATTACGTATAGCCTGTTCATAGCTCTCCGTTGATGTCCCGACAAGTTCTATCTTCTTGTATGTCCTATCCATAATAGCCTCCTTGAGTTCATTAATACAGTTATACACCAAGGCCACTGAACTGTCATCTATAAAGTAATCGCCGTTAGGTATACAATAACCAGACCAAAGGCGAGTATTATCATATTAAGTATCGCGCTCTTTGCATGTATTTTTTTAAATACAGATCTCAATCTCTCCTTTTCCGCCTCACCCGTTGCCGCGTAAACCTCGGCCTTTACCGCACGAGCCTTCTTGCCAACAACCAGCCCCGAATAGAAACCAAGTGCCGTCATCGCAACAAACAAGACAAAACGCCCTGCATAAAACCCTCCGCCACTGATCCCTATAAAAATCAGACTCAACGACCCTACCACGCCACAGACGTAACCCAGAAGCCAGTACTTCGGAAAAATATCTCCTATAACCTCGCCGGCCTTTTCACGTTCGAGAACCTTAAAAACACTCGGCGCAGCACAAAAGCTAAAAAAGACAATCGCACCGACCCAGATAACCAACGCTAAAAGATATAAAAACTGAAATAAAATTAGCATACCACCCCCTATAACCTAATATATATTCTATCTCAACTTCGCAGAAACTTCAAACCACCACCTGTGTGCGAGCAGCCACCGGTTGCACCGGAGGCATAGCCCCTTCGGGGCAAGAACAAAACTATATTAATATATTTTGCCGTGCGCAAGCACCCACCTTCGGTGGAGTAAAGTCATATAAGAAGCTTCTTGCAACGCATGGTAAAAAATCATATTGATGAATATGCTGTACGCAGTACCCATTAAGAAAAAAAACTAATAACAACCTATTTGTCATGCTAACCGTCTTAGAAGGCTACTAGATTTATTTTAGCATCTGTTCTGTCTTCTAAATCTCAATAAATACAGATCCTAAAGGATATAACCAGTCTTAGACTGCAAGTTCAGGGTGACAGGTACTGAAGTTATTTATCATGCGCTGGCACTCACTGCATAAGAGCACAGCGACTTCGTCGCAAAACATGTAGGGCAAGGCTTTAGCCTTGCGGTTTTTAATTCAACGCACCACGTAAAAGACGCAACCCTAAAGGGTCGCCCTACGTAAAAAACATCTAACCTTGATCTTTCGGTGCGTCCCCGCCCCGAAGCCAAAACCATCGTAACTCTAACTTTCGGGGCGGGGACGCACCGAAAGATCTAACTACAAAATCCCCCTAAGTCCTCCCGTCTGAGACGGCCACAAGCTTTTATAAAGGGGGAGGCTCACTGCGTAATAGCTTGCCCTTGCCCCTGTTTAGTGGACACATCGAAAGGTTAGTGATAAAAAGCTACCATAGGAGGTGTTCAGATGGAAGAGAAACGAGGTCGTAAGAGTTTTGACCGTGAGTTCAAGCGCGAGGCAATAAGTCTTATTATGGT
>JAJRSM010000092.1 GCA_024278765.1 Deltaproteobacteria bacterium | reverse complement strand
TACGCGAGATAACCGTAGATTGGATAACTGAATACAACGAAGAAAGGCCTCACGAATCACTTGGAAACTTGACTCCGGCAGAGTATCTGTCCAAACACTTAAAGCAGGAAAACTCTAATTTAGACTGGCACTAAATAAGGGCGGTTTACAGTTTTATCTTGTTGTTCTCTATTTTTACGGCGACCTCTGTCTTTGCCGCGTAGAAGGTTCGGTATCAGAGTAAAGACGATGTTCCGCGAATTACGGTAGAAGAGCTAAAGGCCAAGTATAGCAGTGATAAGGAATCTATATCCTGAATATTCATACAGGTGCGGCCTATACTAATAGTGCTTTTAGGATTCCAGGAGATATTAGGTCTATGTACGGTGAGCTTAAAGAAAAAACACTGCATATACCAAAGGACGCAGAGATAGTAACCTACTGCACGTGACTGCGCGAAGAAGGCAGTGCCGGTGCGGTACTGATATTGCAAGGTCTGGGTTTTACGGATTTTAAGGCCCTTAAGGGTGGTTTTGCCGAGTGGCAAAGGCTTGGCGGAGTTGTAGTGAAGAAATAAATGTTTTTAGATCTTTATAATTGTACTCGTAATATGCAGGCCCTCAACCTCAGTGTAGGTAGAGGGCCTGTTGCGTTTTATGTTAGGTCTACTTATTAGAGCTTTATGATGGTTAGTTAAATGATAACTCTCTAGACTTAGGGCTTGGAATTGGTTATAATATAATAATGTAATAGCAAGTAAGTCTTCATTATTATAGCATTTTCATAGGTTGCCGGCGATTTTGGCAAGCTTTTAAAGTATAAATATACAGATAGGAGAGGGGTATGCATAGACGTAATCTTTTAATAGCAGGGATGGTGCTATTATTGACCTTTATGGTCTCTGTACCGGCTTTTGCATCGGGCGGACATGATCATTCCAATCCAAAACTCGTAGACGTCCCGCGCATTACGGTCGAGGAATTAAAGTCTAAGATGAATAATGGCGATGTAGTCTATGTTATGGATCTTAGGGCATCGGGTTCTTACAATAGAAGTCCTTTCAGGATACCCGGCGATATTCGCTTTTCGCTCCCGGAGCTTCGGACAAAGACTAATGGCTTGCCGAAAAACGCAGAGATAGCGACTTACTGTACGTGACCTGATGAATATTCCAGCGCCCGGGGGGCGTTGCTCTTAAATGATGAAGGTTTTACAAATGTACGTGCCTTAAAAGGTGGATTTGATGAGTGGCTTCGTCTTGGTGGAAATGTCGAGATGAAGTAACCAAGTCCTTTGATACTCTTAACGGTCATGTGATATTCTTGTTTTGATACTCGTATAATGTTCATGAGGTTTTATGGTATTCAAGTTAGACAGTAAGTTCTTGACGGGTGTCTTTTGGCAGGATAAGCAGCACCGAGATGTTATGAGTAATATTACCGAGCTACTTGCGGCAATCGAGAGCGGTGATGGCTCTGGAGAGATAGTAAAGTTCTTGGCATTCCTTGATGAATACGTTGTTGTGCATTTCCATGAAGAAGAAAAGATTATGAGCAATTGTCATTATCCCGCCGACCTTGCTCATGACCATATTCACGATCATACGGCATTTATTATTGTGCTTTCTCAGTACAGGCGAGAGCTGGAGCTAGATAGTTCTATTGCCCAGATAAAGATTATAGGGCTGAGTCTTCATAGTTGGCTGGAGGAGCATATGTTAGGGATGGATAAAAAGCTTGGTGTTTTCTTAACGCAGATGGCAGTGGCTTAGTTAATACAGGCTTCTGAGTATTAGATGTGATTTCAGGGTTTACGAAAGATATTAAAGCGAAGCAGACGGTAGTCTGCTTTGCTTTTTTTATTTAATAGGTGTACGTTGAGGTCTGTTAGTCTCGTTCCGGCTCTACGTGGGCACTGATCTGAAGCTTGCCGTTATAGACCTCAAGCAGGGCATGATCGACATCTGTGAATTTTATGCCCATGCCGCTTTTTACCTGATGCATTATAGCAGGTGAAGCTTTTTCCGCCCATGCCACTACCCCTTCTGCCTCATAGCTCAGGCCATCGACGGTGATAGAGAGGTAGACCTTGGTGCCGGGCTGAAAGACGGTATTAGTCTTCAGGCAGACCCCGCCCTCGGAGAGATCTGTTACAAATGAAATCCTCCCTGGCGGGTTCTTTTGGCCGAACTTGGCACTGTGGTTAAAAGGCAGTCTCTTGCTTTGTCTGTTATCTACATCCATGGCACTACTTACTCCTCTAACCTTTATTGGCTGACTCTACTTTTTAAATTTAACAATAAAAATCCATTAAGTAAAGATAAGTCTTCTTATTATAGACACGGGTTTTTCTATCTGGTAAAGTCTATTCAATGAAGACCTGAGCTTTTCAAAGGCTTATTTTACTAATAACTATACCAGAAAAAGGAGGGTGACAATGAAGAGATATGTATGCTTGATATGTGGTTATGTTCACGAGGGGGACGGGCCTCCGGAGAAGTGTCCTCAGTGCGGTGCCGGAGCTGATAAATTTGAAGAGCAGAGTGCCGATGAGTCAGGGCTTGAGTGGGCCGATCAGCATAAGATAGGTTCTGCCAAGGGTGTTGACCCGGAGATTCTCGAAGGACTACGAGCTAACTTTACGGGGGAGTGCGTCGAGGTTGGTATGTATCTGGCGATGAGTCGTCAGGCCGACCGTGAGGGATATCCAGAGGTCGCCGAGGCTTACAAAAGAATAGCTTTTGAGGAGGCCGATCATGCCTCTCGTTTTGCGGAGCTTCTGGGTGAAGTAGTTGTTGCCAGCACTGAAGAAAACCTGAAGGCCCGCGTCGCTGCCGAGCACGGGGCGTGTGCGGGAAAGAAGAAGATCGCAACACGCGCAAAGGAGCTTAATCTGGATGCTATCCACGATACCGTCCATGAGATGTGTAAGGACGAGGCGCGTCACGGTATGGCCTTTGTAGGGCTTCTAAAGAGGTACTTCGGATAAGCCGGTTGTTAGTATGAAGTTCTAAGTGGTTGGTTTTTGTAGTGCTGCGCAGGAGGACGAACCCATGCAGGATAGAGGCATAAAAAGATGGCGTTGTGTGGTCTGTGGCTATGAGGCAGAAGGCCTTGAGCCCCCTCATAGCTGCCCTGTCTGTGGTGTGGAAAGTGCCAGGTTTGAAGCACTGGATATTGTTGTTACAGGTGGTGAGGGGTCGGTAGGCTCAGCACCACCTGTAAGTTCTGGCTCAAAGCCTGCTACGCCCTCGCAAGAGGGCGTAGCAGAGCTTGATAAATACCTCTCGAAGTGGGCGCGTCAGCCCGGTAGCAACCCTGATTATTATGAGGTAAAATACGCCCGTATCAGCGAGCTCGCCAAAGGCGGCAAGAGCCGCGTCTCTGGTATGGGAACACGCCGGAGCTTTCCCGGGATGGAGAGCCTTTTACTGCGAGGTGCTCAGTGCGCGCGTACTCCGCTAGCTGACGCCGCACCCGTATCGCTGCGGACCGTGATAGGTCTATCCGCCAAGAAACCGTTGGTGCTGGATCTTCCTTTTTACGTCTCGCACATGTCTTTTGGTGCACTTTCAAGAGAGGCAAAGATAGCCCTTGCGATGGGTGCGGAGCTTGCTGGTACTGCCGCCTGTTCGGGCGAGGGGGGACTGCTCGCCGAAGAGCGCGAGCAGACAAGCAGGTATATCTATGAGATCGGGACCGCAGCATTTTGCCGCAACGAAGATGCCATAAAAAAGGCAGATGCCGTTGAGATAAAGTTTGGTCAGGCGGCAAAGCCCGGTATGGGTGGTTATCTCTCGCCGGAGAAGGTTACCCCGGAGATAGCCGCAGTGCGTGGTATAAAGGCTGGTGAATCGTTCTCAGCACCGAGCCATCAGCCTGATCTGCGGAGCCCTGAAGACCTGCGCCGTTTTGTCGATGAACTTCGTCGTATGACAGGGGGTAAGCCCATAGGGGTTAAGTTCGCTGCTGGTCATATTGAAGATGACCTGGAATTTGTCCTTGCGGCAGAGCCTGATTTTATAACCATTGATTGTCGTGGTGGTGGTACCGGCGGTGCTCTTGACTTTGTAAAGGATAACCATTGCCTGCCCGTGCCATTTGCCATCAGGCATGCGCGCAGGTTTCTGGATGGTGTAGGTAGCTCTGCGACACTCTGCGTTACCGGTGGCTTGCGCGATAGCACTGATATCGCAAAGGCTCTGGCACTCGGGGCAGACGCAGTGGCTTTGGCTACGGCCTCGCTTATCGCAATCGGGTGTCAGCAGTACAGGATATGCGAGACCGGTAGATGCCCGGTAGGCATTACGACTCAGGATGCCGAGCTTCGCTCGCGCTTCTCTATTGAGGCTTCCAGAGACCGCTTTGTTAACTTTGCACGGGCAACGGCAGAAGAGCTTCGCGTACTGTCGAGGATAAATGGCAGAAGTGATATTCACGCCCTTGATATGAGCGATATCTTTACCCTGAGCGGCGAGGTCGCAGACCATACGGATATTGAGTTTGCGTGAAGTCAGATTTAAATTTTGCATGAAAAAAAGGCGTGCATATAATATGCACGCCTTTTTGTTATATTCTATTGCGAGTTGTCTTTGACGGCCGTATAGGCTTTACTTCATCTCCAGCTCTTTGATCTTGTCCATGAGCTCTGCGGTTATAGTTGTCTCACCCATTGCGATGGCGGCCTTCTCTACCTTACCTTTAATCATTTTTCTTACGAAGATCGGGGCCTTTCCGAGCTTTGCCGTTGCCTCTGCGTCCCATTCGATAGTTGTCTCGCTCATTGATATCTCCTTTGGTTGATTTTTCAGTGTGTAATTATTATAACAATTACGGAAAAAACCTGCAAGAACAGAGTTACTTTAAGTGATAGATCGAGCTCTGGATACCTGGTGTTGAGGGTGGCAGGCTCTTGAGAGGGGACTGACGACTATGGAGCTTTCAATGGAGGTCACAGTAGGGCGCAGAGTCATTGACAAGGCTACTGAAAATATCTCTAGATTGCGATCGTATGGCGATAAGGCATTTGTTAAGGCACGCGCACTGGCCAATAGTATTGTTCTTGCAGATCGAACAAATAATGAACTGGAGGCTGCCTTGCCCGCCTTTGATAACTCTCACAGAGCTGTATTAAGTGCCAGAGAACGAGTTGATAGCTACGTGGCCACAGGTGTTGCCGATATAACCCTGGTTCAGTTTTATTAAATTATGACAGAATTTATCGAGTCGGGTGCGGCCATCAGGACGCCTGCCTTTACCTCGCAAACCAGCACACATACCCTTCGTGAACCGCTTAGAATGAACCTTATCTTAAAACAGGCAGTCTGGTTAGCCAGCGAATACAGTGGTAGGGAGAGGTCTATAGTTGGTTTTCATATCAATGCCGATAAGCCTATATCTTCAACTATGTTGGAGAAGCTCAGGGTATACAGGGGGATAACAGAGATCAATATTGCAAGTATAATGGCAACCTTTAAAAATATTGATTCTAGATATCCCTTTGCGCAGAACCGTTTATTGGATATGGAGGATATCTTTTTGGGAAGCTACCAGAGGGTACGCGAAGATGTCTACGCCTAGGCGGAAACGAGTGCCTACCCTATCTCTGGTGCACGGTGGTTTGAGGTATCTACCGAGGCAATAGATACTATTCATGCCGTATCAATTGCCGTAAGTGAGATGGTCAATAAAATAATCAATGCTGAGATAGTAAAGCTCAGAATACAGATGTTTATTGCCGGAACACTTTTTGTAATTGCATTGTTTCTGGGTTTTATGGCATTTTTTGTGGTTAGTAGAAAGGTCCTTAAGCCCCTGAATGATCTGAGTGCTATCGCCGATCTGGTTGGTCTTATGGAGCAGGCAAATGATCTCACGTTGAGGATTAAAATAAATTCCAAGAACGAGATAGGGGCACTTGCCGAGATCTTAAATAAGATGATAGACGAGTTGGAGAGGTCAAGAACCCAGATTCAGGAGGATATAGATAGTCGTAAGCATGCCGAAGGGGTTCAGCTACGATCAAACAACGATCTTGCATCGTTAAACCTAGATCTGGAGCGTAAGGTCACAGAGCTTGATGAATTTACATATATGGCTAGCCATGATCTGCAAGAACCTCTAAGGAAACTTCATTCCTTCAGTGATCTCTTAAAGCTGGATATCGGAGATGACCTATCCGAGCGTGCCGCAAAGGACCTTCATTATATTCAGGACTCAGCAGATAGAATGCATGTGCTGATCAAGGAGCTTCTGGTCCTCTCGCATGCGGGGCGTGAGAAGATGAATTGCGATTGGATCAGTCTTTCTGATTGCGTGGAGGCTGCTCTTAAAAACCTGGAACTTACAATTATTGAAAATGACGTTCTAATTGTACGAGATGATCCGTTGCCAAGCTCAATGGCGACAAGATGCCGATCATGCGCTTTATAATGCTAAAGAAGCCGGGCGTAATCAGGTCATCGCCTATACGGAAAAGAGTTGACGTCTTTTGTAAAGTCTTATTATAACTATCTGAAAGATGGCAGGCCTTTAGTACCCCCACATTCAAGGTCGAAGTGCAACAGAGGCGGAAGCGACCTCAAGCGGTGTTTTGTAGCCCAGACACTTTCTGGGCCTGTTGTTGATCAGTGATTCTACCCTTGCCACCTGCTCGTCCGTTATTTTAGCGAAGTCCGT
>JAJRSM010000091.1 GCA_024278765.1 Deltaproteobacteria bacterium | reverse complement strand
GGCAAGAAGCTATCTGTTGAATGTAGCTATCACGCAGTGAGGTGCTCGCCGCACGGCAAAGTCCATCAATAAAAACCATACCAGCGCATGGCAAGAAGCTATCTGTTGAATGTAGCTATCACGCAGTGAGGTGCTCGCCGCACGGCAAAGTCCATCAATAAAAACCATACCAGCGCATGGCAAGAAGCTATCTGTTGAATGTAGCTATCACGCAGTGAGGTGCAGGTAGGTGGTTAGGCAGTACCTGCCTTGCTGTTGATATATGCGCCGACGAGTTTATCTTGTTTTGAGACGTGGCTTAGTAGCCAGCCATAGAGCCACTTCTGGGTCTCGAATGATAGCTCTGGGGTATGGCCGGTTGCATTGAAGTTTCTTTTAAAGGTATCGAGCTTTGTTATAAAGGCTGCGTGTTCTCTTATATGGCTTACGATCTCCGGGTAGTCGGCCTTAAGCATCATAGCCTCTTCGTGAGAGAAATGTGCCGTGACGTAGTTATCCAGAAACTCTATAAACTCTACGACCTTTTCTTTTTCTTCACCTTTGAAGATGGTCTCTGTCAGGTCATTAATTTTATTTATAAGCTCTTTATGCTGATCATCTATTGCATCCACGCCCACCGAGAGCTTTTGATTCCAGATTAATTTCATTGTTTTTTTAAAAGCCCTTTTTATTGTGTGAGGTGCTTGCCGCACGGGCAAATGCATTAATATGATTCTTAGCTACGTACGACTCTTAGCTACCTACTTTGCGGCGAAGCCGCTTTGCCCCCACGCATGAGGTGCTCGCCGCACGGGCAAATGCATTAATATGATTCTTAGCTACGTACGACTCTTAACTACCTATTTTGCGGCGAAGCCGCTTTGCCCTCACGCATGTGAGTTGTTCTCACGCAGTGAGCGTATGGACTAAGCGAGTTTTTCTTTAAGCATCTTTGATACGAGCCCTGGATTGGCGCGGCCTTTGGTGGCCTTCATTGTTTCGCCGACGAAAAAGCCCATAAGCTTTGTTTTTCCTGTGCGGTAACGTTCTACGCTATCCTGATTGTCTGCGACGATCTTATTGATTATTGCCTCTAGCTCCCCGGCATCTGAGATCTGCGAGATGCCCTTGGCCTTTACTATCGCAGAGGCGTCCTTACCTGATGTGAAGATCTCCTCAAAGACCTCTTTGGCGATCTTACCGCTTATCTTACCGTCTTTTATGAGGGCCAAGAGCTCTGCGAGCTTCTCTGGCGTAACGAGAGAGTCGGAAAGATCTTTGGAGCTTTCTTTTAAGAGCCTTAGTAGCTCTCCCATTATCCAGTTAGATACAGTCTTTGGGTCGTCAAAGAGCTTAACGCTATCTTCGTAATATGCTGCAAGGTCTTGAGATGCCGTAAGTACACCGGCGTCGTATGCGGGCAGCTTGTAGTCTGTAATAAACCTGTCTCGCTTTGCCTGCGGCAGCTCTGGCAATTCAGTGCGAAGTTTTTCTACCATCTCATCCGGGATGAGCAGCGGTAAGAGGTCGGGCTCGGGGAAGTAGCGATAGTCATGGGCCTCTTCTTTGGTACGCATCGGGCGGGTAACGCCACTTGCCGGGTCAAAGAGGCGTGTCTCTTGGATGACGGCACCGCCGCTTTCGATCAGATCCGTCTGGCGCGCGACCTCGAAGTTGATAGCATCTTTTATAAATTTAAAGGAGTTCATGTTTTTAAGCTCTGCCTTTGTGCCTAGCTTTTCTTGGCCTACGGGACGTATCGAGACGTTCGCGTCACAGCGCAGACTTCCTTCCTGCATATTACCGTCGCAGATGCCGAGGTATAGGATGATATCTCGCATCGCCTTAAAGTATGCTACGGCCTCGTCGGCGCTGCGCATATCAGGCTCGCTGACGATTTCTATCAGCGGCATGCCGGTCCTGTTAAGGTCTACAAAACTTGAGTTCAAGTCTTCTGGTGATTCGCCGTGCTGAAGCTTTCCGGCATCGTCCTCCATGTGCACGCGTGTGACACCGATTGTGCGTTTGCCACGACCTTTGGTCTCAATGTTGATCTCACCGTGCTCGGAAAATGGCTCGTCGAACTGCGAGATCTGATAGCCCTTAGGCAGGTCCGGGTAGAAGTAATTTTTTCGTGCGAAGATACTCCGTGCGTTTATCTTGCACCCGATGGCAAGAGCCATCTGTACGCCGTAACTGATAGCCTTCTCATTTATGACGGGGAGTACGCCGGGCATCCCCAGGCAAATCGGGCATACCTGCGTATTCGGCTTTTGGCCGAATACGGTCGGGCATGCGCAGAAGAGTTTGGAGTTGGTCTTTAGCTGAGCGTGTATCTCAAGCCCTATAACGGTCTCGAATTTTGTCATTTAACAAGTCCTTTCGCCTTTGCCTCAAAGTAGTCGGCAGAGGTCATCCCTCTGTACTGCGGGCCGACCGGCGGCATGCGTTTTGCTTTTTTTCTGTAGCTTACATTAGCGGCGATTCGGAAGGGTAGTCCTGTTGTATTTCTCAGACACCGCTTTGCGATATTTTTTATTGAATATGTATTGTGGTAGATCCAGTGAAAGCCTTCAAGCAGCTCGTCCGGGGTCATTCCTTTGGGTTTAAAGACGACCTCGCCTGTATGGTACTTGGCCCAGTCGGTATCTGTTATCCTGCCGTCTTTTTTGAACTGGTCGTAAAGGACTGTCCCGGGCAGAGGCGTAAGGATATGGTACTGCGCCGCCGCGATATTATTCTTCATTACAAACTCAAAGGTATTTTCAAAGACCGACGGGTCGTCACCGTCTAGACCAAAGACAAAACTTGCTATTATATTTATACCCGCGTCGTGTATTTTTTTTATGGCGACGGGGTAACTGTCGGGCGAGTTCCAGCTTTTATTGACGGCCTTAAGTGTCTCTTCGGAGAGGCTCTCGAAACCTATAAAGGCGTATTTGCCACCGCACCCTGCGTATAGGTCAAGCATCTCCTGATCCTTTGCCATTACAATCGAGGTCTGCGAGCCCCATGTCCGCTTCATTGGCTTTAGTCTCTTAAAGAGTTCTTTTGCATAGGCTGGCTGGCCCGTAATGTTGTCGTCCAGAAAGAAGAAGTGCTTTGTATCGAACTTTGCAATCTCGGCTAGGACTTCATCAATCGGGCGTGTGCGAAACTGCTTACCGAAGAAGGCCGTTACTGCGCAGTAGTCGCAGTCAAACGGGCAGCCTCGTGTGGCCTGCATAGAGTTAAAGCCGCTAACGTACATCTTACGGTCTAGGAGGTCGCGCCTTGGGATTGGCCAGCCGCCCATATCGGGGAGCTCTTTTGCTTTATATCGGTCTTTGAGCTCGCCCTTTTCATAGTCTTTGATAAGGGTCTCCCACACGCCTTCGGCCTCGCCTATAACAACGGCGTCTGCGTGTTCAAGGGCTTCGTCTGGGAGGGCCGAGACGTGGACGCCGCCCATAACGACGGTCGTGCCCTTAGCCCTGAAGCCGTCGGCTACCATATACGCGTAAGGCATCTCATTGGTAAAGCCTGTGATGCCGACGATATCGACCTTAGCATCAAAGTTCGCCGGGCTTACGCGGCAGTCGTGAATCTCAACGTCCCAGTCGTCCGGGGTGAGCGAGGCAATCGTTGGCAGCCCGAGGCGGATAAAGCCTGCCTTACCGGTGCTGGAGACCTTACCAAAGTAGCTGCGGTCTCCGCGAGGGAGTATAAGTAAAAGTTTTCTTTTTTTAGCGTTCATTAATAATGGCTCCGTGTTGCGCTGTGTTTATTCATATTGTAAAGGTTGTTTTTTTAAAGTTTCGGTTTTTTTGTATGCCAGTCGGTCGCTGCCTCAAAGGCGTATGCTGCGCGAAAGAGCTTTGCTTCTTCAAGCGATGGCGCAAGTAGCTGCAAGCCTATCGGCAGGTTGTTGCTTGTTATGCCGCAGGGGATCGAGATACCCGGGATGCCTGCAAGGTTACACGAGATTGTAAAGATATCGGATAAATACATCGTAAGAGGGTCGTTTGTTTTCTCGCCCTTTTTAAAGGCAGCAGACGGCGTCGTTGGCGTTAGTATTATATCGCAGTCCTTAAAGGCCTCGTCGAAATCGCGCCTTATCAGGGTTCGTACCTGCGAGGCTTTCATGTAATAGGCATCATAATATCCCGATGATAGCGAGTACGTACCGAGCATTATTCTGCGTTTGACCTCTGCGCCAAAGCCCTTGTCTCTGGTGGCCTTATACATATCTAGGAGTCCCGTGCCTTCATCAACGCGGAGACCGTATTTTACGCCGTCAAAACGTGCAAGGTTACTCGATGCCTCTGCCGTTGCCACCAGATAATATACGCCTACGGCATACTCGGTATGAGGCAAGGTTACCTCGACTATCTCAGCACCTGCGCCCTTGTAGGTCTCTACAGCTGCCTTTATAGAGGTCTCGACCTCCGGAGCTAGTCCCTCTACAAAATATTCTTTTGGTATTCCTATGCGTAACCCCTTTATGCCGTCCTTGAGAGTCTTTGAATAGTCAGGGACGGGTGCGTCGATAGATGTCGAGTCTAGGGGGTCGTGGCCTGCCATTGTCTGCAATAAGATGGCTGCGTCTTCGACGCTTCTGGTAAGAGGCCCTGCCTGATCAAGTGATGACGCAAAGGCTATCATTCCGTAGCGTGAGACGCGTCCGTATGTAGGCTTCATCCCGACGATTCCGCAGAGCGAGGCCGGCTGGCGAATAGATCCGCCGGTATCAGTGCCGATAGAGGCCGCGCAAAGTGCTGCGGCAACAGCCGCTGCCGAGCCACCGCTTGATCCTCCCGGGACGCGTTCGGTATCCCAGGGGTTAAGCACAGCACCATAGGCCGAGTTCTCATTGGATGAGCCCATAGCGAACTCGTCCATATTGAGTTTGCCGAGCATGACGGCACCTGCGTCTTTGAATTTTTTAGCAACAGTCGAATCATAGGGTGGTATGAAGTTATCCAGTATCTTAGAGGCGCAGGTCGTCCTTATGCCGTCGGTACAGAAGATGTCTTTAAGTGCTATGGGCACGCCCGTAAGTGGCGTTATATCTGTGCCTGCCTTAAGCCTCACGTCGGCTGCATCGGCTGCCGCAAGGGCTTCGTCTTTACAGAGCGTCAGGTATGTATTTATCTTCGCGTCCTTTGCTTCGATTCGCGCCAGATAGGCCTCGGTCGCTGCTCTGGAGGTGAGCTCTCCGCTTTGTAATTTAGCAGATAGCTCGCTTAGTGTAAGTTCTGTTATATCCAATGGTTCTCCTGTAAAATTTACGGTCACTGCTAATGAGTCGTTGTCCCCGAGCGTAGCGAAGGGGTGTCAAAACGACAAAGCAATCTCGTCTTACTTTTTTATTATGAAAAATAACCAACAATTATTATAAGATGTTTTATTGGTCTTTTCAATGGTGTTTTTATGTCTTACGGCATTACGTCGCAGGGGACTCGCAGCGAGTCAGCTATAGCATTAAAGCTTGAAAATAGCTCAATGACCTTCTTTGCCTCTAGAATCTCCGTCTCAGTCGCGCCGGAGATTTTTGCCATCGCTTCGTGTGCTAAAGAGCAGTAATTACAGTTATTTACAAGCGATACCGTCATGGCGATAAGCTCTTTTGTTTTACGCTCAAGCTGACTTTCCTTGATCATAGTCGCCTTGGTACGTTACCAGTTCATGGCTAACCACTCGGGGTCTCCTGCCTGAGCGCGAAAGAAATTCGGAACCATACCGAAATTCGCCTTTATATCCTCAAAGACCTCTTTTGTCTTTCCTGTGGCTTCTTCGTCGGTTATGAGTGCTGTCATCTCGAACGCTCCTTTAGTTTAGGTAAATGCTATATGATTTCGCATCTAAATTTTAAAATTATCTGCGTATTTCTCGCGATAACCACGCGGAGTGACGATCTTATTGCCCTTTAAGAAGCTCTGGGAGTTACCGATTATAACGACCGAGAGCATTCCGATTTCTTCATCTGCAAAGTCTCTGAGGTTAGAGATCGTTTTGGTCTGACCTTCTCTGTAGGCATTTGTAACTATGGCTACAGGTGTCGTACCGGTGCGGTGCTGTTCTATGATTTCACGGGCTTTTATTATGTGTTCTCTGCGTTTCTTGCTCTTTGGGTTATAGAGGGCTATTACGAAGTCGCCCTCACTGGCACATCTGAGCCGTTTTGCGATGACCTCCCATGGGGTCAGAAGGTCACTAAGGCTTATGACGGCGAAGTCATGTGTTAGTGGCGCACCAACAATAGCTGCCGCTGCACTTACAGCGGTTATCCCCGGGACGACCTCAATCTCGATATCTGCAAACACAGGGGTCTTTATGGCAAGCTCCATAATAAGCCCTGCCATCCCGTATACTCCGGCATCTCCGCTGCTTATGATAGAGACGGTCTCGCCTTCGGCGACGATCTCAAGGGCTTTTTTGCACCTGTCTATCTCTTCGGTCATCTTTGATGTAATGACGTGCTGATCTTTTAAGAGTGGCTCGATCAGCGAGATATATCTCTTATAGCCGATGATGGTAGAGGAGACCTCTATAGCAGTGCGTGCCGCGCCTGTCAGGTGCTCTATATCGCCCGGGCCTGTGCCGACTACAAAGAGCTTTCCTCTGCTATCGCTATCGTCGTGCCGTTCTTTTTGAGTCTCGGTAGTATTATTTTGCATCTATGTCCTCCAAGTATCGCGCATGGCTCGGCGACCGAGCCGACCCCTAGTGTCTTTTTTACAAGCGGTGATTCGTCAAACCTGCCCTCGACTGTCTTTATTAGTTTGGTTGAGATGAACTTCAATGGGATACCGAATTTTTCAGCAAGGGCCAAAAGCCCCTTTTCGTCTTTTTTAATTTCAACGCTAGAGATAAGCCTTACATCGCTAATAGTCTTGCCGACCTTCTCTAGCCCTTCTCTGAGTGTTGCTTCTAGTTTTTCTAAAGGGGTATCACGGCGGCAACCCATCCCGACTATTATTTTTTTAGTAGCCTCAGAGCCTGTCGTTACGACAAAGTCTCCGCCGCAGGCCAGCGAGACCCGCTCGCTGAGGCGGTTGGCCCCGCCCTCGTGCCCTGATAAGGCACTTATTGCGTAGCGTCCCATCTCGTCTATTACGACTATCGCAGGGTCTTTATATTTGTCCTGTATATGGTCTTTTATGATTCGCATTACTATGCCAAGCGAGAAGACAAAGACAAAAGAATCATAACTGCCCCATAGCTCTTTTACCAGGTCTTTGGTAGAGCTTGAGTAGCGTTTGATTCCTTCGCCGTCTGTAATCTTCTCGGGCGCGAATAGATCACCACCAAGCGCCTTTTGGACCGTAGCTGCGACCTTTAGCCCTTCCGTAGTTATGGCGATGATGGCGAGTCTCATTTCGACTTCCTGTAGCCGTGGCTAAAGCCCTTGTCATAGAGCAGTGATTTTGCTGCGACCTTATCCAAGACCTTGCCGACGATTATAAGGGCCGTCCTTGTGATGCCTGCGGCCTTTGTTTTCTCTGCTATATCGCTGAGAGTGCCTTTTACGATCTTCTCATCCGGCCAGCTAGCTCTGTACACGACGGCCACTGGTGCGTCTGCGCCGTATTCGGTGATGAGCGTCGGCGTAATGGTATTAAGCATCGAGACCGATAAAAACAGAATAAGTGTCGGGGTTGTTTTAATGATTTCAGCAAGGGCTTCTTTTTCAGGTACCGGTGTGCGCCCGGCGGCGCGTGTTAGGGTTATCGTCTGGCAAAGTTCGGGTAGTGTTAATTCCTGACAGAGCGTAGCTGCAGCTGCCTGAAAAGAACTTACTCCGGGGATTACTTCGTAGTCGATGCCGAGCTTGTCGAGTATCACCATCTGCTCGTTTATTGCGCCGTAGATAGACGGGTCACCTGTGTGGATGCGTGCCAGATTGAGGTCGCGTTCTTTTGCATCAAGAAAGACCTTTTCTTTATCCTCCAGATCCATCCCCGCAGAGTCGTGTATGTCTTCGGGGGCTGCCGTTGCGTATTGGAGGATATCTTTATTTACTAAAGACCCTGCATAGACGACGACGCCAGCTTGCTCTATTGCTTCCTTACCCTTTATTGTTATCAGCTTCGGGTCTCCGGGGCCTGCCCCTATAAATGTTACCTTCATGTGTTCTGTCCTTTTCTTACTATTATAGTCGATAGGTAGCCTTCTTTTGCCGATAGATTGAAGCCGTCTGCTCCGTCTATTACTTTTTCATCGGGCAGGCCTATGCGACTGCCAAAGGCAGTTGTCGAGGTAAGTCCCAGCTCTTCGATCAGGTCGAGTACCTCTGTTAATTTTTTCGCAACCTTCATTATCACTATTGTATCGTGCAGTTCTATTATGTTACGAAGCTCCGCCATTGCACCGTCTCCGGTCGGGACCGGGCAGATGCAGAGCCTTTCATTCTTCTCGGCCAGAGAAAAACCAAGGCGCGATGCTATCGCGCTATATGCAGCGATCCCTGGAATCGTCTCTATTGTCAGGTTCGGGGCAACCTCAGCGAGAGCTCGGAGCAGATAGATGTAGGTGCTATATAAGAGCGGATCGCCGATGGTCAGATATGCTACGGGCCTGCCGTTTTTTATATTGTCCGCTATCAGGTGTGCGCTTGCCAGGTAGCGTTTTTTTAGTTCCGTCTCGTCCTTGGTCATAGGGAACTCGAGTTCGAAGAAGTTTGCGTCCTCTGGCAAGAGCCCTTCTACTATTGTCCGCGCCAGACTGTCTGCCTTGATGTTCGCCTTTGGCGTAAAGATAATGCTTGCTTCTTTTAAGGCGTTAAGTGCCTTGAGGGTTATAAGTTCTGGCTCGCCCGGGCCGACTCCTATGCCGTAGAATTTACTCAATGCTTGCTTCTCCTTTTAAAGGCTCTGGTGGTTTCTTTTTTATAATCAAGATACTTAAGGACTGCTCTGGATGTGTTCCGAGCTCGTCGTAGCTAAGTTCTGTGACTTCTTCATCTGGTAGCGAGAGGTTCGTTGCTACCGTATATAAATACCTGCTTCCAACTGCCTCGCCGATTGCCTCTTTAATGTATTTTAGATTTCTCTTTGGGTCAAGCAAGAGCGCGAAGGCTGCGTTATCTGCGAATATTTTTTCAATGTTATGGTAGGCCTTGCCGTGAAGGCTTATTATATTGTAGTTGGTCCACGGTTCTTTAAGGTTTATAAAGGCCTGCTGAAAAGAACCTATGCCGCCGATCACCTCGCAGTTTTCTTTACCGAGCTTTTTTATAGCCAGAGCTCCGAGGCTTGAAAAGAGCGGGTCGCCGGAGACGAGCAGAACTACCTTTGTTTCTCCTTGAGTGGCAGCGAGTCTGGCAAAGAGCTCGCTATAGTTTTTATTCGTAATGATCTTTTCCGCTGAGCTTTCGGCAGTAAAGGTCTCAACGAGACGCGCCGAGCCAGCGATAAGGTCGGCGCGTCTGATCGCATTGCTTCCTCTTAAAGTTATAAGGTCGGCGGCCCCTGGGCCGCAACCGATTATTGTTACCGCCGCTGGCGGCTTTAAGTTATCGACCATTGTTTTCTGTCCATTCTTTGCCAGCAACGGATGCTCCGATAAGTTCCTTATCCATGTTAAATAATAGTGTTGGTATGGATGACTCCGAACCGAGATATTCTCTGACCTTTTTTTCGATCTCTTCTGTGAGAATATTCAGGAGAGGGGAGAGCCCGTTCTTTATTAAAATACTGGTTATCCCCTCGACGGTCGGGGAGTCTTTTAGATCTATTATAATATCATTATATAGTCCTTCTTTGAGTAAATTTATTACGGCCTCGTTAGCAGGGCCGGACCTTGAAAAATGCGTCTGAAAGTCTTTATTGAGGACCTTCGCCAGCTTGCCCGGATGGCCTGCGAGCACGAACGGCAGGCAGGCCTCTTTTGCCAACTGTAATGTAAAGCCCAGATGGTCGCCTGATTGAATTATATTGTCTTTTGAGACCCTGCCCGCAAAGAGAGTCAGCATGGCCTCTTCGCTTATATTGCCGGGCGTTATAATAATCTCTTTAAAGTTGTTTTCTTTGCAAAACCCGATCTGCGCTTTGATGGTATCTTTAAAGGATTCGGCGGATTTTGCGCGCATAATGCCGGTCGTTCCGATAATAGATATTCCGCCGAGGATGCCAAGCCTTGAGTTATAGGTTGCCTCTGCCGCAAGAATTCCGCCAGGCGCGGATATAACGACATCAACGCCCTTTTCGGTAAGCTCCCTGATCGCAGACCTTATCATCTTGCGAGGTCCGGGGTTTATCGCGGCCTCGCCGATCTTAAGCTGAAGTCCTGTCTTTGTTACCCTTCCAATGCCCGCCCCACCGTCTATAATAATATCCGTGTCGTCGCGCAGCGTAACGGTTGCCGTTATCTCCATCTTATTGGTAGCGTCGTTGTCTTCGACCGAGACTTTAACAACGCTGCACTCGACGGTAGTTGCATTTGTTTTTCTGGTTTTTATTGGAATAAGGGCCGGCGGGTAGCTAGCATCCGGCAGGGTAAGGCTGACTTCGTCGCTCTTTTTGCCTCCGAGCAGAAGTGCTAGCGCACCCTTGGCGGCTGCCGCTGCGTATGTCCCTGTGGTATATCCGTACCCTTTATCCGTCATCTTATATTTCCTAAATGAGAGATTGCTTTATTTTGCCTCGCCGCAGGCGGCTCGCAATGATAAATTAGGTGGTACTTAAGCAAAGCAACCTCGTTAAAATAAAAAAGGGCGAGGGCGCATCCGCGCCCTCGCCCCTGTTAAATATCCAGATACCTTTAATTAAGAGGCGAGGCTTAGTTTGCTTACCTCTGTTAGCTTACGTACAACGGTTGTTGTCTCGTATTTCTTAAGGAGTCTTACCGTTGCTATCGTTACAAAGGGCTCAACAGCTATGATTGCCAGGTAGCTTACGGCAAATGAGGCCCATGAGGCAAATGGTGTTGCAACGTTGCTTATTGCAAAGAGCCAGAAACCTACCATCGATACAACGCCTGCGTAGTAGATAGCATCAAGCTTTGCGATCTCTTTCCATGAAACCCTCTTGGTAAGGCTCTTATTAAAGAGCTTCTTGCCAAGCGTCATGTGTACGGTTACCAGCGGAATCATGAGCGTGAGCGAGTTGACGGCTAGATGCGGCAGATCCATAGGATCAAAGACAATGCCCTGCAAGAGAAGACCAAGGCCAAAGCCGTATAGGGTCGGCCTGAAGCCGAGTGTCAGATATATTGCCATAGCACCAACAAAATGCAGCTCCGAGGGGCCGACCGTCATGTGAAAGCTCTGCATAAAGATCGAGAAGAAGATCGCAGCCAGGCACGCCTTTATGATCTCAAACGGGTTTTTGATAAGGTCTTTCGCGTAGAAGCCGAGCATTCCTAACGCAGCGATATTAGCGCCGAGTAGTTTGCCTGGTATTAAGAATCCGGGTTCAATGTGCATATTGTTCCTCCTTGAAAGGTTTCGGGTTTTGTTTTAAAGTTAAAATATCTAAATCGTCTGAGATGGATCGCGACAATCAGGTCGCCATAAACTGTGCTTTTATAAGTGCATTTACAATCGCTGCCGCTACGGTGCTTCCGCCCTTCTGCCCGCGATTGGTTATAAACGGTACTTCGTCGATTTGTCTGAGATACTCTTTTGATTCTTTGGCATTAACAAAACCAACAGGTATACCTATAACAAGTGCCGGTCTGATGCCGTCGTCTTTGATCATATCAACGAGCTTTATCAACGCCGTCGGTGCGTTGCCGATGGCTACGATATTGCCGTTGAGCTCAGAGCCAAGGCTACTAAGCGCGTATGCCGCCTTGGTCATCTCGGCCTCTGCTGCGCCCTCTTCTACGCCCGGGTCATTAAGTACGCATCTGACTTCGTGGCCAAAGCGTTTGTTGATCCCTGCCTGAACCATCGTAACATCGGTGAATATAGTTGCCTTACCAAGTAGTGCCTCACAGCCCTCAGCTACGGCATTACCAGAGAATATCATTGTTTTAAGAAAATCAAAGTCGCCGGTTGTGTGGATGACGCGCTTGACGACAGGACGTTCATCTTCCGGCATCTGGGCTTCAGAGATAGCACCCTCGATTATCTCCATGCTTTTATCTTCAATCTTTGTGGGGGCTATTTTTTTAAACTCAAACTGGTCAGTGACCTTATCGTAGAGCATCTCCTGGACGAGATCAAAGACCTGCGGGTGCATGCCGACAGGGTCCATCATTGTAACCTTTATCTCTCTATCGAGCTTTGCAATGGATTTTTCTATGATATTCGGGACGTCCTTTGAGTAATGCATACCCTTAAATAGAAAGAACGGGAAGGCAACGATCTCGTCGATATCACGGGCAGCCAGTGCATTTATTCCGTCTTTAATCGAAGGCTTTGCAAGCTCCATAAAGGCTGGTTCAAAGGCATCGCTCTGGAAGTAGTTTTTAAGCTGTGCCGTTAGTTCGTAGACGCGCTTGTTAGCCTCTTCGCGTCTGCTGCCGTGCGCTATAATAAGAAAGCCTTTCTTGTTCTTCATAATAAAAATATGCCTCTGTAACCGCTATTTGCGACGTTTGCCTGCCACCGGATGCAACTGGTGTCGGGGCCGCCAAAGCTTGTTTATTGTTTTTTAAAGATGAGGGAGGTCTGTCAAAGGTCGTCGAGCTACATTAAAACAGCTCTTATTAGGCGTGCCTCCCTCGGGCAAATATGTAATGGTGGAGTCTTCCGGCTCAGAGGGGCATTCGCCCTACTAGGGGCATTCGCCTTTAAAGTGGCATTTGCCTTAAGCAGGGCCCTGTCAGGCCCGCCTCTCTTTACGGTTGCGGGGCAGCGGGGGCATCTCACCCCACTTCCTCCAATCCATTTACGCCTGTATTGTATTACTTTAAGGCTATTAGCCCTTGAAGGCTGGTAGCCCTTTAAATCTAGTAGTTATGATAAGGGCTATCTCAGAGATTGTCAAGCGATCCTCTGGGTTAGCAATAGCCTTTGGTCTATTCTATAATTTTTGGAACCTTAAAGCATCCGCCTTGTTTATCCGGGGCATTTGCAAGGGCTGCTTCTTGCGTAAGGCTGCTGTGAGCAATATCTGCACGCAGTGCCGAGCCCTCAATGCCGCCTGTCGTTGGCGGTATGCCGGTGGTATCTACCTCTGAGAGCTTCTCTACATAGTCGAGAATCCTGCCCAACTGGCCTGCATATAGCTCTGCATCTTCACCTGTGAGTCGAAGTCTTGCAAGATCCGCTACATTTTGTACGCCTTCTTTGGTAATTGCCATAATGAAGAGTATCCTAACACAGCGGGCGAGCCAATTCAAGGCTTGAAGTAAGCCGGTTTATATGATACATCGCTATATGTTTCTTCCGGTATGTCACGTATAAGTATGGTATTTTCTGCATTGTGGTCTTGCTTTACTATTAACGCTTTGGTATAATTGAAGACAAGGCTGGTCGTATTTAACTTTATCTGTTTATTCGCCACTGTGTGTTGCTTGTTTTATCCGGGTTTTTTGCCTGTATTTGGCGGTAGATTATTATTTAGGGTCTTTGTGGCTTTAGGGCCTTTGTGGCTAGTGTTGCCATTGATATTGCATGGGATACTGTTTGGAATTCTTTAATCACCATATCCGTAAAATAAGGAGTGAAATATGTTTAGACTAAGTAAGGGTTCTGAATATGCCATACGTGGGATGTTGTACCTTGCTATGCAGCCGCCGGGAAAGATCTGCTTTATCGATGAGGTAGCGCAGGTGCAGGAAGTTCCCAGAGCTTATCTGGCTAAGATCTTTCAGACGCTCAGCAAGAAGGGATACCTTAGAAGTACTAGGGGGCCGGGTGGTGGTTTTGAGCTTCGCAAGCCCTCTACAGATATCAATATGCTGGAGATAATCGAGACCATGGAGGGCGAGGTAAGGTTAAATGATTGCCTTATAGCCCGCGGATATTGTCACAGGGAGCAGATCTGTTCTATCCATGATGTATGGAAAGAGGCTCAGACAAAATTTCTGGATTATCTTGCCAATCGTACCTTTGATAAGCTTGCTTTTGACGCAATTGCAAAAAAAGAGCTTAACTCATTGCCTTTAGAGTCCGATAATACTGTTATAAATCAATAATCAACTTTAATTGTGTTATTAATCCATTTTATAGAGCGGACTACTAAGTATGGTTAAAAAGACTTTTTCGATCTGTTTGTCTTTATTGTTGTTTTTAGTCGTAGCTGCGGCCATACCTTTGGTAGCCACGGCAGAGCGGGGTGTCTTGGCAGAGTCGGTCGCCCCGACAGAGCAGGTTGCCTCGACAGGGCAGGCATTGAAAGGCAAGGGACTCTATACTAGCTATTGTATTGGGTGTCATGGTAAGCGCGGTGACGGTATCTCGGACGGCGCAAAGGCGATGACCATAAAACCCAGAGACTTTACAAAGGGGATCTTTAAGTTTAAGAGCACTCCTGCTGGGACCTTACCTACAGATGCTGATCTACTGCAGACTATTAGCAGAGGGCTTTCAGGCAGTATGATGCCGTCCTTTGCAAGCTTTACGGAGCAGGAAAGTCGTGCTGTACTCCAGTACATCAAGGGTTTTTCTCCCCGGTGGGAGAGCGAAGAGGTAGGCGAGGCTCTGGTCGTACCGGAGGTTCCGGAGTACGTCGATACCAAGAGGTCTAGGCGGCGCGGAAAGAGGGTGTATTTTGGCAGCGGAGGTTGTCAGGTCTGTCACGGCTCAAAGGGCGACGGCCACGGGGCGATGAGCGAGATTCTAATCGACACGTGGGGCAATAGCGTCAAGCCAGCGGACTTTACCAAGGGGATCTTCAGGGCCGGAGGCGAGCCGGAAGATCTTTTCAGGACCTTAAAGGCAGGGGTAGAGGGTACGGCGATGCCTTCGTTTATGTATATTTTGCGGGATGAAGATCTCTGGAACCTTACATCTTACCTTCGCTCCCTTAAAGGCGAGGAGTAAGCTTTAGTCTTTGATTGTGACTGTAATCTGCCTTTGGTCGGCGGTCTTTATTATACGCTTTGACGGGTGGTTTTATATAAAAGGGAATATAAATATAAATGGCTTTAACAGGAGGAAGGAAGATGGACGCAGCAAATGTATTTGAAAAAAAAGAATATTCAGATGATTTAGTAAAGAAGGTAACATACTTAAAGACAGATGGCCTTACCGCTGATACTTATTACTTCAAGGCCAATCAGGTCCTTGATTATCATAGGCATCCAGCAGGGGATCAGGTGTTTTTTGTCCATGAAGGTACAGGTAACTTCTACCTTGACGACGACGGCGAGGAGACCATTAAGTTGGTAGCCGGTTGTGTCGTACTTGCTCCTAAAAACGTATGGCACAAGATAGTAGCCGAGACCGAGATGGTCGTATCTCAGGCGACTGTGCAGCCAGCCGGTGTAGAGCAGAGAGGGTAGGTCAAAGTTTGATTGAATGACTCGGGGCGGGGTAGCAAAAGCTACCCCGCCTTTTTTTGTGTATTGGTGGTTGGCCGGGCATAGCTATGATAAAAAACTGGACAATCAGCATTGACGTTGACTATAGTAATATAGGTAATGTTTAGAGTTTTTGTGCGATTGCGAAAGCAGCAGGAGTCTCGCTTGGTTAAGAATGTTATTGTCTTTTGTATATCTTTGGTAATCATGGTTGCGGCATTTTTGCTGGTTGATGATATATTCTTTGGTCTTCAGGGGCTGAGCTTTTTCTATGGGGGTTAGCCTCTTAATAGTCCGTCTACCCTTTACCGCCTTACCTGGTTCTATCTGCGCGGCGTACTTTTATGATTAATTCAGATTATTTATCATCGTTGTTTAGGACTAGGGGCGTAGCCCGGGCGTTTCTCAAGCCATGTCTTTTATATTTAACAATTGCGGGTTTTTTTGTTGCGATCTTTTCCTCTCTGGCAGTAGGCGCGGATCTCGCCGCACCGATCTTTAGTGCCGATGATTATCCGAGCCTGTCTTTTATCTCGCCGCGCACACTCATCTGGATAGTCGCGCAGCTGCATCTGTACTTTGCGGCCCTGATCCTTGCCGTTCCCGTCTTTGTTCTGGTAATGGAGTTTATTGGTTTTGTTCGCGCTGATGATCGTTATGATAAGGCCGCCTTTGAGTTTATCAGGATCAGCACACGGGCCTTTACCGTTACCTTTCTTCTCGGAGTTGTCTTTGCCGTCTTGTTATTTGTCTTATATCCGGGACTTACCAAATATCTGGGTGCTATCTTTCGCCCGACCTTTATCTTTTATTTTCTCCTATTTATCTTTGAAAATATCTTTCTCTACGTCTATCGCTACGGTTGGGAGCGGATGCGCAGTCCTTCGCTTAAGAAGATTCATATAGGCGTTGGTATACTCTTAAATCTCACCGGCATTGCCATTATGTTTATCGCCAATGCGTGGACGACCTTTATGATGAGTCCCAGTGGTATCTCTCCTACCGGGGTTTTTCAGGGCGGGGTCTGGGAGGCGATGAATAATCCGCTCTGGCATCCGATGAATCTGCATAGGTTTGTGGCGAATATAGCTTTTGCAGGGGCCGTGGTCGGTGCTTATAGTGCGTATCGTTTTCTGGGGGCACGTACTGATAAAGAACGGGCGCATTATGATTGGATGGGGTATAGCGCAAACTTCATAGCGATAGTCGCGCTCTTACCGTTGCCATTTGCAGGCTATTGGTTAACCGCTGAGATCTATCAGTATAGCCAGGAGATGGGGATAACGCTTATGGGCGGGGCCTTTGGCTGGCTCTTTATAGTACAGGCCGTTATTATCGGTGCGCTCTTTCTGGCGGCCAATTATTACCTCTGGTGCGGTATGTCAAGGGCTCCAGGTAGTGAGCGTTATACGCGCTACATAAAATACATAGCTTTTGTGATAGCAGCGTGTTTTATGGTCTGGTTTACGCCGCACTCGCCGCAGATGACCCCGCAAGAGGTGGCGGCTATCGGGTCGAGTTATCATCCAACGCTTGGGCCATTAGGGTTAATGCCTGCAAAGAATATAGCCGTAAATATAATGATACTTTTCACCTTCATTAGTTTTCTTTTATACCGGCGTGCAAATAAAATTGCAATCAGACGTGGGGCTGGGACTTACAAGGCTATTCAGGCCGCTGTTATGGTTGCGGCGATTATTAATATCGTCTGGCTCGGTATTTATTACGGGTACTTTACCGATAACCTCTATAAGGTCGCCTCCAGTGTGCCGCAGGTTATGACGACCTTGATTGCGATAGTCTCATGTATGGTGCTGGATATTTATATCTTTAGAGGTGCTGGAGTGGTCGGGGCTATTCGGTGGGGGCGCGTAGCCGAGCGCAGCCAATACGCACTGGTCCTTCTGGCCGTATCCTATACGTGGTTGATGGGGCTTATGGGCTTTATACGTTCCGCAATCAGGCGGCATTGGCATGTATACGGAGTTGTGCGTGACGGCTCACTCGATGCCTATACCCCGACCCTGACCTATGCCACCAGAGTCGTCTCTATAGTGACTATTATCTTTATGGTCTTGATCTTTATTATCTTCTGGATCGGTGTGGGTAGAAGAAAAAAGGAGGGGGCGTGAAGAGGCGTAGCCTGATATTTTTCTCTTTGTTTTCTCTGGGAGTAGTTGCTCTCTACTTTCTATTTGTAGAGCTCTATATGCCGGAGCTGCGCCCCGTGCCCCCTCCTAAAGAAGAGGTCTTTGATATAGCCCTGATATCAGAAGAAGAATTCGTTGCCTTTGGCGAGCGTATCTTTACCGGTAAGGGCTCGTGCAGGTTGTGCCATAAAGGCCTTGGCGGCAGAGCACCGTCACTTGATGAGATCTTTTTTGTAGCTGAGGACAGGTTGGCTGAGACGGCTTATAAAGGGCGTGCTCGGACAGCAACAGAATATATCCTTGAATCAATGCTGGAGCCCGGCCTTTATGTGGTCGAGGGCTACGGTAAGACGGAGCAGGGAAGGGTTGTAAGCCCTATGCCACGGGTTACAAGCGGGCTTGTTAACCTCAATCCGCTTGAGATAAGGGCCGTGGTAGCTTACTTGCAGCGCAGCTCCGGCGTTGAGGTTAGTATAAAGCCTTCGCTTGTTATGCCGGGTTTTGCCATGGAAAAAGATAGAGACGAAGATAGGGGGGGCAAATAGGTGAGGATACCTGCCCCTATAAAATTTGCAGCCGTTGTTGCCGGTGCATATCTTGTCTTTCAAGGGCCCGGACTCTTAAGCGGTAAGCCCATACCGTCGAGTCTGGTCTCTCTTTATATGTTTTTTGTCATCGTTGCGACGCTCCTTGCAATGACCGCGACTGATCAGGGGGCGGCAAGGCTATTCGGTCCAATCAAGCAGATACTGCTCGGAAGACGCTACAGGCCCCTTGCGATTATTATGCTCTTGGTCATTCCTTGCCTCTTTGCCTATAAGACCTATTCATATCTGGCGGTTGGTCTTACCACTCCAAGCAGCCAGCGCGTTATCCATCCGACGCCACCTAGAAGGATCAGTGCGTATGGAAAGAAATATAATCTTACTACACTGAAAAATCCGTACAGAAAAATAGATGACACTACAGAAGATTTTCGTCGTCTGGTTAGAGACGGCGGCGTCATCTATTATCAGAATTGTCTAGGGTGTCACGGCGCAAAGCTTGATGGCAGGGGGCATCTGGCAGGAGGGCTCTTTCCAGCACCTCTGCCTTTTACCGGGAGCGATACTATTGCGCAGCTAAACGAGGCTTATCTGTTTTGGCGAATAGTCAAGGGTGGTGCCGGGCTGCCGATAAGCGCAAGGCCACGCATGATGGCGATGCCTGCATGGGAAGAGCAGCTTAAAGAAGCTGATATCTGGAAGGTGATTCTTTTCCTCTACGATTATACCGGCAATACTCCGAGGGCGTGGAAAGGAAAGAAAGTCAGAAAACGTATCTCGCCTACGGGGCGGCGTATAAAGAAAAGAGATAGATCGCTGGCTGCCTTGCCCCCAGTAGAGCGAGGGAAGATCCTCTATGATAATTATTGTTGGTGGTGTCACGGCACGGACGGCTACGGTGACGGACCTGCGACCTCAGGAGCTTCCCAACCAAAGGTTGGGAAGCGTACCATTCTTAAAACCTTGGAGTCAGCTCTTATGCCGCCGCCGCGAGACCTGACCGATGGCACGTATAAATTCAAGACGACCCCTTTTGACGAGTTTTATCCAAGCGACGAAGATATCAAGCGTGCCATCAAAGATGGCCTGGATGGTACTGCTATGCCTGCTTGGGATGAGGTTTTTTCAGAAGCAGAGATAGCCGATCTGGTCGAGTACCTGAAAGACCTTGCCGTGATGGATATGCCTGAGAAAAAAACAATAGCCTACGGTGAGGCAGAAGCCTCCGGGTTGTCGAGTATCGCAAGAGGTAAAGAGCTCTTCGGCGATAGATGCACGGAATGCCACGGCGAGGCAGGCAGAGGCAACCCCGCAAAATCCCTTAAAGACGATTGGGGCTTCCGTACGTGGCCCGGCAACCTGACTCGGCCCGCAGCCCTTAAAAGATCCGAGAGCGCAAAGGAGGTCTTCGCTAGGATAACGACCGGAATAGCCGGCACACAGATGCCGTCCTTTGCAGACCCTGATAATAAAAAATCTCTTACCATAAAAGAAAGATGGGACGTAGCCAACTACGTAATGACGCTGCCTGAAGAATATAAACGGGCCGATGGCGATAGAGTCATAAGGGCAGAGAAGGTCGAGGTCCTGCCGGACTCTTTAACAGACTCGCGCTGGGATCAGGCATTATTTAAGAGTTTTCTTACTGCACCCGCCTTTAAAGGGGCCGAAGGTCTTACGACCCCGACGATATTCTCGGTATCGGTAAAGGCCATTTATAGCGAGGCAGAGGTCGCTGTACTTATCGAGTGGGATGATCCGACCCGGAGCGTACCGGGTCTTAAAGAGGCACGTAAGATTATCGGAGTCGATCCTTTAGCCGATACTCTGGAACTGCGCTTTTCCAAGGCTATCGATAACCCGAAAGAGACTGAAGTCATAACAAAGTCCGAACTAAGAAGGCCCCTTGATTTTACGGCTGCGCAGGTGACTGGTTGGAAGAGTATTGATAAAGACGCATCTGCCATCTATAAAGATGGCAGGTGGCAGGTGATTATAAGACGTTCATTACCTGATGCCCTCGGTGGCGAGCTTGCAGGCCGGACCTTGCCTGTCGCCATTGCCCTGCGCGATGGTTCTAATATGGAATATGGAGATAAGTACTCAACTACTGGCTGGCTCTGGCTTGCCTTTGAAGATGATAAAGGCGTGGGTGGTCTGATCTGGCCTCTGGTGGTTTTCTTTATTACTCTGGGGCTAGAGATTATCTGGTTAAGGGGTCTTGAGCGTAACGTAGGTAGCAAAGACTAGGCTTGTTTTCTGAGTAGTCCAGAGAAGAAGATAAGCAGCCCTGCGCCAACGATTATATAGTTAAAGCCGTCTGGTGCTGTTCCGGCCTTGAGCGTAAGCATGGTATTTAAGAGCCCGACCGATAGAAGGGATACCCCGAGGATCTTACGCTTTATGCCACGCACAGGTCTTTCTTTATAGCAGCCAGCCTTTGTCACTTTATAATCCTTTTTCTTAGTTCAGCCATAAGTGCCGGGGTAATCAGATCTATCCCCTTTGTCCGTGCGTAACGCTCGGTACTCTTCCTTACCATTGCCCTTAAAAATACAGGGATCTTCTCCAGACGTTGCGTGGCCTCACTGCTCCACTCAGGTGCGATATCTATAGCCTCTATAATATTACCCGTTGGCTCGTACAGGCAGAGCGGATCGGTCTCCATTATATCGCCGGTGTCTGCAAGAGTCCTTGCCCTGCAACCACCGCAGCTTTCTTTTAGTTCGCAGTCGCCGCACCTGTCTTTATAGGCACGTGTGCGCAGCAAGGTGAAGGTCTTGTCCTGCTCCCAGATCTTGCGAAGCGAGGTTGTCTGTATATTTGGCGTCTCGCTTGTTGGCGGTATATACGGGCACGGTGTTACAAAGCCGTCCGGGTCGATGCGCATATAGCCGCTTGCCGCTATACAAGCAGAGCCAGCTCCTGTTAGGCTTGTGGAGGCGGATTCTTCACGGGCTATCCTGTCTATTAACGGCGCACATCTTGCGCGTACCATTATCTCTTTTCCGTAAAGGGCTTCGAGTTTGACGATCTGCTTTAGTATATATTCGTGCTCTTCCGCGCTCAGGCGATTTTTGGTAAATGGAGATTGTTTTTCACGCCCTGTACGTACCAGAAAAAAGAAGTTTATCCCGACGGCCCCGAGCTCTTTTGCAAGGACTACGGCCTGCTCGATCTCCTCTGCGTTTTCTCTGGTAATGGTAAATTGAAGCTGGAATGGCAGGCCTGCGCGTTTAACGGCCTGTGCACCCTCAATGCTCTTGAGCCATGTACCTTCGACACCTCTGAACTTGTCGTGCCCAGGTGAGGTGGTAGAATCAATACTAATACCAAGCCCTGCTATACCGCTTTTTTTAAGTCTTTCAGCTACCTCGTCGTCGATCTTTGTTGCGTTAGTTCCAAGTACCGGCATCAGGCCTTTTCTTGATGCGTACTCGATAAGCTCAAATATATCGGCTCGTAGCAGCGGCTCCCCTCCGGTCATTACCAGCATCGGCCCTTCCGGGCAGAGTGCTACGATCTCGTCGATAATCTTCTTCGAGGCCGTTGTTGATAACTCTGCGTTTTCGCTCTTCTCATCAGCATCCATATAGCAGTGCTCACACTCAAGGTTGCACTGCTTTGTCAGGTTCCATGAGATTAGATACGGTGCTGCGCACAGCAAATTATCTTCAGGTGTATCTTCAGTAGACGAATATTTGTTCATAGACCTATCCTTTTTCTAAGTTCAAGCAGTAACTCTCTGGTAACGGTATCCGTATTTTTTTCTATCGCCATCTCTTCTGCCATCTCCCTGACCATCGCGTGTGCAAAGGCAGGGATGCGAGAGATCGTCTCTTCGGCCTCCCGGTTCCAAGAGATATCAGGCAGGTCGTCGTCTCTGGTTCTTGGTGCGGGCGTGTAGGGCCTTGTAGATATATAGACGCTGCATTCGGCACTGCGCAGCGTCTTCTCCGACGCACTGCCGATCTCTAACTCCTGGTCGGCGTGTACGCCGGTCTTACCCATCATCAAGATAAACGGCTTTTCTTTCTTGGCATATTTTATCAGCTCCGTATAGGGCTTGCCAGAGAGAAGCTCAGCGCTGATCTCGATCTCGAAATCTTTTGCAACCACTACGGCGGTATCAAGGTGGTCCTGGTAAAGGGCTGCGAGGTTGTTGTCGATTATCTCGGTATGGAGTTTTTCCTGTTCTTCGAGTTTGAAGAGCTCTCCGTCAGCCTCTGATAATACACCCTCAAGACTTTTAAAGGCGACCTGATGGTAGAGTGGGTCAAAGGCGGCGAGGATCTTTATCTTCTTATTTAGTTTCTTTGCCAACTCTATCGCTGTTATTAATGCGCCGTAGCTGGCCGGGCTGCCGTCTATAGCAACGGCTATTTCATGGGCTTCGTCTTTGCTGTCGTTGGGAGGGGTGCGTACGATGAGCAGGTCGGTGCTTATGCCTCTTGCTACTCTTTCGGTGACGCTGCCACAGCCGTCTTCTTCGGGGGTGTCGAGTTTGCCAAGGCCACGTGCGCCGAGAATGGTCAGGGTATAGGTCTCGTTGTTGTCTTCTTCGGCTAAGCTGGCCTCATCGGAACCTTCACCTTCTTTGATCGTTGCGTCCTCATTCCTTAAGTTCTTATGGGCCTCGTTCAGTATCTCTCTATAGTTTTTGCCCTCGCGCTTTATTGCCCTAGTCTTTATTTCTGCTTCTATTCCGAGCGTTGTAAGCGGGGCCATATAAGAGTCGGATATTATCTCAAGCCCTTTGGTTATTAGGGTTGTATGCGCAGAGCGTTGCTCTGCCAGAGCGGCTTTGTTCTGGTAACGCTCGGGTAGATATTGCTCAAGTTGGCTAAATCTTTCGGTATGCAGGGCTGCCGCATAGACGTGCAGGCCGGTAATCGTCGTATCTGTACCGGCCAGAGCCAGTGCCAGTCGCGTTGCCGTGCGTGAGTCCTCGGAGTTATCCAGGCAGAGTAGTATGTTTTTAAAGGTTTCGTTGGGCATATTTATCAATAATATTCAGTCGTTGCGGCGAAGCCGCTTGCTCTGCCTCCCACGCATGTGGTGCTCGCCGCACGGGCAAATGCATTAATATGATTCTTAGCTACGTACAGCACCTGCCTCTCTGATGGATTATGTCCTCACGCATGTGAGTGCTTGCAGCACTGGCAAACATGTTAATAAGATTCAGTCTTTGCGGCGAAGCCGCTGTGCCTCCCACGCATGTGGGTCTGCCTCTCACGCATGTGGGTTTGCCGGCCCGCATGGGCCTAGTCGGCAAAGCGTATTGTTATCTCTATAGTCGAGTTTGGTTTCATGGGTTCTAGCCCTGTGTAGCGTGCGCTGATCGTCTGCATTCCGTTTCTTATCGGGACCAGTGCCGTTATACTTCCAAGGGATATTAGGTCGCCTTTCTTAAGCTCTTTACCCTCGGCCTTTAAGGAGTCTTTTATCCATAAGACTACTCGCATAGGATTACCCATAAGTGACGAGCTGCGTCCTTTGGCTAGTAATCGCCCTTCTTCGTCAAAGAGCTCGACTTCTATATTTCTAAAGCGTCTTAGCCATCTTTTTGTCGGCGAGACCCTGATGGCCGGGCCTGTAACGCCGTATCTCGCCCCGACATTGGCTGCGACTATCAGTGGGGCTGTGAGTTTTATTTCTTTAGCATAGACCAGATCCGGCAACTCCATAAACGGAATTACGGCATCAATGTGGCGCAGAGCTTGCATAGGAGTCTTTGCATTATTTATTTTGCTACTGGCTACGCGTACCAGCAGATCGCCCTCTGCCCTGGGCCTTGCTCCGAAGCGGTAAGGAAGTGTCGCTCCGCTCTCCATCAGCATCCAGTCCAGGAGTACTCCGCGTATAGGTTCTTTTACACCAAAGTACCTTTGAGCGCGTTTGTTCGTAAGACCTACTTTATATCCGACCGGTTCGCCAAAGTCTTTTTTAATAGAGTCTACAAAGATATCCTGCGCTTTGTAGGCATTTCGTAGTGTTAAAAAGATTGGTTGTTTTGTCTGCGGAGTCTTTGAAAGATAGTCACTAGTAAGCGGACTTGTTGGGCGCAACCCAGTAGTGGCGCAGCCTTGTGTAAAGATAACGCAGAGCGTAAAGGATAGTAAAAGTAGTCTTTGGTAAAGGCGGTAGCGTCTATTCATAACAGGTATATTACCACTTGCGGTGGGGCAAAGTCCATATAAGAAGGCACTCACTGCGTGAGGGCATAGTCTATCAGAGAGGCAGGTGCTGTGCGTAGTTAAGAATCATATTAATGCATTTGCCCGTACGCAGTACTATTCGGCGGCTACCCAGTAGGGGCCGCCGGGTACTGCTATCTATGATTTGATTTCTTGTGTGGCTGTGCATTGTCGGGATGCGTTTTAAGATCTTACCTTCGGGTAGTTGAAGTACCTAGAGAAAGCTTGTTATATCGTCGGTTATTATAGCGTAGTTATCATCCGGGGTTATCTTTATGTTGTGGGCCGGGTGTGTTTTCTGAGTTTTATGTTTTTATAGACAACTCCGTCTTTGACATGAATACTGGTTATACTGGCAGAGTCAGTGTTTGCGATATAGGCTGTTTTTGAGTCAGGGGTAAATGCGATGCTATGAGATCCTCGGCCTGTCTTTATAGTCCCGAGTTTTCGCCATAGACTGGTGTCGAAGATAAATATGCTATTAGATGTTGCCCCAGAATTTGCGACGTATGTATATTTATTGTCAGGGGAGATTGTTATTCTCATGGGCATCTTGTAACCATCCCGTATAATAGTACCATCAATAAATAGAGTTCTCCGTTATACTGATTAATCAGAAAGGAGGACATATTATGAAGAAGTCGCGATATACAGAGACGCAGATCGTTGGTATCTTGAAGGAGGTTGAGGCAGGG
>JAJRSM010000090.1 GCA_024278765.1 Deltaproteobacteria bacterium | reverse complement strand
GGCTGACCTCTTTGATTACATCGAGGTCTTTTACAACAAAACCCGGCGTCACAGCTACCTCGGTCAGCTGAGCCCGCATGACTTTGAAATGGCTTCATCAGGTAAAGGGTAGTTGTCTACTAAACTGAGGGAAGTCCACCTATCAGCCCCCTACTCTTTAAGGCTCTGAGACCAACCGAGAGCTCGCACCAAACAAAGATTAAAATCAGCAGCACTCCAGGACCCTAAAGCTCAAATCAGTCAAACCAAAAGACTTCCATCAGGCGATTCAGAGCCGCTAATACAGGTCTTTGCAGCCAGGTTCAGTCAACTACCCTCTAACTACCTTCATCATTGCTTATACTTGACATAATTAAAAGCCTACGAGATATTTAAAATAATCTCATAGGCCTTAAAAACTCTCAATACCGCTACCCCTATGAATAGCTATGCATCCACCACCCTGCGGTATTGATAGAATAAAGAGGGACATAATGAGAAAGCTGCGTATGTGACTTGACCGTCGCACTCTGGTTGTCAAGGATAAGGACATCGCCATCAACGTAGACCGCAAGGACCGCATGCGGCGTTCTAAGCTCGGTATCTAGCAGAACCACCATACGAAGCTCATCTGCGCTAAAACCTAGTTGCTGCAAAGAAAGCAGCTTGATAATCGCAAAGTCCTCACAATCTCCACCCCTGCTGAGAAACTCCTTTGGTGTCGCCCAGTAATCGCCTGTTCCGTAATTTGTCTGATCCGTCTTATATACCTTACGGTTTACATATGTATTTACCGCCTTGATCTGCTCTATCGCAGGCCTGCCCTCAAGGGTCGCCAGAAAACTCTGCCACCGGGCTATGCCTTTATCACCATAGCTCGCCCCTCGCTCACTCTCGTAACGACTCAGAACTATATCGAGCTGCTCGGATATCTCAGAGCTTGCTTGCGCAACCTCAACAGATTCAAATAATGTGGTGTTTTCTCCGGCGAATACTGAGCCCGGGAGGGTCAATGCGGCTGCATTTATCCCGATAATAAAGAGTAAAACTAAAAAAAGATTTTGTATGGTTTTTACCTGCATTTCGATTTATCCTTCGGTCATATAAACTCCGATAAAGATAAATCCAACAGGCAAAGACCCTGCAAAACCTTATTGCTTTGTTTACTCCCACTTCGGCAGTCAAACAATCATATCCTCAGAAAGGACTTAGATTATAACTTTGTGCCCCAGCCTTTAAAGCTGGTTTACCATTATCGGTGGTCTATTCAGTTTTTTAATAATCCCGCCTCATGCAGGATAACTACCTTGTCTCCAGTTTATCTATTAACCATCACGCCTTACTTACACCTATATACAGATGCAATACCTATGCCAATAAAAAAACCTAATAAAATCAACATGCCGCCACACTTAGGCACTACCCAAATGGGTAATCATGACACAGATTGTCGCTTTTATTGACACAGATTGTCGCTTTAACGCCTTGCAGTTGCTCGAAATACTTCTACAAACCTAATAATACTGCATGCATGGGTAGCTCGTGCATGCCAGCTCAGGCCGAAATCACGCCAGAGAACTCGACAACAAGAGGTAAAAGCAAGGCAAACAATGCTGAAAGGTCGTTTTGTAGCCATATAGAGATCGATCTCTCGGGGCAAAGGAAGTTACCCCAGCCGTCTCCATTTATATGAATATTACCCTTTAAAATGCCATATTCAGCCGTAAAAGTACGCTGTCAGCAAGCAACCATCGCACAGTCCGTTAGTACTTGCCACCTAAACATAAGTTTTTCTATTATTTTATGCGACCTAGAAAACCATTACTCGTAATTTCTCACCTATGGTTCTTGTATGCCTCAAATCAGCGATTTTGTACCTTTAAGAATTGTCTGCTATTTAAATTGCAAAAAAACAATGCACAGACTTCAAATCTAGAAGAGATTAAAACAAATCGATCTTAGCGATAGACTAAAACCACTTTAGCACTATTATGAACAAATGACTTGTTAACCAAACAAAGGATTAAATATCTGCAGACAATTCGTAGGCGAGCATCAAGCAATACATTAAGGTGTTACGAAATCGTCGTAACACCTTGATGTATTGGAACAAACCCCCTGAATATACTCAGGAACTCTGCCGTCTAATTTTGCCTAAAAGCTTGAGAGACGCAGTAGAGGTGTTAGCTGTTTTGGTCACAAATTGGGCACAGCCAGCCTGAAATTAAAAAAAGGGGCTACGGCAACGCCGTAACCCCTTGTAATTGTTGGTAGCGGGGACAAGATTCGAACTTGCGACCTTCGGGTTATGAGCCCGACGAGCTACCGGACTGCTCCACCCCGCATCAGATTTACTACTATAATAAAAACCACGCCTCAAGTCAAGGCTTTTACAAAAATAACCTTGACTTAATAGGGCAAGACCATTAAAATAGACAGCTAAACGTAATATACAAACTATTCCCAGGTAGCTCAGCTGGCAGAGCAGGTGACTGTTAATCACCTTGTCGGGGGTTCGAATCCCTCCCTGGGAGCCAAATTCATAAAAGGGAACTGCATTTGCAGTTCCCTTTTTAATTATTCACTATCTTAATATATTCCCTGTCATCCCTTTCGCCCCGTTAAAATACCTTCAATACAGTACATACTGCTATATGCTCAAAATCTTTATCTTTATGTAGCAAGACTAGGTTATTTTCAATACATATCGCGGCAATAATACAGTCTACGGTCTTCCTTACTGTCTTACCCTTTTTTCTGCAATCTCTATGTATTCCAGCCGCCTTCAAGTAGGTCTCCGTGCCCTTTGGTTTATGCACAGGAAATTCTAAAAGATAATCCTTGACCTTCTTAAAGTCCTTGTCTTCCTTTATCCCCTGAAGTATTTCAGTAAGTATTATCTCTGTAATAGATATATCCTCATCTTCCTCTATAAGCCTGCGAAGAATCTCTCGCTCCTTGGAATTTGCACCTTTCAAAAAATCTATCCAGACGCTAGTATCAACTAGAATCATACCCTACCTTTCCTAATCTCACTAAGACTTCCTTCCCACGCCACCTTACCTTCAAGCTCAAGTATTTTTTTCCTCTTTATCTTGGCTACTAGCTCCTTGAGCGCATAATTCACAAGATCCTTCTTAGTCTTCTTGTGGGTAAGCTTCATCGCCTCTTTTACCAGCTTTTCATCAAGTTCAATATTTGTCCTTAACATAATAAAACCTCCTTTCATCGTATACACATAATATATCATATTTATGTGTATACAGTAAAGAACGTACCATTACAGCCATATCTAGCACAGCCTTAAGAAAAACCATTGAAATATCAAAGGGCTTACGAGATAATAAACCCTGGACAAAAGTTATTTTTTAGAGATACAGCAAGACAGATTGGACTTCCCCCGCTTTAGTAGACACATTTGATGGTACAATTGCAAACAAACGGAGGTGTGTCTATGTCCAATCATAGGTATACAGAAGAGTTTAAGCAAGAGGCGGTAAAACAGGTGACAGAGCGCGGTCATTCTGTCAG
>JAJRSM010000089.1 GCA_024278765.1 Deltaproteobacteria bacterium | reverse complement strand
CTGACAGAATGACCGCGCTCTGTCACCTGTTTTACCGCCTCTTGCTTAAACTCTTCTGTATACCTATGATTGGACATAGACACACCTCCGTTTGTTTGCAATTGTACCATCAAATGTGTCTACTAAAGCGGGGGAAGTCCACTTTTACAACAAAACCCGGCGTCACAGCTACCTCGGTCAGCTGAGCCCGCATGACTTTGAAATGGCTTCATCAGGTAAAGGGTAGTTGTCTACTAAACTGAGGGAAGTCCATAGTGTATGTCTCTACTTGATGACATAAAGGGCGGTTGTGGTTTGCGGACAGGCATTTGTTTGGTATAGTCGGCGTCCGGGAACAGGCGCAGCAGCGGTGGTTGTGGTTTGCGGACAGGCATTTGTTTGGTATAGTTTACTGGTTCGGATGGCGTAACGCTCGCCAGTTGTGGTTTGCGGACAGGCATTTGTTTGGTATAGTACCTATCCGCTAAGACTTTGCTTTACCAGACAAAACGGCCCGAACAGGTCAGAATAAAGTGATCTGTTCGGGCGCTTTTTTCTCTGCCTTGCGCATCTTTCCGTAAAATATCTTCATATTCTCGAATTGCTTATCGGTGATCCTTATTATCCGTACCTCGCCGTCTGGCGGCAGGTTGGCCTGTACGCGTTTCTCGTGTATTACGGCCCGCTCTTGACTCGGGGCGTGGCGCGCGTAGACCGAATACTGCATCATCTTAAAGCCGTCCCTGAGCAGCCCTTGCCGGAAGTCGTGGTAGTCCCTTCTTGCCTGCTTTGTATCTGTCGGCAGGTCGAACATAGTCAGTACCCACATGCTCCTGAACCCTCCAAAGCTCATCTTATCGGAAACTCCGCTTTTTTTATATTCCTTTGTTCTTCGCTCATAACGCGACGTACCGTTGCCATATACCGTTCAAGGGCCGCTGTAAGCGGCAAACCCTGTCCGTTGATTTTAAAGTTAAAGGTAAGGACCTCAAGGAGCGCGCGCTTTGACTCTGGCGAGATATCGGGGATGTTTTTGCCTTTGTTGGTGAGTCTATAGATGTGCAGATCTACTGCCGGGCGAAGCGGCTCTATCAGGTCGTCAGCGAGGCAGAAGCTGTTGTACTGGTTGCGGTGGTGCAGGCCGAGTGCCGGATGAAACCCTGCGCCGAGCACTGCCCTTGCAACGGTAGAACGCATAAGGGTATACCCGTAATTAAGCAGGGCGTTCGGCCCCTGGCCGTAGCGATCACGCCGAAAGTCTTTGCCAAAGAGCCGCTGCCAGTAGACGCGTGCTGCCTGCGCCTCTATATTGGTCGTGTCTCCTGTCTTTACTTTTTCCGCGAAGGCACGGAGCGGGCCGCTGTTGATATGGGCGGCATCTAGTGCCCCGGCCTGTGCCCTGACCTTTGCCTGAATGATCGATTTCCATAGGCGTTTTTTTGTTGTCTCTTTTATCTGCACCTGCATGGCCAGCGTCTTTGTGTGTAGCGTATTTCCCTCAATTGGCGTAAGGGTCGCAACAGGCAGTCTTTTTTTGTCGCATAGAATAACAGCGACATTGGCACTAGCAAGCTCTGCCATTATGCGCTGGCTCATCGTGATAGACGGGTCGTTAAGGACTAACACACCCAGATCCTCGATAGGGACCTGAGCGTCCTCTCTGTCGATCTGACGTACAACGAGCTGGCGATTCTTGTGACATATATGCGCCTCGCTGCTTATCTCTACAATGCGCTTAATCATGATTCCACCGTATAGCCACCCATTACGTTCATTATTATTTTTTTGCATTTTAAAGTGCTTGGTGAACATTCAAGCATGCCACGCTTGTCGGTCTTGTCGGCTGGTGAAACAGAATGATGTCTAAATGTGATTGACTTGGATATTTTTTGTACCCTGTAGATAGGCTCGCCTAAGAGGCAGTGCCCTTCTTTGATAAACCGTGGGTCTTCGCTATCCCATAGAACCATGTCGTCCACGCATAAGAACATTTCAAAATCCCATTGAGTCGGGTCAAGATGGGGATGAGTTCTCTTGATGATCCCTATTTTTTTACTTGAAGCTGCGTTTACCATAGTGGTGACTAGCCCTTTTCTTTTATTATTTATTTTGTGCTTAAATATTGATACATGATGGTTGCTTTGCAGGTCATAGTATTGGATAAGGACTGTTCTTAAAGCTTTTTATGGATGACGCTCCGAATTTACTGGCGACTCTAACGGTTTTAATAGGATTTTGTTTTGACGATTTATTATTAGGCATTAAAGGCGGACTTTCTTTTAATTCATTGTCATTGTTTTTGTGCAGTCTCATCCAGTCGCTTAAGATATGCCGGATACCTTCATCTACTATCCATGTTTTCCCCCCGACCGGATTGTTTACGTATTGTAAAACATCTTTTACCGGCTTTCTTTTTACGTAACAACGGTGCGCAATCTTTATGGTCTTTATTGGTGTGCCATCGGCCTTTACAGGTAGTTCAAAAGAAATTTTCTTTTTTGATGCTTCTTGTTCTTTTAACCATGATTGCAGGAATTTTCTTGTGTGGCTGTTTACTATCCAGCTCTGGCTGTCTGGTTTTTCAGGGTTAGACTTTATTAAGTCTTTTATTTCTTTTGTAACTTTTTCAACTTTAATATCTTCAAGGTAATATGATCTGCCAAAAGGCATATCTTTGTGCAATGCGCCGTGTATTTTTCTATTGACATTGTGAGATACTACTGAGTTCATAAGGGCTTTTTGCGTGTCTTCGCGCAGGGTCTTCCAACTCCATATGCTCTTAAGTCTTTTTTCAGGCCACTGGTGGTTTTGCTCCCGATGTCGATAACGCTCTTGAAGGTCTTTGAATAATTTCCTGTCGGTAAGGGCCGTTACCAGCGCATCAATCGCGTGGTGGCGGTGGTCAACGCGTTTTTTCTTTTTTGTATTATCTATTTCGTCTTCTACAGGTGGTTTGGGTAGTATGTTATTTAGTCCAAGCAGGTGCCGTATCTCTGCGGTAGCCTGACCTGTTGTAACCTGCACGGGTATGCCAAGTTGTTCGAGGTAGTTTTTGACTATTATACAAATATAGCGTGTTTCATTGAGTTGTCGTTCAACAAAGTCCTTTGCATTGAAGTCAGGATTTTTTATTTTATCCAGCTTGTTTTGCGGAAAAACCTTAAGCTTGACCTGTCCTTCAAGGTGACGCAAAATTTCTTGAAACTTTTCTGTGCCTCCCCATTGTTCGAAGGGTGTTTTGTTGCCTTTTTCTTTATTTTTTAAAGTAAAGCAAAGGATTTTATTTCCGTAGCTATTGTCGCATGAACGGCTTCGGGGGTATATGTGATCGATTTGAACATCACCGTTGAAAAGCTGGTGTGGCGCAAGTGTTTTAAGGCTGTAAGGACAGGTGGCTGGTGTGCCTAATTCTTGCCAAAGCTTGTACTTCAAGATGTCATCGTGATGGTCTGGCCTTATATGTAAATCAGGATGTTCTTCGGCCATTCTGGTCAATTCTTTGGTGCCCTCATTGTTGCGTTTTCGATTTTCATATTGCTGCGCTTGTGTCTTTATGCGATGGGCTTTGGAGGTCTTCATGTCGCGTGCAAGTTCTATGTGAATAGCCGTTATAGGGTCTTTTTTGTCGAGCATAAGTTTGTTGACCAGCTTGTGTACTTCAAACAATGCTTTCTGTACGCGCGGGTTTGCTACATAAGGCGGCGCGTCCAGTTGAGTTTTTTTAGATATGATTTTTTGGTCTTTTCTCATGTAGCCTGCCTTTTGGCAGGCGTCATGGTAGTCTAACCCTTTTTTGTTTTCATCAAGTTGCATATGATCCAATAGTCTGCGTATTACTTGTAGGCAATGTTTCATATACCCCGATTCCAGTTCCAGTGTGGCGAGGCTGTAGGCTTCTTTTGTGTCGAACCTCCATGGTTTGTCTTTGTTGAAAAGGCGCAAAAAAAGGTCTTTTTTGTCATGTATTGTTAGCAGGTCTTCTACCAGTGCGATTTTCTCAGGTAATTTAAACTCAGCCCATCTTTTCGGTATGGTCTTAAGCAAAGCTAGATGGGTCTTGTTGCCATGAAGGTCATTTTTAGATGTTCTTTGCATATTAAATTTATCTTTATTGTTGAGATTAAGTATATCTTTGACCTTTGTCCATGAAAGCGTATTGCTCTGATTTAACATGTTAGGGTCGTCAAGGGCATCCAGCAGTAATTGTCGTTGATCTATTGTTAGAGGCGTAGCCTCGTGTGTTCCATGCTTTTCAATTCTAAGGTCATTAAGTTCTTGCAGTATTCTGAATTCCTGGGCCTCTAAACGTGCCTTGTGTGCGCGTTTTTTTGCAAATTCAAAAGAACATTTTCCCACTAGGTTTTTCTGTAGTTTTAGAGGAAGCTGGCGGAATATCGTCCTATGTATTTTTTCTTTCATCTCACTATTGAGAGGAAGGTGTTTTTTTTGTTCTTCCCAGAGCAGTTTGAACTCGTCTTCATACATCTGTCTGGTAGCAAAGAGTTCATCTTCGCCAGACTTTAGATTGGTTATTCTGCGTGGTTTGTGTCCGTTTTCTTTGGAAGTTTTATAGATAAAAGATCCAAGGGTTGTGTATCCCTTGTCAGTTTCTTTTTTATCCTTATTTATGTTTTTTAATTCACGTTCTAGTAGTTGTATTTTGCCAAGTACTTTTTTGAGTTTTTTATATTCATCTGTACCCTTTACGGTATTTTTAATATCATCTTGGGTATTGGCTTCTGCTTGTTTTAGTTTTATAACTTCTGGCAGTTCCATTAAATCAATGTATTTTGCTCCACGATTGCTTCTGTATCCTCTACGCTTCATTATTTGAAGTAGTATTCGTCCAAATTGATGTGGGGTTAGTGGTTCGTCAAGTCCTTTGTATCGCAGATCAAATGGTTCGCCGATTTCATTTATGATTTTTTCTCGATCTGTCTTGTCCTTTATTGATTCAGGGAGCAGTCCGTATTCAAGCAATATATTTACAAGGTCATTGCGGCGTGCTTTGAAGCGGCGGTTAAGCTTGCGTGCGCCTCGTTTTTCTCTGCGGTTTTTGTTTTTTGTTTCGCGTTTTGCTTCAGATGTACCTGTTTCTAACATCTCTTTGAAAATTCTTGTGCCAATATCAATAATTCTTTTAGGTCTTTTGTACTTGTCTTTTTCTAATTTTACCCAGCCAATCGAGGCCGTGCCGAGATCCAGTCCGAGTATTACTTCTTTTTTACCATTTTTATCAGGCATTGATTTTCTCCTTGACAAAGATGTCATTGGTGGTTAATATGACGGCACTATACTAAACAAATGCCTGCCTTGCTTTCCATAATAATGGAGTTTGAAAAACTTCGCAGGATATATCCCTTTAATGAGGGTAAACCTTTGGCCTCTGTCGTTTTTTCGGCAGGGGCTGTTTTTTTGGTGCGAAGGTAAATGATACTAAAGCCACGAGCTAAACACAAGATTAAAACCTTGAATCTGTTGGTTTACGGTATCTCGCGCCGGAGTTTAGTGACTGTATAATTGGTTAATAAGGAATATCGTTAATCGATAGAACTACTATGACTCGTTATGAGGCGCCAGGTAAGTAAATTTAAACCGCAACCTTCCATTGTGCTAAAAAATATCAAAAGAGGCATAAAATTTAAAAGGGATAGGAGCACTACAATGCTTCTATTCCTTTTTATATTTATCTTTTTTTCTCTTTCAGCTTTCCTCTTTCCCAGCCGATAGAATATTAATAGAAAGCCAGGGCATCACAGGCGGCTGTTGGGTTATCAGAGGTGATTCAAAAGAGCTATCACTTGTGACGACAGGGCCATTAATGGCGGTTAAAATTATAAATTATATATGGTGTTTTTCTCTCTTCTCTGCTTAAATAGGTAAGGAGAGTTTTTATATTTATTATCGGGTTAGAGGTATAGACGTAAAAAGATGCAAGAAAAATTAAAACAGGCTAGGGGCGGGCTGGGTATTTTATATCTGGCGGCGGCCTTTATCATCACGGTCGCGGGAATGCGTGCGGCTACCTCTATACTTATTCCGTTTTTTCTCTCGGTCTTTGTTGCGGTCCTGTGTGCGCCGCCGCTCTATTGGTTAAAGCGTAAAGGAGTCCCTACCCCGTTTGCTGTTTTGATTGTTGTTGCAGGCATACTTGGTATTGGTTTTATTATAGTCCTGACGATTGGGAATTCTCTTACTGATTTTTCATCGAGCCTGCCGTTTTATCAGGAGCGTCTGCATGCAAAGACGCAGCTCTTCATTAAATGGTTTGAGTTTACAGGCATTGAGCTTACCTCGCCAGAGGCGCATGAGGCCCTGGATCTCGGTGCGGTCATGCAGATGGCAGGAGGAATACTGACGGGTGTAAAGAGCATCCTTACCAAAAGCTTTTTTATTATTCTTACCGTTATCTTTATCCTGCTTGAGGCCTCTGGTTTCCCTAAAAAAATAAAGGCAATCGCAGACGATTCAGAGCGTACTCTCTTTTATTTTGATAAGTTCATGGAAAACCTGCAGAGGTACATGGCGATAAAGACCGTAATTAGTCTTTTTACCGGGCTCACCGTTGGGATCTGGCTCTATATCCTTGGTGTGGATTATCCTGTGCTTTGGGGGCTACTGGCTTTTCTCTTAAATTATATTCCTAATATAGGCTCTATTATCGCAGCGGTGCCGCCGGTCTTGCTGGCTACCATTCAGTTTGATCTATGGCGGGTCGGGTTGGTGGCTCTTGGTTATCTGGTCGTTAATATTGTTGTTGGCTCAATACTAGAGCCACGCATTATGGGGCGAGGGCTTGGGATCTCAACCCTTGTGGTCTTCCTTTCTTTGGTTTTTTGGGGATGGGTCTTTGGCCCTATCGGTATGTTATTGTCAGTACCTCTTACGATGACAGCTAAGATCGCTCTGGATAGTAATGAGGAGACGCGCTGGATAGCGGTCCTTATGGGCTCTGATGACGAGGCCGAGAGGGGTTAGAGGGCCGTTATGAGGCATGCGGGGCTGCGTTTTAAATTACATGAGATAATCTTTGAGGCCGATACCACTGCTGGCAAGGCCTTTGATATAGTCTTGATGGCCTCGATTATCACAAGCGTCTTTGTAGTGATGCTTGATAGTGTTGCGAGTATTCACGCCGTCCACGGTGATTTTTTATACAAGGTCGAGTGGTTTTTTACTATACTATTTACTATCGAATATGTGATGCGTCTGGTCTGCGTCGGGCATCCGACAAAGTATGCTAAGAGTTTTTTCGGTGTTATCGATCTAATGGCTATAATACCGACCTTTATAAGCGTTCTTCTTCCGGGCACTCAGTACCTACTTGTCATACGAGTCCTTAGAGTAATGAGGGTCTTCCGTGTCCTTAAGATCGTACAGTACGTCGGAGAGGCGCAGCAGCTCTCCAGTGCTCTGCGGGCGAGTCGGCAGAAGATAACGGTCTTTCTCATTCTGGTCGCCACCCTTGTCGTTATCCTCGGTTCTTTTATGTACCTGATTGAAGGCTCGGAGAATGGTTTTACATCTATTCCTAGATCTGTCTACTGGGCGATAGTAACGCTTACGACGGTCGGTTACGGTGATATCTCTCCGAAGACGCCCTATGGCATGGCACTTGCTTCGGTGATAATGATAATGGGCTATAGCATTATTGCCGTACCGACAGGGATAGTAACGGCAGAGCTTGGTAAGGCAGGGGCCTTTACCAAAAAGAAGATAACGACCAAGGCGTGCCTGGACTGCGCCAGTTATGGCCATGATACCGATGCACTTTACTGTAAGTTCTGCGGAAGCAGGCTATAAGTGCTGCGCACAGCATATTTATTAATGAGACTGAGTGCTACGCGTAGTAGAGAACTATCCAACGAACTGTGCCCTTATAAGATTTGGTATTATTCGTGGTAAGGGCCAATACAGTGTTTATCTTTTGCGACGAAGTCGCTATGCCTCCGGTGCAACCGGTGTTCGTTGTGTGACATTCACTGCGGTGGAGTAAAATATATTAAAGGGATTAGTGTTGTGGGTAGTGTGGTATTATAGTTTACGAACTGTCTATGACGAGAAGCAGAAAATTAATTGGTCACCGCGACGTAGTCGCTTTGCTCTCACGCAGTGAGCGCAGGTGGGTACTGCGTACAGCATATTTAGTAAATTAGTTTCTTGCCACGCGTAGTACGAAACTATCTACTGAATTTTGCCCCACCGCTGGTGGGTGCTCGCCGCATGGCAGATTTATCAATAGGGTTTAGCATTTGCGGCGAAGTTGCTGTGCTTCCGGTGCAATCGGTGTCCCACCGCAGGTGGGTGTAATGTTTAGTCTTTGCGACGAAGTCGCTTTGCTCTCACGCAGTGAGTGCTGAGATTGATCAAAGAAAAAATCTTTTAACAAGGAGAGTTAAGAGTTATGGGTGCTCAAGAATTAAATGCCATAGTACGTCAGAAGATAGAGGTCTCGCCGTCACTTATTATTCTGCGTGTCGCGCCGGATGGCTGGGATATGCCGGAGTTTAAGCCCGGCCAGTTTAATGTCCTTGCTCTACCGGGCTCTGCTCGCAGATGTAAGTATTCGGATGAAGAGGCCGTTGAGCTTGATCCTGATAAGTTGATAAAGAGGGCTTACTCAGCTTCTTCTGCCTCTTCGGAGAAGGAGTATGTCGAGTTTTATATAACGCTGCTTGGCTCAGGTGCGCTTACGCCGAGGTTGTTTGCCCTTGATGTCGGTGATAAGCTCTGGATGGGTAAGAAGTTTACAGGTATGTTTACGATAGATGATATTCCGAAGGAATCCAATATTGTCTTTTTGGCTACGGGTACGGGGCTTGCCCCGTATATGAGTATGATTAGGAGTGATCTGGATCATTCGTTAGATAGACGGTATGCTGTCTTGCACGGAGCGAACCACTCGTGGGACCTGGGTTACGAGGCCGAGCTTATCGCAATGCAGAGGATGAGTAAGAACTTTACATATTTGCCGATGATTAGTATGCCCGAGGAAGAGCCGTCTGCATGGAAGGGGCACAGTGGTTTTGTGCAAGAGCTGTGGACTGAGGGTATTTTGGAGGAGAAGTGGGGCTTTAAGCCAACCTCGGAGAATACGCATGTATTGCTCTGCGGTAATCCGTTGATGATAGAGTTTATGGTACGCCACTTAACAGAAGAGGGTTATACCGAGCAGACCAAGAATATCCCGGGCCAGCTGCATCTTGAGCGTTACTGGTAAGAGGTGTTTTCGTATAAGGGCGTGGCTTTGATTGACTTTCCCTATTAAAGTTGGGTAATATTAACGGTGATGAGCAATAGGGGCGGGTTTAGTTTATGGGACATAAAAAAGGCAAAAAGGTTTTTTTAACGGCACTTTTGGCCGTTATTGTAGTTATAAGTGGCTTTGCCGTTCTGGGTGATGCTGGTTTTTTGGATGTCTTAAGGCTTAAAAAAGAGAGGAATGAGATTTCCGCACGTACTGCTAGGTTGCAGCAGGATAACCGTAGGCTTAGCCGTGAGATAGAGCTTATAAAGATTGATAAGCGTTATAATGCCAAGGTCGCTCGGCGCGAGTTGGGTATGATTGGCAGCAACGAAATCTTATACAAGATCGAAAAGTAGTTGGACAAAGCTGGTCAAGGCAGGTAATAAGGTCTTGCCCTGAAGGTCGGCACTATATATGAAGGGTTTTTTACTACGATTTTGCAGGTTATGTTTTTAATAAAACCTGGATATTCTTAGAGCAGTATCCGTTTAAAATTCCTGTACAAAAGGCGAATCAATGACAAAAATCAAGACAGCGGGCATCCAGATAGCTCCGTTACCGGATTTAGATGATACGCTCAGGCGTACCGAAGATCTTATCGGCATGGCGGTTGATAACGGAGTGAAGATAGTCTGCTTGCCTCAGTTATTTAATCTCCCTTGGTTTCCGGCGGATATTCCAAAGGATAAAGATGATAAGAATTTCGATCTGGCCGAGACCGAAGATGGTCAGACGATAACTACGATGCAGCGGATTGCGAAAGAGCACGGGATTGTGATTATCGCTCCGATTTTTGAGCGGGCAGTGGCAGGAGATGACGGTAGCGATGATGAGTTTTTTAGTACGGCTTTTGTGATCGGCACTGAGGGCGAGGTGATAGGTAAGTACCGGAAGGTGCATATTCCGCAGCTGCCGCTCTGGGAGGAGCGTAGTTATTTCGCGCCCGGCGACCTGGGGTTTCCGGTCTTTGATACGCCGTTTGGAAAGATCGGTGTAATGCTCTGCTGGGATGTATTCTTCCCTGAGTGTACGAGGATAATGGCTCTGCACGGGGCGTCTATCGTTTTTGCGCCAACGGCCTCGGCCTTTGAGCATTCATGCCTGAAGTGGGAGCGTGCCGTATCGGCCTCGGCCCACTCTAACGGGGTATTTATCTTCAGGGTCAACCGTGTTGGCGTAGAAGAAAAGCAGGATTTTTATGGCGGTAGTTTCTGTACGCGTCCCGACGGCGAGTTCCTTGCAAAGCCTGCGGGCTCTTCCGAGGGGATTGTTCTGGCTGAGATAGATTTGAGCGAGATCGAATCTGTAAGAAATATCTGGGAGTTTCTAAAGACTAGAAGACCCGATACATATGGGGGACTTATAAAAGAGTGAGAGCTATATTAAAGGATATAATAACAGGTGCGCTTAATGATGCCATCGCCGAAGGTCTTTTAAAGTCCACAGTCGATCTCTCTGTAATACTTGAAAGGCCAAAGCGTGATAAGTTCGGGGATTTTTCAACGAACCTCGCGATGTTGCTGACAAAGAGCGAAGGGCGTGCTCCGCGCATGATCGCAGAGGATCTTATTAAAGGTATAACAGCCTCTGACCTTGTTGAAAGATGCGAGGTCGCGGGACCTGGCTTTATTAATATTTTCTTGAAGAGAAGTTATTGGCTGTCTACCCTTGCCGAGATCTTAAAGAAGGGCGAGGGCTATGGTAATATTACCGCTGGTGGAAATAAACCTGTTCAAGTAGAGTTCGTAAGTGCCAACCCTACCGGCCCGCTGCATATCGGGCACGGCAGAGGTGCTGCCGTTGGTGATGCTCTGGCCAATATTTTAAAGGCTGCGGGCTTTGATGTTACAAAGGAATATTATATAAATGATGCTGGCCGCCAGGTCCAGAACCTTGGCGAATCCATAGGGCTTCGTATAAAGGAGCTTGCCGGCGAAGAGGTTGAGTTCGGTGATAATCATTATAAAGGTGATTATATAATCGATATAGCAAAGGAATATATCGCCGTCTGCGGTACGGACGAGGCAACGACAGAGGACTATAAAAACTTTGCTATCAAGGCGATGCTCGGTCGTATTGAAAAGGATCTCGTTGATTTCGGGATAGTCTTTGACCAGTGGTTTAGTGAGAGAAGCCTCTGCGATGGTGATAAGGACCAGGTAGGCGCGACGATTGCGGAGCTAACAGAGAAGGGCCTTGCCTTTGACAAAGACGGCGCAAAGTGGATGCGTACGACCGATTTTGGTGATGATAAGGACAGGGTCTTAATAAAGGCCGATGGCGAGCGGACATATTTTGCATCTGATATTGCTTACCATAGGGGTAAAATCAGGAGAGGGTTTACTAAAATTATAAATGTCTGGGGCGCTGACCATCATGGTTACGAGCCGAGGATTCGCGCGCTCTTCAGGGCCTTTGGTCATGACGATGAAATGCTGCGGGTAGTCTTTATTCAGCTGGTTGCTCTGCTGCGCGACGGCGAGCCGGTGGCGATGGGTAAGCGTTCAGGCGAGTTCGTGACGCTTAGGCAGGTCATGGACGAGGTCGGTACCGATGCCTGTCGTTTTTTCTTTTTGATGAGAAAGCCGGATGCGCAGCTGGACTTTGATCTGGAGCTTGCCAAGAAACAGGCCTCTGACAATCCTGTCTTTTACGTGCAGTACGCACATGCTCGTATCCATAGCATAGCAAGGCTTGCAAAAGAAAAAGGAATCGAGTTGCCGGATACTATAGACGTCGCAACCTTAGTGGGCCTTGAGCTCGGCGAAGAGATGGCCCTTATTAAGCATCTGGCGGCCTTTGAGGACGTTATTGAGAAGAGTGCCCAACTGATGGAGCCGCATAAGGTTACTTTTTATATTCAAGAACTTGCAGGGCTTTATCACCCTTATTATAATCGCCAGCGTGTTGTCACCGACGATAAGGCTCAGACGATTGCGCGGCTTCTGCTTTGTAGGGCTGTTGCTCAGGTCATCAGACGAGGGCTTGCGCTCCTTGGTGTATCGGCACCCGAGTCAATGTAGAGGGGCTTGCTTAATTCCGGGTGCTTGCGGAATAATTTGACATTATTTAAAAACCCTGTATAATTATTACATTCCTCTACCAGTCTTTGTGGCAGAGGGATTTTATTTTTAAGGCAAGAGGGGGTGTGTTTGTTTGTCAGAAGTTAGAGTTTTAGATGATCAGCTTGAAAGAGCTCTTAAGATACTCAAGAGAAAGTTGGCGCAGGACGGAACCTTTAAAGAAATAAAAAAGAGAAGGTTCTACGAAAAGCCAAGTGTTAAAAAGAAGAGAAAGCGTCAGGAAGCGCAGAAGCGTCGCGCAAAGGCCATGAAGAAGGCCAGCAGGTTCCGTGCAAGGGACTAGCCCCTGATTGTTTAAAACTACATACTATAAAAGGCCCTAACCAGTAGGTTAGGGCCTTTTTTTATTCTAAAGGCTCGCCATAAGGTAAGGTTTGGCCAGAGTGATTTGTTATTTTTTTGAGGCTGCGACCAGCTCTGCTACGATCTCGGGATTTGCAAGTGTTGATATATCACCGAGTTGGTCGGTCTGACCAAGGGCGATCTTGCGTAGGATCCGGCGCATGATCTTTCCGCTTCTTGTTTTGGGTAGCCCCGGGGTGAACTGGATCTTATCGGGCCGTGCTATCGGGCTTATCTCTTTGCATAGGTGGTCTTTTAGTTCTTGCGCGAGTGCAGCATTTGGTTCTATCCCGTCTTTGTAGATCACAAAGGCGTAGATCCCCTCTCCTTTTATCTCGTGCTGGAAGCCGACGACGGCGGCCTCGGAGACGGCCTTGTGCGAGACAAGCGCACTTTCTATCTCGGCTGTGCCAAGTCGGTGCCCTGATACATTTAATACATCATCGATACGCCCCATTATCCAGTAGTCGCCGTCTGCGTCTTTGCGTGCGCTATCGCCTGCCATGTAATAACCGGGAAAGCGCGTGAAATAGACCTCCTTCATGCGTTTGTTTTCCGGGTCGCCGTATGTGCCTCGTAGCATTCCGGGCCAGGGCTTTTCTATTACGAGATAACCGCCTTCGTTTACGCCGGCCTCCAGGCCGTCTTCGGTTAGTATCTTCGGTGTTATTCCGAATAAGGGTTTTGTCGCGGAGCCGGGCTTTAACGTTGTTACTCCGGGGATCGGTGAGATAAGTATGCCGCCGGTCTCTGTCTGCCACCAGGTGTCTACTATGGGTAACCTGCCGCCACCGACCAGACGATGATACCAGAGCCAGGCCTCCGGGTTTATCGGTTCACCGACCGAGCCGAGGATTCTAAGTGACGATAAGTCGTGGTCGGTTACCCATTCATCGCCATGGCGCATAAGGGCGCGTATGGCGGTCGGTGCGGTATAGAGGGTCGTGACCTTGTGTTTCTCGATTATATCCCAGAGCCTGCCGGGATTCGGGTAGGTAGGGATGCCTTCAAAGAGCAGGCTCGTAGCTCCGCAGGCAAGCGGGCCGTAGACTATATAGCTGTGGCCTGTTATCCAGCCGATATCAGCGGTGCAGAAATATATGTCCTCGTCTTTATAATCAAAGACCCATTTAAATGTCAGGGCCGAGTAGACGAGGTATCCCGCTGTTGTATGCAAGACGCCCTTTGGTTTGCCGGTAGAGCCGCTGGTATAGAGTATAAAGAGCGGGTCTTTCGAGTCCATCTCTTCTGCTTCGCAGGTATCTGCGATACCTGCCAGTTCTGTATCGAGCCAGCAGTCCCTGCCCTCTACCATTGGGATGTCTTTGCCGAGCCGGCTTACGACGATTACGTTTTTTATATCCGGGCAATCGGTAAGGGCCTCATCTACCGTAGCTTTGATAGGTATTTTTTTACTGCCCCTTACGCCAAAGTCGGATGTTACAACAAGCGTTGACTCGCTATCATGGATACGTTCTTTAAGGGATGCCGCGCTGAAGCCGCCAAAGACTATACTGTGGACCGCACCGATCCGGGCGCAGGCAAGCATTGAGATAGCAAGCTCCGGGATCATCGGCAGGTAGATCGTCACGCGGTCGCCTTTTTTAATGCCTTTCTTCTTTAAGACATTTGCAAAGCGTGAGACCTCTCGGTGCAATTCTTTATAGGTGAATTTTTTTACTGTGCCGTCGTCGCCCTCCCAGAGGATTGCGACCTTGTCGGCGGTCGGGGTCGTGAGATGTCGGTCCAGACAATTCTCAGAGGCATTGAGTTTACCACCGAGGTAGAACTTGATATCGGGTTTATTGAAGTCCCACTCCCAGACCTTTAACCAGGGTTTGCGCCAGGTAAGGATATCAGAGGCCTTGCGCCAGAAGCCTTCCGGGTCTTCTATGGATTCTTTATATAGTTTATTGTACTTTTCTATCCCGGCGATATTGGCAGAGCGCGTAAGTTCTACTGAGGGCGGGAAGCAAAGGTCCTCTACGGAGAGGACGTCGATTGTTTTATTTGTTTTAGTCTTGGAATCTTCAGTCATAATGACCTCTTGCTTAAGGTGGCCTTGTAGATTTTCTGGTTATGCTCTGGAAGGGGTCTTTATCTAAAGATACAACAGTAGCACTTTGATTGTCAAGACTTGGCGGGAGGGGTAGGTAATAGCGGGTCTGCATCCGGTTGCCAAAGCCTAGTTCTTGTGGTAAAAATTATATAATATTTAGCAAGCTGATCGGTGTTGTCTTTCGGTTGGCAAGGAGTTTGGTAGTGCAGATAGGGATTAATCAGAATATTATCTTTAAAGGCGAGCGTTTTCATATCCAGACCGAGGATAGTGGCGTAAAGCGAGCGGTAATCTCTACTGTTCTCTTTAAGGGGGGGCTTGTTATCTCCTCAAGTAAGGCCAGTTACGAAGATAAGTTAGGTTTGGCAGATATAGAAAAAGAGGTAAATGCGCTTATGCAGGGCCTTCATAAAGATATGATCCGCACCCTAAAGCACGGGGACTTTAGTAAAGATAAACAGGCCGGAGCAGCCGATAAAAAAACAATCTCTGCGCGGTCTGTTGAGAAAGTCTCTGAGACTTCCAAGCCCACAGAGCCTACAAAGAAGGCTCTGGGTGGCAGGCCCCTTGAGGTCTCAGAAAAAGTCTTAGAAAATAAGGTCTTAGAGTTTCTTTCCCTTAAATAAACCATCTGTTGTGCCTAAATATTCAATACGGTCACTCTACTACGTAGCTGTTGCGTAGAGGCCCTGTTAAGCCATATTTGACCTTTATATTTAGGGGTTTGCGGTTTCATGCGTTATATGTTAAATATATATGTTAAGGAAGTTTTTATTTTTAAAGTCACCTGCGATAGTATTCACTCAGTCCTAGTAAAAGGAATCTATATTTTATGGCAGTAAAGGTAACGAGTATAAGGGGTTTTAATGACATTCTGCCCGCCACTAGCGGGCTATGGTCTCATATCGAGGGCAATGCGCGACGAGTCTTTGAAACTTACGGTTTCTCTGAGGTAAGGCTGCCTGTGCTGGAGAAGACAGATCTTTTCCTGCGTAGCATCGGAGATACGACCGATATAATCGAGAAGCAGATGTACACCTTTACAGACCTGCACGGAGATTCCCTGACGCTTAGGCCAGAGGGTACGGCCTCGCTCGTGCGTGCCTATATAGAAGGTAAGCTCTATACCGAGCCTGTGGCAAGGCTCTTTTATACCGGCCCGATGTTTCGCTACGAGAGGCCTCAGAAGGGCAGGTATCGCCAGTTCTATCAGATAGGGGCAGAGGTTCTGGGAGAGGACTCACCCGTGCTTGACGCAGAGACGATAGAGATGCTCTGGGTCTTGATGAACGCTCTGGGCGTCGAGGGTGTGGTGGTAGAGGTGAATTCTCTGGGTTGTGCTGAATGCAGGCCTGCTTACAAAGAGACTTTACTGGGTTTTTTACGGGGAAAGGCCGATTGCCTATGTGAAAACTGCGCCAGAAGGATAGAGACCAACCCCTTAAGGGCCCTTGACTGCAAGGCAGAGGGATGTCGGGAGGCTACAGATACTGCACCTTCTGTCGTGGACTCGCTCTGCCAGAGTTGTAGTGAGCATTTTAAAGGCCTAAAGGATGCTCTGGAGCAACGGGGCGTGCCTTTTCAGGTTAATTCCCGTATGGTTAGAGGCCTTGATTATTATACAAGGACTACTTTTGAGGTAACGGCAAGGGCCGGTGGTGCTCTTGGTGCGCAGAACGCAGTGGCTGCGGGTGGGCGTTATGACGGCTTGGTAGAAGAGCTTGGCGGCCCGGCGACCCCTTGTTTTGGCTTTGCTATAGGTATGGAAAGGCTTGCTATGCTGGTAGATAAGACGCTGGCTAAAAGCCAGCCGCTGCTTTATCTGATACCAATGGGCGAGAAGGCCGCTGCAGTGGGCGCAACGCTTGTGCGAGCTCTGCGGGATCTGGGGCTGAGTGTTGTAGTCGATTACCGTGGTGGTGCGCTTAAGGGTTGTATGAAGCGTGCCGATAGAGTCTCAGCGGACTTTGCCCTTATTATAGGCGATAACGAGATAGAGGCCGGGACCTTGACGGTTAAAAACATGAAAGAAGGCGGTCAGGTAAATATTGACCTTAGAAGTCCTGCCATAGTCGCGGCGCATGTCGGTGGCGCGACCACAGGCACGGCCCGGGCGGAAGGATAGCAATGAAGATATGCTCCGTAGAATTTGTAAAGAGCGCGGTAAATCCAGAGCATTATCCTACAGAAGGTTTCCCGGAGATAGCCCTTGTTGGCAGAAGTAATGTTGGCAAATCGTCTCTTATCAATACGTTGGTATCCAGAAGAAAGCTTGCAAAGACGAGCTCTACGCCGGGAAAGACCAGAACCATTAATTTTTATAAATTGGATTGTATTGTCTCGGATGGTCGAGTAAGAAGCTTTTATCTGGTCGATTTGCCGGGCTATGGTTACGCAAAAGTACCAAAGTCTGAGAGAAGGTCCTGGCGAGAATTTATTGAGAATTATTTTCAGAGTAGTCAGGGACTCGCGGCGATGGCGGTCTTGCTGGACGCCCGGCGTGACCCGACAGAGACGGAGAGCAATATTTATCGCTGGGCCGGAGAGCTGGAGCTGCCGGTCGTGACTGTTTTTACCAAGAGCGATAAATTATCCAATAATAAGATGACAAGCCGCAGAGCGGCCATAAAGAAGAAGCTTTGTCTGGGAGAGGTCGTTGTTTTTTCCTCGCTTTCGGGAAAGGGTAAGGCCGAGCTGCTCGGCGTGATGGAGCAGCTCCTGGATACGTAAGTTTTTAGTGGAAGCCCTGTCATCTTTGATTTATACTTAACAAAGAAAGATAAGTAGATTAACTTTTGAGTTGTAGGTAGATTTAGTAGATTTTTTCAGGTCATAATGGGGTTGTTTCTGGCAGCTCAGGTATAAGCCGGATAGGGCCAGGCGCATTCTGAGGTAAAACCTTACCCGCTATAGCGGAAGGAGTATTGAAGATGAAAGGGGTGGCAAATTGTCTGAGAACTAAAACTATTATACTGGCGGCACTGCTTTTATTTGCGGCAGGAGGGTGTGTGACCTTAGAGAAGAAGGTCCAGCCGATAGAAGAAGAGGAAAATCTGGAGATAATAGAGCTTAAAAAGGCAGTCTCAGGGCTCTATATGAAGAGTGAAGAGATGAATAACAGACTTTTTCTCCTGCAAGAAAAGCTGGATACCTCTAATGATAGGATCAATACGCTAGAGGGCGAGCCAGAGGGCAGTGCCGGAGAATTTGACGAAGAAGACGGCGAAGGGCTTAAGGTTGCCGAGTTAAAAGACGATGAGTTAGATGTAGAGAGCGTCTTTGACGAGCAGGTCGCAGAGAGCCATACCTTCTTATCCGGTAGTGATGAAGCAGAGGTCGAGAGCCCAGTTGAGCTAGGGTCAGATCAGGTAGAGCCGGTGGCTACGGCAGAAGAGCTCTATGAAGTAGCAATGAAGGATCTAACCAATAAGGATTACGCAGAGGCTAGGGTAAATTATCAAAAACTGTATGATAATTATCCTGATCATTCGTTGGCAGATAATGCCGCGTACTGGACAGGTGAGACCTATTATGTAGAGCGTAACTTTGACGCGGCGCTGGAGTACTTCGAGATCGTTATAAATAAGTATCCGGATGGCAATAAGGCAGCGGATTCGTTGCTAAAGACGGCGTATTCTTATATTAGTTTAAGAGACAGGCAAAACACTATAAAGGCACTTAATACCTTGATGGAGAAGTACCCTGACTCTGATGCGGCAGCCAAGGCCAATGAGAGGTTTAGAAAGAAGAAGTAATTAATCAAGCAGATAGCCGCAAGAGGTCTGCTTTCAGCAAAAGGTAGAGCGAATGATAAAGATAAAAAAGAGGATTGCCGGTTTAGTGGTGGCGATGGCGATCTTATTGCCACCGACCGGCCTTTTTGCGCAGGACCTGACGCTTGGTGAAGAAAAGTTGGATCAGGAGGCCATGTACCATACCGTTGTAAAGGGAGATACTCTTTGGGATATAACAGAAGAGTTTTTTGAAGACCCCTTTAAATGGCCGCAGTTGTGGAAGAAAAATGCTCAGATAAAAAATCCTCACCTTATCTTCCCTGGCGATGTGATAAAGATCACCTCCGACGGTATTGAGATTGTACTTCGCGGCCTGCCGTATGAAAAGCTTGCCCCACAAGAAGACGCAGTGCCGGAGCTACCAGTCGTAAAGCTTGAAAAACAGGAAGAGGCTGCACCGTCAGAGCCTGCCCCTGAGGTTAGGCCTGAAAATATCAACTCAGATAAGGTCGTACATACCGGCTTTATCTCAAAGGGTGCGCTAAAGGCAAGTGGCGTTATTGTTCGTCCTACGGACAAGAAGGTAATGATCTACCGTGGCGATGATGTTATTCTTTCTTTTGAAGACGGGGAGAATATTAAGATAGGAGACCGCTTTGTGATCTTTACTGTTGAAGATAAAGTCAAGCACCCTGTAACTCGCAAGAAAGTTGGCTATGTCGTAGATAATCACGGAACTCTCAAGGTTACCTCGGTCATGGGTTCACTTGTAGAGGGCAGGGTTGATCTTGCTTATAAAGAAATATTTAAGGGTGCAAAGCTTACTCCTTATATTGATCCGCTAAAAAAGGTCACAATCACCGAGACAACGGCAGATCTGGAAGCCGTTATTATCGCAACGATAGAGGGTGTGCATCAGGTAGCAGAAAATGATGTTATTTATATAGATAAAGGAAACAAAGACGGGCTTATGGTCGGCAATAAGTTAGGGATCTATAGGGCTCGGGGTACGGTAAAGGACCCGCTTAGAAAAAGGACCGAGATACAGCTTCCCTCTATAGTGCTTGGCGAGGCGATTGTTATAAGCCTGCAGGAAAACTCGGCAGCGTGTCTGGTTCGCGAGAGTCTGAGGGCAATTAAGATTGGAGACGAGGTCTTGAGTGCACTGCCTGCGCATTAGGCAGGCGGGTAAGTTTATCAGATAAGGGATGGCACCGAGCCATCCCTTTATTATTTGATAGAGAAAAGAAGATATTAAAAAAACCTTAAGGATATGGTCTGAAGCAGCGATGAAACTGGAAGAGCTTTCGGCGTGGCTAACTCTCAACAGGGTAGTTATGAGGACCAAGGGGATGACCCCTGAGCTTATTGTTGAGCTGAAAGAGAGACTAGCTGAGGCCGGCAGTGCTACCGGGTTGCTAGGGCTTGCTAGAGCTCGTCATCAGAAGAGTGCGGTTCTTGGTCGAATAGCACCTGAGTTACGTGGTTTTTCTCAGCATGCAGAGGTAGAGCGGGAAGCAGCACTTCTGGAAGAAAGCGGCGTAAGCCTTATAACAATATGCGATAAGGAATATCCAACGCGTCTGGCTAGTATTTTTGTGCCACCTTTGGTACTCTACGTAGCGGGTAGGCTGGAGAGCCCCGCCGGGGTATCTATCTTTGATGAAAGGCTGCCAGCTGTTGCCGTGGTTGGTACTAGACGCGCTTCGCATTACGGTATGGAGATGGCCGAGGCCATTGGTAGAGGGTTGGCCGCAAGTGGTATTATAGTTGCCAGCGGTATGGCAAGGGGATGTGATACGGCGGCGCACCGAGGTGCGCTGAGCGTTGGTGGCTTAACCATGGCAGTGCTTGGCACTGGTGTGGATATGTTCTATCCGGCGGAGAATAAAAGACTATATGAGGAAATAAAAGAAAGCGGTCTTGTCTTAAGTGAGTTTCCAATGGGCACGGCTCCGCTGCCGATGAATTTCCCTCTTCGCAATCGTATAATAAGCGGGTTGAGCCTAGCGGTTGTTGTGGTCGAGGCCCCGCTTAGAAGTGGCGCGATGATGACGGCGCGTATGGCACTGGATGAGGGGCGTGAGGTCTTTGCGCTACCCGGTCACGCAGGAAGCAAGAAAGGGAGCGGAACAAATAAACTTATAAAAGACGGAGCGGTCCTGGTGGAGAGTGCCGAGGATATAATTAAGGTTTTGAGCTCGAATCAGGTAGGTGCCGGGGTAAGTCAGAGGCAGATAAAAAAAAGGCAAAATCTGAACAATAATTCAGAACAGCCCCGGCTCTTCTCTGAGCAGGTGTTGGAGGACCAACAAAGTTCACAGAAGGCGGCGGTGCAACCAGTTGCGAGGCCAACCAGTGCTTGTACAGAAGAAGACTTGATCATAGGGTTTTTAGATGATGGTCCTCTGCATATAGATAGTATCGTTGAAAAAAGCGGGATTGCCGTACAAAGATTATCCGGCCTGTTGCTGGATATGGAACTTAAAGGTGTTGTGGCGCAGAAGCCAGGTAAGCTTTTTATAAAGAAAATACAGGTTGGTTCTTCGTAGTAGCGGGTAACCATATATAATAAAGTTAACGAGGTAAACGGGTTTATGAAGAAATCTTTGGTTATAGTCGAGTCCCCTGCCAAGGCAAGGACTATAAATAAATATTTAGGTCGTGGTTTTAAGGTTATGGCCTCGGTTGGTCATATAAGAGACCTGCCTAAGAGCAAGCTGGGAGTCGATGTTGATGACAACTTTAAGCCTCAGTACGATACCATCAAGGGTAAGGGAAAGATCATAAAAGAGCTTAAGGCTGCGAGCAAGGCTGTTGATGAAATATATCTGGCCCCTGACCCTGATAGAGAGGGTGAGGCTATTGCCTGGCATATAAGCGAGGTGATAAGCGGGCGTGGCGGTATAAAAAAAGGTGAAAAGAAGATCCACCGTGTGCTCTTTACAGAGATAACCAGCAAAGGGATAAAAAAAGCCATAGCCAATCCGACGACTCTAGATATCCATAAGGTTGAGGCGCAACAGACCAGACGTATCCTAGACCGCCTTGTTGGCTATCAGGTAAGTCCTATTCTATGGGATAAGGTAAGGCGAGGGCTCAGTGCCGGTCGTGTGCAATCGGTAGCGGTACGTGTAATCTGCGAGCGTGAGCGTGAGATACAGGCCTTTGTAAAGAAGGAATATTGGAGTATAGTTGCTGGCTTTCCTGAGTTTGAAGCAAAGCTTGCAAAGTGTGATAAGAAAAAAATAGAGATCACAAACGAGCAGGAAGCCACCAAGATCCTGGGTGAACTCAAGGGAGAGACCTTTACGGTCGCAGAGGTAAAGCGTAAAGAACGCAGACGTAATCCTTTGCCGCCTTTTATAACGAGTACTCTGCAGCAAGAGGCATCGAGAAAATTATCATTCTCTGCTAAAAAGACAATGATGTTCGCCCAACAGCTATACGAGGGTGTGGAGCTTGGCGCAGAGGGCCCGGTCGGTCTCATTACTTATATGAGGACGGACTCGCCTAGGATTTCGGATGAGGCACGTGACGCTGTGCGTGCATATATTGAAGAAAACTATGGTAAGGAATACGTACCAGCCAAGCCTAATGCATATAAAGGAAAGAAAAGCTCGCAGGATGCGCATGAGGCCATCAGGCCAACGACGATGATCTATTCACCAGAGATCGTCAAGCCTCATCTTACAAAAGAACAATGGCGACTCTATGACCTGGTCTGGAAGAGGTTTATCGCTTCACAGATGACCCCTGCCGTCTATGATCAGACAGGCGTACAGATAAAGGCCGGTAGATATCTCTTTACCGCAAGCGGTGCGGTCGTGAAGTTCCCGGGCTTTATCGCGGTCTATGAAGAGGGTAAGGATGAAGATAGTGATAAAGAAAAAGAAGGTGTACTGCCGCGTCTTGATGAGGGTAAGGATCTAGAGGTAAAGGGCATTACACCGAACCAGCACTTCACTCAGCCACCTCCGCGCTTTACCGAGGCGACCCTTGTCAAAGATATGGAAGAGAAAGGGATTGGCCGCCCGTCGACATACGCAGCGATTATCTCTACTATTCAGGACAGAGAATATGTTGTCAAGGATCAGCGGCGGCTCGCCCCGACTGACCTTGGGTTTCTGATCAATGATCTTCTTGTCATAAGCTTTCCTAATATTCTGGATGCCGAGTTTACGGCAAATCTGGAAGAAGAGCTCGATAGGATAGAAGAGGGCAAGGCCGACTGGGTCGAGGTAATGAAGAAGTTTTACGGGCCATTTAAAGAGCGGCTCGCCAGGGCAAAGAAAGAGATGAAGACCGTCAAGGGCTCTGAGACTCCGACCGATATCAAGTGTGAAAAATGCAATCTGCAGATGGTTGTTAAATGGGGCAGGCGTGGTAAGTTCCTTGCCTGCACCGGGTATCCCGAGTGTAAGAGCACGGCTGACTTTATAACCGATGATGAAGGGAAGATTCAGATCTCTGAGCGTGAAGAGTTGACGACCGATGAAAAGTGTCCGAAGTGTGAGTCCGCGATGCTTGTCAAGAGCGGCCGTTTCGGTCGTTTTCTTGCCTGTTCTACTTATCCGGATTGTAAGGGTACTAGGCCCTTTTCTATAGGGATTAAGTGTCCGGAGGAAGGGTGCAAAGGAGGATTAATCGAACGCCGTACAAAGAGGGGTCGTACTTTCTTTGGTTGTTCGAACTATCCTAAATGTAAATATGCATCTTGGGATGATCCGAAAAAAGAGGCTGCTGAATAGTTAATCAGAGAGTTATCTAGCCGTAGCGGCTTTTGCTTAAATCAATGACTTTGAAGCTTGGAGGTTATGTATAGACCGTTTTTTTGTGCCGGTCTGTGCATGTAGTTTAATGATAACAAAAGATCATAAAAATATTTTACTCGCCGATGACGCTGCTTTTTTTCGGAATAAATTAAGTGCGATCCTGACCGAGGTTGGTCATAGGGTGCGCTCTGTAGTAAACGGCGCAGAGGTGATAGAAGAGCTTAAGGCAAGGGCCAGTGAGACAGATCTTCTGGTGCTGGACCTGCAGATGCCCGAGATAGACGGCTTTGGTGTTATCAAGTGGATGCGTACTAATGATCTGATAGGCAAGGTGCCGGTCCTTATCGTAACCGGAGCTTATGATAATAAAGAGGTATTAAAAGCAGTAGAGCCCTTCTCTATTACCGAAGTTATGACCAAGGCCTTTACCCCTGAGCAGGTCGTCTGCCGGGTTAATAAGATACTTTTTGAGAGTAAGGTTGATATTCGCAATGAAGAAAGACTGCCCGTCTCTATCCCGGTTGACTTCGTACAGGGCAACGAGGACAATATGCAGACAGGTTTCATACTTAATATAGCGGCAGGAGGACTTTTTCTGCATTCAAGGATCGAGTTAGTGCAGGACTCGATCTTAAAGATGAGGTTTTCTCTGCCGGGTGTTATGAATTTAATAGAGGCCCTTGGAGTTGCGCAGTGGGGCGCGGGTGCTGCCGGGACCTCCGGGCTTTTTCAAGGCAACGGGATTATCTTTAGAAAAATTTCAGAGGGTGATAAGGGGCTGATCAAGGGGTTTGTAAAGTCTAAAAAAAGAAAAGGTTCTTAGTAAGGCGCGCCTCAAGATCTGTTTTATTTTCTAACCTTTCTTAGATGGTTTTTTTAGGAAAAACCCCGCAAGCGTCAAGACTACTCCTATTGTAATGGCCGAGTCTGCAATATTAAAGGCCGGCCAGTGGTAAGAGCCTACATAAAAATCCAGAAAGTCTATTACCGAGCCAAGCCGTACTCTGTCGATCAGATTACCAACAGCTCCGCCTCCTATAAGAGATAGCGCAAAGGTCGTTATCTTGTCGTTTTCAGTCCTTGCCGTTTTAATAAGAAAACCAATTACAACCAGAGATACTATAGTGACTGCTATAAGGAGAACCCGCCCTGTTGCCGCGCTCGATGAAAAAATCCCAAAGGCAGCACCTGTGTTAAGCCAGTTGACGAGATTAAATACTCCCGGTATGACGGCTATCATCTCGTACGGAGAAACCCAGGCCGAGACCATGGCCTTTGTGATCTGGTCGCTAACTACGACAAGTGCCGCGGTTATCCATATAAGACTCAGCCCTTTCATAGAAGCACCTCAACGCATCTAGTGCAAAGTGCAGGATGCGTCTCGTCCTCGCCGACGCTCGGGCTGATATGCCAGCATCTTTCGCATTTGCTGCCGCCGGCCTATGTTACGAGCACCTTTAGCCCTTTGATATCTTCTGAGACAAAGACGTCTTCGCCTTCGACAGAGTCCTTAATCTCAAGGGCCGAAACAATAAGCATTTTTTTAAATAGTGTCTCGGAATTTTTTAAAGTTTGCCTGTCTTCATCTGTAAACTCGGTAGCCGCTATAATAACCTTTGCATCCAAGGGGTGACCGATTGTCTTGTCTCTGCGTGCCGCCTCAAGGGCTTTGGAGGCCTCGCCCTTGATCTCCAAGAGCATCTTGAATCTTTCTTCCAGCTCATCGTCAACCCAGTCTGCGTTTGGCTCTGGCAGCTCAGAGAGATGAACGCTCTCGACCTTTGTTGCCGGCATGAGCTTCCATGCCTCGTCGGTTGTAAAGACGAGCACCGGTGCCATCAGCCGCAGGAGGTGGTCAAGGACCTGGTGGATAACGGTCTGAGCGGAACGCCTAAGAGGAGAGTCCTTACCAGATGTATAGAGCCGGTCTTTCAGGATATCAAGGTAGAAAGAACTCAGTTCTTGATTACAGAAGTTATGGACCGAGTGAAAAATAGCGTGGAACTCATAGTCGTCGTATGCCTTTCTTACTCGTTCTGTCAGCTTTGTAAGTCTGTGAAGTGTCAGCCTGTCAAGTTCACTCAGGTCTTTATAGTCTACGCTCTGCGTCTCGGGGTCAAAGTCCGAGATATTGCCGAGTATAAACCTGAAGGTATTGCGGATCCTTCTATAGGCCTCGGAGAGTCTTTTTATTATCTCGTCAGAGATGCGCAGGTCATTGCGGTAGTCCTCGCTAGAGACCCAAAGGCGCAAGACCTCTACGCCGTATTTGTCTATGATCTTCTGAGGAGCGACGACGTTGCCGGTTGATTTACTCATTTTTTTGCCCTTGCCGTCTACGACAAAACCGTGCGTTAGGACGGCTTTGTAGGGCGGGGCTTTGCGCGTTGCGACAGAGGTCAGGAGTGCGGACTGAAACCAGCCACGGTGTTGGTCGCTGCCTTCCAGGTAAAGATCAGCCGGTGATGAAAGGCTCGCTCTGGCCTCCAGAACGGCTGCGAAGCTAACGCCCGAATCAAACCAGACATCGAGGATATCGTCCTCTTTCTCAAAGTCCGTGCCGTCGCAATCAGGACACTTCGTGCCGTCTGGCAGTAGCTCTGAAAGTTCTTTTGCAAACCATATATCCGCGCCTTCTTTTTCAAAGTCTTTGGCGAGTTTTTCCATGAGCTCTTGATCGAGAAAGCTCGTAGAGCAGGCTTTGCAAGAGAGCGCGGGTATGGGTACTCCCCATGCACGTTGGCGCGATAAGCACCAGTCCGGGCGGCTCTCTACCATAGCTCGGATGCGTTGCTCGCCCCACGTCGGTATCCACTTAACATCACCGATTGCGTTGAGGGCTTTACCTCGAAGCTCTTTCATCGAGATAAACCACTGGGCGGTTGCGCGGAATATTACCGGCCTTTTACATCGCCAGCAATGCGGGTATGAATGTGAGAGAGTTGCTTCACTGATAAGGGCGTCTTTTTCTTTTAGAAGTTCTATTATTCCGGCGTTGGCCTTAAAGACAAACTGGCCCTGAAACTCGGGGAACTCGGCTGTAAACTTACCGCCGTTATCTACGGGGGCATAGACATCAAGCCCGTTAGCAAGCCCTAGTTCATAATCGTCCTGGCCGTGGCCCGGAGCAATATGGACACAGCCCGTACCGGCCTCGGTCGTAACGAACTCGGCGTTAAAGACGGTAGATGTCCTGTCTATAAATGGATGGTCGCAGACTATGCCTTTTAGCTCGCTGCCCTTCCATATATTATTGGTTATCTCGTAGTCGCCTTTGCCGTAACCGAAACTTTCCATGCACGCGGCTGTGAGTTCTTTATTAAGTATAAGGTTGCCCGCCGGGGTCTTTACCAGGTTATACTCAAGATCAGGGTGTACGGCTATCGCCATATTGGCAGGAAGCGTCCACGGAGTCGTCGTCCAGATAACAAAGTAGGCATCTTTTAGCTTCTCGTTGCCGGCGGCCTCTGTGACCCTGAACTTTACAAATACTGTGGGTGATGTCTTATCGGCATGCTCGACCTCGGCCTCTGCCAGAGCCGTGCGACAGGAAGCACACCAGTGTACGGGTTTTTTGCCTTTATAGATAAGGCCCTCGCTGCTTACGCGCGCGAGTTCTTTTAGGATGGCTGCCTGATAGCCAAAGTTCATCGTAAGGTAGGGCTCGTCCCAGCTGCCAAAGATTCCGAGACGTTTAAAGTCATCCCTTTGGATATCCACGAACTTTGCGGCGTAGTCGCGGCATTCCTTGCGTATATCAACCTTAGAGAGGCCTTCTTTCTTTTTGCCCAGGTTTTTTTCGACCTGCAACTCTATTGGCAGGCCGTGGCAATCCCAGCCAGGTACGTAGTCTACGCCGTAGCCTGACATAAAGCGGCTCTTTAAGACGATATCTTTTAGTACTTTATTGAGGGCATGGCCTATGTGGATATTGCCGTTGGCATAGGGCGGGCCGTCGTGCAGCGTAAAGGTTGTCCTTCCTTTCCCTGCGGCCTTTATCTTTGTATATAGTTCGGTTTCTTCCCACTGTTTAATCATCTCCGGCTCTCGCCTAGGCAGGTTGGCCTTCATCTGCAAATCGGTCTGGGGGAGGTTTAAGGTATCTTTATAGTCCATTGCTCTTGCTGCTCCTCTGGTTCAGGGCGGATAATAATATGGCCTGAACAGCTTGATCTTAATTGAATAGTAATACCATAAGAGCCTTTAAAATAATAGGAATTTATGGTTTTGGATCTAAAGAGGGCCTTTGATCTGTCGGTTCTGAGGTGTCTGGTTATAGGGGGTACTTTTTCATCTGAGTAGCACTACGCCGCCGACGATAAAGCCTATTCCGACGATCTTTTGCATGGTTATCGCCTCGCCGAGGAATATTACAGAGATAACCAGGGCAACCAGCGGATATGTTGCGGTAAGCGGTACGACTATCGAGGCCTCGCTGTGTTTGAGGGCCGAGTAAAAGGCGATCTGACCGACAAAGCCAGCCAGTAGTCCACCGATGATAATCATAATCATGCTACGCAGATCTGCCGTTGCGAGCTCGCGCACCCTGCCCATAAATAAGAGCCCGGTTACCCCGACTAAGGCTATTGGTATTGTCCTTATAACTACGCCGAGATACGGGTCTACGCGCCCGCGCATACCCATTTTTTCAAAGACAGGGGCTAGTCCCCAGACAAGTGCTGTTATAAGGGCGAATAAAAAGCCTTTACTCATTATTGGTTGCTCCTTTAGCTAGCAGGATTACGACTTAAAGACTATTCATTATATATTAGCACAAATCAGCAGGGCGGTTAGGTATTGGGAGTGTTATGGTTAAGTTGCCATAAAAAAACCGCCGAAGTTAAGAGGGCTTCGGCGGTTCAGATTGAGTGGTTGTTTTGAGTCCGACCTTTTATCTAGTCGAGTATCAGACGGTTATTACGTTTCTGTATAGGTCTGTTTGTTTTGTTGAGAATATTTCTGTAACTCTTTAACTGGTCCTTTGATATCTCGATTGTGTCTTTAAGGACGAGCCATGTTACGCTTTCCGTGCATGGCGGTGTGGTAAGAGAGCCTGCGTACCTGTAATAGGATTTACCAGCTGGTAGAAGTTTTGCGATTTCATATTTTATGTTGAGTTTTGCTTTGCTCTTTGTCTTTGGTAGTACAGGCCAGATAGTATCTAGGGCTGTGTTATGGCTACCGACCCCAATCATTAGACCCACAACGGCTAGGTTGCCGTCTTTGTCCCTGTGTACAAAGTGTGCTTCCATTGGATAGGATTTGTTGTCAATGGTATGCTCGCTTGGTGAGTGAAAGTGGATCTGCAGTAGATCATATTCGGTTCCGTCCAGGTGCAGGACGCTGCCTTTTCTCTGGTTTATCTGGATGGCATGGCCGTTGTTGAGGATTGTAAGGCTCAGTGATTTTCTGTATTTAAATTTAAGCGGGCCAAGCTCTGTGCCCAATGCCTTGCTGATATTTATTGGTGATTGTCTTGTGCCCTTACTGCAGGCCGTGTACTCTGCCTTGAGCGATCCCCAGTGTGACGGGCCGCCTTTGCCGCTATAGCTCCATTGCGGTGAGGCTTTTTTTGGTGCACTGTCTCCGGCACTTTTTTTACTGGCTGCCTCTGAACTCTGATATGTTGTAAATCCTATCAGGAGTGCCAGTGCGAAGATGGCGAGGAAGCTAACAAAACTCTTTTTCTTAGTCATTCTTTTATCTCCTTTGCGTTATTTTTTAATTTGACGGTATCACCGCGTTAGGCCAATATTTGAGCCTGACCCAAGGCTCTGGATGATATTGTTTTTAAGGTTGTTCATATTCTCTGTTCTTGATTTGCTGAGAGGTTTTCCCCGATAAATTTATCATACTATAGCATAGATAAATTTTTAAGCCAGCTAAAGAGAGGGATGCCTTAAGCCATAAAAAATATTTACGGCTTATAGGCGTAGTTACCGTTATAGTTATTATTTTAAGAGGAGCTCGTGGATAGTTTGCAGACGTGTTACGCCATATTCTTTTGTACCTGACGGTAGGTTTATGGTTATATCATCGCCTTCTTCTTTGTTAAGCAGGGCGCGTCCAATCGGCGAGCTTACGGAAATCTTACCGATCTTTGGGTCTACCTCTTCAGGCGTTACGAGCTCATATATGACCTCATTGCCGCTGTTCATATCCTCCAGATAGATCTTAGAGCCAAAGCCGATGACATTTTTCGGGATATCATCGAGGTTTAGAGAAGACAGTGAATTTATTCTTTTGCTAAGCTGTCCTGCGCGTGCCTGCAAAAAGGATTGCCTGTGCTTTGCTGCCTCATACTCGGAGTTTTCACGCAGGTCGCCGTGGGCCGCTGCCGTACGTAGCTCCCTTGGTACATCTACTCTTAGTTCCCGTTCGACCTCTTGAAGTTCATCTCTTAGTTTTGTAAGTATAGGTAATTCCATAAAATCCTCCCGCCACTGCGGTAAGTTGTCTTTTTAGTTAGTATAAATAGCTATTTGTCGTCATCTTGTGTCTTTGGTAGAAGAAGCTCTACAATGGACTCAATATGGTATGTCTGCGGGAAAAGATCCAGCACAGTGGCCCTAGTCGGTATATAGCCCTCATTAATCAGAAGCTTTATATCGCGTGCAAGGGTTGGAGGGGCGCATGATATATAGATAACCTTTTCTGGAAGAGCCTTGATCATCTTTTTTATGGCCTCTGGGCAACCCGACCTTGGTGGGTCTAATACTACCACAGAGGGTGAAACATTTTCAAGTACCTTGCTCTTTTCTGCGCTATCAGAGCGAAATTTAACTGAAGGAAGGTTGAGTAGCTTTGCGCCTTTTTTGGCAAAATTAACGGCTTCGCTCTCTATATCTATGCCAAAGACCTCATCAGCACGCAGCCCCATAGGGAGTGTGAGATTGCCTGCCCCGCAGAAGAGATCAGCGATAACTATTGGTTTTTTTGCGTCTTTGATCTCGCCAAGGCCTGCGAATCGTAGGACCTCGTCGACTATTGCCTTGTTTTGCTCAGGGTTGGCCTGCATAAATGTAGTTACGCCGGAGAAGATCGTAGCCCCTGCGACCTTATAAGAAAGTACTGTATCACCAAATGTTGTGAGTTGTTTTTTTCTGGTCGTATTCGGGTCTTTCTTCCAGAGCTCGATGCCCTTTAGGCCCTTGGTCTTGGTAAGAAGACCTTCCCAGTCAAAGTCGCGGTTCTTTTTTAGATAGAAGGCAGCTATACATTCGCCGGTAGTCTCATCAAGGGCGATATCAAGGGTGTGTAAGGTCTCTGGAAACTCCGAGGCCCTGATTGCTGCAAAGACTTTGTTGATCGCAGGATCGAGCAAAGGGCAATTATCAATATCTACGATTTTATGTGATTTAGCCTTAAAAAAGCCCCATTTTGGGCCTTTTTTATGTATTTTAACCCTATTTCTATAGTTCAAGACTTTGGGTGATGCGATAAGCTTTGGTGGCTCAGGGAACTCAACCTCGGCGAGCCTCTTAAGGGTCTCGGTAAAGAGCTCGGCCTTGGCCTTTAGCTGGGTCTCGTAAGTGATGTGCTGCCATTGGCAGCCACCGCACTCGCCAAAGACCGGGCATGCCGGCTCGGTGCGCAACTCTGAGGGCTCGGTTACCTCTATAAGCTCTGCGATGGCAAAGGATTTTTTCTCTTTGATGAACTTTACGGTTACGCTGTCGCCCGGTGCGCCGTAGGGGACGAAGACGGCCTTGCCGTCTAGCCTTCCTATACCGTCACCGCCGTATGTCAAATTATCTATCTTTATTGTTTTTTTATTACTCATTTATGATCCCCTATTAAAAAAAACGGCTTATGCTGTCGTCGCCGTAGGTCAGGTTGTTTGTTATATTTACCTTGATTGCAAGTCTTGCAATCTCAATCTAAAAATACGGGCGGCCCTTCGGGCCGCCCGGTTTTTAACATTCATTAATATAGTTTTTAGGTCTTAGCAGATTTAGCTCCGTCTGAGACGGATCGCTGTCCAACGATCTCCTTCATCTTATCTACTGCTGCCGTAGCCTCACCGCCGTAAACGGCCTTTATGCGGTCTGCGAATTCCTGGGTTACGACTGCGCCACCGATCATAACGGTCGCCGGTACGCCGGCCTTCTGAAGTTCTTGCACAACGTTATCCATCTCCATTACAGTCGTCGTCATCAGGGCCGAGAGTCCGACGATATCGACCTTCTGTTCTTTGGCTATCTCGACTATTTTTTCGGTCGGGACGTTTTTACCAAGGTCGATGACCTCAAAGCCGTGGTTTTCCAGCAGCGTACAGACGATGTTCTTACCTATATCGTGGATATCTCCTTTTACCGTCGCCATTATTACCTTGCCAAGCTTTGGTCCGCCGTCTTCCTTCATCTCTTCTTTTAGGCGAGCAAATGCTTTTTTAACTGCATCGGCAGATGAGATTACCTGAGGGAGAAAGTAAATATTTGCGGCAAAGAGCCTGCCTACTTCGTTCAGGCCTAAGATCAGGCCTTCATTGCCTACAACAAGAGGCTCCCAACCGTCGGCTAGGGCTTCTTCGACAAAGTCTAGGATATGCTCGGTATCTCCGTCAACGACGGCGCGTATGAGTTTATCCTGAATCGTCACGGGCTCTGCTTTTTCTTCAGTGGTTGCCGCAGCCGCACCCGGCTCTCTATCTTTAAAGCGACCGATATATTTCTCTGCCTTAGCGTCGTGCGCCAATAATACTAAAGACGCGTGGTAAGAGTCCATCATTGATTGATTTTTTACATTCATGATCGCACTATCAAGGCCAGTATGTAGGGCCATTGAATAGAAGTGCGAGTTAACGGATTCGCGCGACGGAAGGCCGAATGAAATATTACTGACTCCGAGCGTCGTCGAGAGGCCGAGTCTTTCCTTGACCATACGTATAGCAGCGAGCGTCGTGACAGCACCCTGCGGATCGGCACTAACCGTCATCGCAAGGCAATCTATTACGAGGTCTTCTTTTCTAAGACCTGCTGCCAGCGCGCGGTTCATTATTTTTTCAGCTATCTTAAAGCGAGCTTCTGCCGTTGGTGGAATGCCCTCGTCGTCGATTGTAAGGCCAAGCACGGCTGCGCCATACTTAACGGCAAGCGGCAAGACGAAATCGAGTTTTTCTTCCTCGCCACTAACCGAATTTATAAGTGCCCTTCCGTCCACTGCTTTTAGGCCTTCTTCCAGAGCCTCCAGGTTTGGCGAGTCCACGACTATCGGTAGATGTGTATTGTCATTTACCGCAAAGACCGCACGTTTCATCGCGGCTGGCTCGTCTATATCAGGGACGCCGACATTTACGTCCAGCACGTTTGCACCGGCCTCTGTCTGCTCTTTTGTCTCTCTACAAATTGTTGTTGTTTTATGGTCTTTTATCTCTTGTGCTAGTTTTTTACGGCCTGTCGGGTTTATGCGTTCGCCGATGGTGATCGGCGCGAGTTCTCCGCCAAAACAGGTAACAGAAGTACGGCTTGCAAGGGCCGTGAAGTTCTTTGGCTGGCGTGGCTCGACCTGTAAAGACCGAAAGTCCGCACCCATCTGCCTGATATGCTCCGGCGTCGTTCCGCAGCAACCGCCGAGGATGCGCACACCTATGGCGACAAGGTTCGGGACGAACTCGGTCATCTCTTCAGGGGAAGCCGGGAAGACCGTCTCCTTACCCTTAAGCTCTGGTATGCCTGCGTTTGGCTGCGCTATCAGAGGCGTATTCGTAACCGCACTCATGGCCGATAAGGCCTCGTAGAGGCCTTCTATCCCTAGCGAACAGTTCGCTCCGAGTGCGTCAACGCCAAGCCCCGTCGCGACAATCGCCCAGACCTCCGGGGTTGTGCCGAGGATAGTGCGCATTGATTGGTCAAAGGTCATTGTTGCGACCACAGGCAGTCCTGTCGTCTTTGCGCCGATAATGGCAGCGCGCATCTCTTTAATATCCATCATCGTCTCGATGATGAGTAGATCTGCTCCGCCCTCTTTCAGGGCCTCGGCCTGTTCTTTAAATATTTCAACGGCAGAGTCAAAATCCAGGTCGCCGACCGGCTCAATGAAGTGCCCTGTCGGGCCGATATCTCCGGCGACAAAACCGTCCTCGCCGATTGCGGCGCGTATGTTTTTTACTGCGGCGATATTTATCTCAATAAGCTTACCCTCAAGGTCATATTCCTTGAGCTTCGGCCTGGTCGCGCCGAATGTATTGGTCGTAAAGATATCCGAGCCAGCCTCTTTAAATTCTTTATATACCTTCTTGACCAACTCAGGGTTTTTGAGGTTCAGCTCGTCCGGGCATCCGCCGGGCTCTAGCCCTAGCCTCTGTAATGCCGTGCCCATCGCACCGTCAAAGACGAGTGGTCCGTCCTTTAGAGCCTCTCTAAATGTCTTCTTTGCCATAGTATTAATTCGTATCCTTTTCGCCTGCGTTCGTTGTGAAGTCCTTAATATGTGATCGTATGCCGCATGCGAAGTTTTCTAAGATTTATAATGGTCTAAGTGTAGATTGCATATACCTAATTAACAAGTATAACCTATTTTTGTATTGATTGGGAATTATATAACGGATTTGTGCGAGTTAGTAGAGGTTTTCTGCCCCCTTTGGAAAAGGTGGACTCCATGCGGACGGCAAACCACCGAGCAGAGGCAAGCGCGGTGCGTAGATAAGCAAGAGCCCAAAGGCGGCTATTATCAGGCCTGCTTTAAAGATGAGTTTCCCTGTCGGTCCCAAGGTTATATTATATTCCCGTCTATTTGGTTTTGTCAATAAGGGGGAGGTGGGGAGTCATGTGTTAAATAGTTTACATGTGCAGGTGCGAGGTGTATATTTGTATCCGTAGATACCGTCTTGATAATCAAGTTAAAAGTGCGTTATTCCAGTTAGCATCAAACTCTTTTTTATGTTTAAGCACTCCATAAGCTATGTGCAGTAATTTTCTCATGCAGGCGACTAAAGCGCAGATAGGTTTTTTACCTT
>JAJRSM010000088.1 GCA_024278765.1 Deltaproteobacteria bacterium | reverse complement strand
CTTGCCCTGAAACCTTAAATCCGTTATCCTGTCTCGTTCCGTAAGGCTAAGATGCCTGTATCCTTTTCCCATAACCACCCAGAGTACCAGCAAAAGGACAGTCCTGCCAGGTGTTGCACTTCCTCATTGAACCCGCGTCCTTTAATCTTGGTTGGCTTTTTATTATTATATCTTCTTAATCCAGTTACCATCGCTAATATCGCGTATTTTTTCTTTGTCTACGCCAAGCTCCAGAAGCCTGCGTCTGAGTTCATCGCCACTGCTGAAAGATGTGATGACGTAGAGTTCGGGGTCTATGACGGTGAGTTCTCTGAGTGTAACGACCTCTGCGCCAAAGAACTCGGTAATGCTGGCAGACTCATCGGCGACCCCCGTGAGCTCTAGGCCCGCTTCTTTCAAGGAGAGGTAGGCAATTTCAGTGACCTCGTCTATTCCGCAGAAGGCAACGCGCTTTATGCCGCGTTTTTTTATGGCTGAAAACAGCAGACTAAAGTCAGTACGTGCAACGCGGTAGAGGTTGGTGAAGTTACGAAGGTGCTCGTATGTGAGGCGTGATTTTTCTTTAAAACCTTTTGGTGTAAGGTAGTATTTGTACCTGTTTCTTGGTATCTGCGAGATGGTGATAAAACCCTTTGAGGCGAGGTTCTTTATATAGGAGTTGACCAGACCTAGTGCCACGCCGAGGTTGCGGCTCAGATCGCGCTGGGTAAGCTCTTCGTTGCGAGCTATCTCATCCATCAAAAGCAATGACCGGTAATCATCACTCTCTACGGTGTTGGTTTTTTTGTTGTTATCCATACCTTGTTTTTGTAAATGCCCTAATATTTAAATAAGTCTTGGATTTAATGCACGGTGTTCATGTTATGAACATAGCATTTCTTATGTCTTAGGTCGATAACGCGTTCACTATATGAACATCGGCGATATGATAAAAAACTTAAGGGTATTATGGTGTTATTTAGTAGATGTTCATTATGTGAACGACATGTGAACGACAAAAAAGAGTTTATTGACTTTAGAATCTTAGCTTTTTTTTCGGGTAGCGATGTTTACGGTAAACTCAGTGGCTTTGTCAAGGTTTTTGGCGTTAGAGCTTGGTTTATGTTTTGTTTATTTCTGGATCAGGCAATTAGATCTGAGGCAAGGATGTCACGCCACCTCGGTCTTTTGAGGTGGCGTGATCGTATATACTTACCAAATGGTTATTCCTTACTTAAAGTCTTTATAAGTAGGTGTCGTGGAGTGGTTGTTTGACTGTGTCTTGGTTATTATTCTTACTACCGGGCTTATCCATCTTTTATTCTGCTTTGTTATTATGCAGAGTCGGTAATACCACGTACCGGGCTCGACCTCTGAGTCTTTATAACGGGTCTTGGTTGCGTCGTCAGAGTAGAAGATAGCACTGACCTCTGGGTATATTGGGTCACGGTTGGTCTGGGACTTGACTACCTTATAGTACTTAAAGTCCTCTCTGGTATAGTGTTTCCATGAGGTATATACCTCACCGTTTCTGAGTTTTGCCTTAAATCCTATGGCCTTTACATGCACAGGTTTTGCGTACTCGCTTTTGTAATATTTTTTGTGATTCTTATCTCCACCTCCGCCGCGCCCCATTCGTTCGTACTCGGCAAAGGCCACGGCACTGGTCATCAAGAATATAGTCGCCATCAGTAAAACAATATATCTCTTCATTGGTCAAGCTCCCGGTCTATTGGAGGTTCAGTTCTATGTCCGTATGAGTTGTCTTTGGGCTTCTCAGCATTACCAAGCAGTATCTTTATATATACTAAAAGACAATTAAGGATGCAAGACAATTAAGATTGTACAGCTGTAGTTAATTGTAAAGCCCTCAAATCTGGTGTATATTATACTGAATGTCAGGGGCCGGTAGAGGCTTTTTAACCAAAGGAGTTTGACCAATGATAACTAGAAAGACAAAGATAGTAGCCACTCTTGGGCCGGCCACCGATAGTTCCAAGGCCATAAAAGATCTGTTAACTGCGGGCGTAGATGTATTCAGGCTGAATCTCTCGCACGGTACGAGAGCCGACCAGAAACAAAGAATTGATAAGATCAGAGAGGTCTCGGCGGGTTTTATGCGACAAGTCGCTATTCTTATGGATATTCAAGGCCCGAAGATTCGTATCGGAAAGGTTCAAAAGGGCGGGATTTTGTTAAAAGAAGGTAGTTCTCTTACGATAACTACCGAGGATATAATCGGCGAGGAAGGCCTTGTTCCGACGACCTATAGCGGTCTGCCAAAGGACCTGAGCCCCGGAGATCGTGTTCTTATTGACGATGGCCTTTTGGAGTTAAAGGTCGATAATATTAAAGGACAGCGCGTTAACTGTACGGTTATATACGGCGGCTTGTTAACAGATAACAAAGGCATAAACCTGCCGGGTGTTGACGTAAGTGCACCGTCCTTTACAGCGAAGGACAAGGCCGACGTAGACTTTGGGGTAAGTGAGGAGGTAGATTTTTTCGCCTTATCGTTTGTACGTACTGTCGAGGATATTAAGCAGTTACGTGATCATCTGGAGTCGCATGGCTCACACATTCCGATACTATCGAAGATAGAGACCGATACTGCGGTTAAGAACCTTGATGAGATACTGGCGCATTCAGACGGTGTAATGGTAGCACGCGGCGACCTTGGCGTAGAGCTTTCTGCCGAAGACGTACCGATACTCCAGAAGCAGATAATAGAGATGGCACGTAGGGCCGGTAAGCCCGTTATTACGGCTACCCAGATGCTCGACTCGATGATGAATAGTCCGCGCCCGACAAGGGCCGAGGCCTCGGACGTCGCCAATGCCGTCTTTGACGGAACCGACGCGGTAATGCTATCGGGCGAGACGGCCTCGGGCAAATATCCGGTCAAGGCAGTAGAGGTGATGGGGCGTATAATCGACAAGGCCGAAGGGGTCGTCGTAAGGAAAGAAGAATATATTCGGCGTAATATGGAGAAGCATTCTTCTGTTACCGAGGCCGTTGCCTTCGCAGCCCTTGCCGCCGCCGGAGAGGTCAACGCAAAGGTGATAGTCGTCTTTACGCTATCCGGTTCGACGGCCTATCTCTTATCAAGGCTTCGGCCAAAGGCCGCAATCGCCTGCTTTACGCCTAACGCAGGGACAGGTAGAAGGCTTGCGCTCTACTGGGGCCTGTCTTCTTTCTTTATTCAGTTCGGCAGCCACGGAGAAGAGCTTATAAGTCAGGGCGAGGCGCGCCTGATGGAGCTGGGCCTTGTAAAGAAAGGCGACCATATAGTGACGGTCTCGGGCAGCAGTACGGGCATAAGCGGCGCGACTAATATGATGAAGATAACCACCTGTAGCGGGGCATAGGGGTAGCGGCTGACACCTTGTTTATTTTTCCCTCTCCCTTGGTGGGAGAGGGTTAGGGTGAGGGGGTGTTCTTGTCGTTGCGAGGAGCATGGTGACGAAGCAATCTCGTCTTTATTTTTCAGGATGTTTCGGTGCGTCCTCGCCCCGAAACCTGTGAGAGTTGAGTTTTTGTAGTGTATGCTGCGTTACCTGCGGTGGGGCACTCACTGCGTGAGGGCAAATTTAAAAGGTTAGTTTTTGCTGTGCATTGTACTGAAGTTTATTAATAGACTTTGCCGTGCGGCGAGCACCACACTGCGGTGGGGCAGTCCATGCGGACAGCATAGCCCCTTCGGGGCGGTAAACGACCTGCAGTGGGGCACTTACTGCGTGAGGGCAAAAGCGACTTCGTCGCACCGGTTGCACCGGAGGCATAGTTCCTGCGGGGCGGTAAAAAAACTGCGGTCTTTTCTTGTCATTGCGAGGAGCCGAAGGCGACGAAGCAATCTGGTCTTCAAATTTGTCATGCTGACCGTCTCAGACGGCTGAGTGATTTATTTCAGCATCTGTATTTCTTCCCCCCTCCCTTGATGGGAGGGGATTAAGGGGAGGGAGGGCTGTGCCCACCAAAGGGTTTTGGTATTTTTTTAAGGTGAGCTATGCTCACTGGTCATTCCTTGCCGTGCATAGTTTGCCCCTGCCGGGGCGGCTCACTGCGTGAGGGCATAGGCCTATGCAGGCCTGTCCTGAACTTGTTTCAGGGGGCTAGCCATCCCGTCCTCCGGCCACCCAGCAAAATGTCTGCCCTATCTCGCTCCAGCCTACGGCAGGACGCTCCCAGACCTCAGCATTTTGCCCCCCTCCCGAACGACCCACTTTAGCCCTGCATTCGACCACATACCTCCAACGGTTTCCAGCGGGAGCAAGGCGGACTCTTACTCTGGACAACGGCACCGAGAATGCAAGGCACGAGGATATAACCGAGGCCGTCGGGACACGGTGCTACTTTGCCCGTCCTTATGCCTCGTGGCAGAGAGGATCGAATGAGCAGGTAAACG
>JAJRSM010000087.1 GCA_024278765.1 Deltaproteobacteria bacterium | reverse complement strand
AGCAAAGCTTGAAGGCAAGATATTCCATGACTTCAGAAGGACAGCCATACGTAACATGGTACGGGCCGGAGTTCCGGAACAGGTGGCAATGAATATATCGGGGCACAAGACAAGAAGCGTCTTTGAAAGATACAATATCGTCAATGAAGACGACCTGAAACTTGCCGCCAAAAAGGTGCAAAAACGATTTAGCACAATTTTAGCACAATCGACTAAATCGCACCTAAAAACAACAGAGGCTCCCGAAAGAGACGTAGCTGTAATTCACTAGAGTTTTCAGTAAGTTAAAAGTGGTGCCGGAGGTCGGGCTCGAACCGACACGGAGCCAAGCTCCACGGGATTTTGAATCCCGCGCGTCTACCTATTCCACCACTCCGGCTTTTTTAAAGTAACCAACCAAAATACTACACCAACAACAAAGACCGAGTACTCAAACCACAACAACACCTAGTCTTTAGATAGTTCCGGCCTTTTCTAAAATATACACCCCAAGCAGTTTCATAACCTAACATAAAACCACAAACAAGTCCACAGTGGCTGCTCCCACTATAGCCAACCCTCACCTACGCCTCAGAACATGCCTAATCAACAAATACGAAAAAAACACCACTACCACCTACTATGACGAATAATATAAAAAGTAACCTTATCAGGAACTTTAGAGCTAACACCAAGGCATACATCAACTACATTACAACTTTATCAACCTTAAATTTACCTTTCAACTTGCCTTACCCCTTAAGCAGGTATATACTACGTAAATGCTTATTGCAAAAACAACAAAAACAACACTTGAGAGACTACGAAAGATTCGCATCTGCAAAAAACTAAATCAGGAACATATGGCCAGAGGCCTTGCCATAGACAGGACTACATATATTCGAAAAGAACACGGCTCTATTCCCATTACAACAGATGAATGGTTGAAGATAGCCTTGCTTCTAGGTGAAGAACCGGCTTACTTCTTCAGCACAAATCCAGACGGAAGCTCACTGATAAATGTCGAAGAGCCGGAACGGGCACTGCTCAGACTATACCGAACCCTCACCCCTGAAGAACAACAAGACATGGCAAATTCGCTCAGATTAATGCTAAAAGGTATTAAAAGGAAAAAAGTAAAAGAAGCAGTAGAATTACTGACAAAGATCAATCTATAAGCACCTGCATCCACCCCTGCACTGCCATCACCAATCAAGTGCCCAGATCAATCAGCCACCGAAGGAAACCAAACACAGAGGACTGTTGCATATGATAGTTGGCCTCCACGTCCTCGCTACCTACGTATATAGACGCCCCAATGCCCTTTACGGCCCTGAAGCCATCGCGATCGGTCTCGTCATCACCGATATAAATAGGAAATGTAGCGGTAAAGGGCTCTCTACCCAAAATCCACTCTACGGCTCGCCCCTTGTCCCAATCTATTAGTGGACGCAGCTCTATAACCTTCTTACCGGCGGTAACCCTGACCAGCCCACGCTCTTTGTAAGGGCCTACAAGCTCGCTTAAGTCTCTTTTAATGTCCTCTACCTGCTCGCCGTCAACGAGCCTATAGTGCAGGCTCAGCGTAGCCCCCTTATCTTCCAACATAAGCCCCTTGTAGCGTCTCTGAAGATCGCAGACAACCTTTGATCACTCCCTTATCGCTGCACTCTTTTCACCACCGATATCATGGTCCATCTCAAAGCCTTTAGAGGCCTTCCCTAGCGTCGCAGAGCGTATCGTCATGCCGTGATTAGCGGCAAATGCAACACCACCAAGGCCGACCTTCTCCGTTAAATCATCAAGCCCTCTGCCGCTAACAATGGCCACAGGATAGATACGAGACAACTCGTCAACGACCTCTCTAGTAGCTGGCGAAAGCTCGGCAAGAACAGGGGTCTCGACAATAGGGGCAAGAGTGCCGTCAAAATCCAAAAAGATAGAGAACCTGCGCCCAAAGACCTCATGGCCAAAACCCTCAAACTCAGCAAGCTTATTTAAGGGCATGCTCATCTGCGAAGCCCTTTCATCTCATCCATTATATTCTCTACCCACCTGTAGATATCATTGCTGGCCAGATACTCTCTGGCTAACATCATCATTTCTTTTTTCCTCTCAGCCGGGGCCTCAATCGCTGCCTTGATCATATCGGCACAACCCTCGCTATCATATGGGTTTATGACGGTAACTCCGGGCATACCATCTGCAACCCCTGCGAATTCAGAGACCAGCAGCGTACCAGTGCAATCGACCTGCGAGGCGACAAACTCCTTGGCTACCAGATTCATACCGTCAAAGACGCTTGTTATAAGCATCAGGTCCGCCACCCTGAAAAGTGCCGCAAGCTCCAAGTGCGAACAACACTGCTCGATATACTCTACGGGCTTCCAGTCCTTTGTACCGTACATTTCATTAATTGAGGCCACCTTTTGCTTTACCTCTTTCATATAACCAAGGTATGGCTCTGTCTTTCTCGTCGGTATAGCAATCTGAACAAAGGTAAAACGTCCCCGATACTCCGGATACTTTTCAAAGAATATCTCCAGGGCGTCAAAACACTTTACGATCCCCTTGGTATAATCCAGCCTATCAACGCTGATACCTATTATGCGCCCGTTAAGGCCATGCTCACGCTTGAACTTATTAGCGAATATCACGGCTTTTCTAGACCTTGCGGCAGCGTCAAACCACTTAAAATCAACACTTATGGGAAAGACCTTTACCTTGGTGATATGGCCTTTCCAGTGTATAAAAAGCCCTTTCACATCGATATCAGCACCGAGCTCAAGGTCTACACATCTAAGGAAGTTACGTTTGAAATTATCTATCTGAAAGCCCACAAGGTCGTTTGCGAGCATACCTTCCAGTATTTCTCTTCGGTGAGGTGTAGCTCTGAAGACATCATAAGGTGGCCAAGGAATATGCCAGAAGATAGAGAGGCGCAGATCAGGGCGCAGATTTCTTATATACCCGGCGCAAAGAGCAAGGTGATAGTCCTGCAACCAGACAAAGCCGCCCTTTTTCTTTGCACGCGCTATAATGGCATCTGCAAAAAGGGCATTTACCTTCTTATAACTCTGCCAGTAAAACTCCTTTAGATAGACCTTATCAAGCAACATATGGCACAGCGGCCAGAGCAGCCGATTTGAATAGCCATGATAGTAGCCGTTCATATCGTGACGCTTAATAGGGACGCGATGTACTATATATTTTGGGTTATCAGGAGGAACATGGAGGTCCTGGGGGTCATCACCAGCTCTGCAACCTTTACTTACTCTAGGGGTAGAGGCGACCCAGACGCCTTTGGTAGCCGACATAACAGGGTCAAGTGCCGAGACAAGCCCGCCGATACTCTTTTCATAACGACCATTTTTATTCTTAAGATAAGGTGCTCGATTAGAGGCTATAATCAACTTACCGCGAAACCCGACGCCAAGCGACTTCGGACCGGACCTCGCGGTACTACGTGCAGTTGCTGAGACCAGCTTATTTTTTTCAACCATAAAACAGCCCCAGTTTAAGCGCAGAAAGACACCCCTTGCGAACCAGACCGCAATACAAATAAACTTATATTATTTCAAATAATAATAGACGTGACAACCCGGCTGGCAAAGGCAGTTACAGACCAAGCCGGACAGTATATATGAATTACGAAGCCATCACGGGTGTACTGCTCGTGGCGGCCTATAGGTTGATTACATCTTGCCCCGGATTCTCCATTGAGAGCCAGAGAGCCAGATACTTCCTGATGTGTCCCGTGATGAGATAATTCCTGCGGATATGTTCTCTGCCCATAATACCCATATTGCGGGCCTTTATAGGGTCTTGTAAAAGCTGCCTGATACGCACGGCACAGCCCTCGACCGAGTGCACCAGATGCCCTGTAACGCCGTCTATAACCTGCAAAGGAATACCACCGACGTCCCCTGCTATAACCGGCTTGTTCTTCCAAAGAGCCTCGGCAACGACCAGACCAAAACCCTCTCGCGTAGACTTCTGAATTACAATGGTAGCCCCGCGCTGCAAGGCATTAATCTCTTTATCGCTAAAGGGCGGCAGCGACAATATATGAAGGTCTTCCACACCATCTGCGGCCTCCATGACATCGGCCAGAATACGCTCACCCTCAGGGTCGTCATCGGCCGTACCTCCGGCAAGGACCAAAGTGCAGTCATAATATTTCTTTACCATCTTAAAGGACTCAATCACCCCTATCGGATCTTTAAAGGGGTCAAAACGTGAGACCTGCAAGAGTATGGGCTTGTCTCGGGGTATCTTGAAACGCTCAAAAACCTCGTCTATCTCGGCCTCGGAGAGATCTATATTCTTATCACTAAAGGGATCTATTGATGGGGGTATCATATACTGCGGCATAGGAAGGCTCTGCGCAAAACTTGCAACCGAAAAGATCGCGGCGTCATACTTTTTAACCTGATCCTTTAATAGATACCACATGACCTTATCCGGCGTTGAAATATCTATATGACAACGCCATACCCAGATACCACGCTTTTTCTGTTCAATGAGCATCGCCGGCTGTGGGTCATGGATAAAGACACAATCCGCGTCAAGATCCATCTTGTCGCCATTTTTCTTATTTACCTTTTCATAGGTATCCCACATCTTATCTGTCAGCGGACCTACCTGGCCTTGCAGGCTGTTATGTATCCTCTTGGTTACCTCAAAGAACTGCTTATTACCCTTTATGACCTTCCACTTCGCATCTATTCCAAGCTCTCTAATCAGCGGAATTATCCTCTGCATAAGCTCTGCGACGCCGCCACCTGTGGCAGTAGAGTTTACATGCAAAAAGCTCCTGCCCCTTAGTTTATCCGCCATATACTCAATAGCTCTTAGCTCACCAGCCTCTGAGATACCCTTATAGTCATCTAATCCCATCTATTTACCCTCCATAGCACTGACCACAAGAGAGACAAGCTTATTTTTAAGGGTCTCCGCAGTATACATATAAGGATCAAGCCTACGAATACGTTCGGCAAGTTCCGTACATTCGCCTTCAAAACAATCGCTAAAAAAACAGCTAAAATCATCGACTTTGCGGCCAAGCCGCAGCCGTGCCTCATAGAAGTGATAATAAATACAGGACGGATCTACCTCATCGAGCGCGGCCTTGAATTCTGCTAAGTTCGTAGCCACGAGCCCGGTGGGAATAACTATCGTTATCCCCTCATTAAAGAAGAATTCTTTGCCCTCGCGCACCGTTCGCGGCGGACGATTTTCCTTCAGGTAATTAGTAATTATCCTTATCAGCTCAACCCTGACATCTTCAATATTCGCGAACTCAAAGGGGTTAAGGTTAGCAAGCCTCTCAGCCAGGATCTTTTCTTCCAGGCAATCGGCTATCCAGCAGGTAAAGTCGTTAGGATATTCAGGGGGTGCGACATGTGTTTTAAGAAAATACTGATGCATATGGTGAAAGATGCTGGCTGAAGATATCTGCTTTAGTATCTCTAGAAAATCAACGACATCCTTGGCATGCCTGCCCGTCATTCTCTCAACCGGCGTACACTCGAAGAAGACAAATGGTTCTGCCATATCAACTCCTCAGTTTAGCGTCCTTACAACAAAACAGAAATGAAACCTTTAAAAAGACTATATCACGTTTCTTGCATATGTATAGTTCTTGTTGGAAATGGTATATCCACCCCTTCTTCCTTTAACCTCTTGAAGATCCTCTTGCGCAGCTCAGACTGCACATAATACTGCTGATAGAACTCTTCGACCTGGCATATTACAGTAAAATCCAACGAGGAGTCACCAAAGCCCGGAGAAAACCGAACAAAAGGCGCAGGGTCTGTGAGCAACCCCTTCAACTCTCCCGCTGCCGTTACGACCACATCTGTTAAAAGATCCTCAACCATCTGAGGGTCGCTATCATAGCTCACGCCGACAGGGATAAGCAAGCTCATCCTCTTCTCCGGCATGCAGTAGTTGGTAATTATGCTCTGAGAGAGCTTGGAATTAGGGATGATGACAATGTTGTTCTGAAGCTTTCTGATCTTGGTCGTTCTCCAGCCAACATCTACGACATAGCCCTCCTCACCACTATCGAGTTTTATATAATCACCGACGCGAAGCGGTTTTTCAACAATGATATGCACGCCTGCGAATAGATTCGATAGAGTATCCTGAAAGGCAAGGGCTACGGCCAGCCCACCTACGCCAAGGGCTGTGACAAATGGCGTTATGGAAATGCCAAGGCTGTTGAAGATAATAATAAAGCCGATTGATAAGACAACACCCTTCAGAATCACCCGTGAGAGCCCTGTGGCTGCGCTCTGGCCCGATGTCTTCTCAATATAGCTCTGGAGTATCCTTGAAGCAAAACTACCAATTGCCAGAGTAACAGAGAATATAATAAGGATGTAGAGGGCCTTCATCCCGTAATCAACATACTTCTCAGAGAAGGTCGAGGTGCCAAGTGCGATATAGAGGGCAACGGCTACGGCCCAGAATATTGAGGGATTGCTCAGGGAATGTAATATTACATCATCGACTGTGGTATCTGTTTTCTTTGACCAACGCCGAAGCACACGCAGGGCCAGAGCCCTGGCAAATAGCAAGGTAGCGGCGACCAGAACAAAGACGACACCGAAGATAATATATTCTTTTAGAGGACCAGTAGATATCTGCTCTAACATTCTAGCCTACCGGTATAGACAGGTAATGCACGGATGCCCGCAAGGGCGTCCGTGCAAAAAGATTCACAACAGATATTAAAACATTAAACTCATTCAAGCTCAAATTAGTACTTTACGACAAAGTGGGCACGTCTGTTCTTCTGCCAGCACGCATCACCTACACCTTCGCAGAAAGGTTTTTCTTCACCGTAGCTTACGATACTTATATCATCGCCGTCAACGCCTACTCTTGTAAGGTACTTCTTAACGGAATGTGCCCTTCTGTCGCCTAGTGCTATATTGTACTCATTGCTGCCCCTTTCGTCACAATGGCCTTCAATGGTGATCTTAGCACCTTTGTTCTTAGCAAAGATCTTTGCATTGTTATCCAGAATATCGCGAGCCTGAGTCGATAACGCGTATTTATCATAGGCAAAAAAGACATCATAGATAGTTCCGTCGCCGTCACCATTGGCATCAGCATCAAAGGACTTATCAAGAGATGAACTGTAGATCTTGCCACTCTCCTGAACACCTACGCCACGGGTAAGATCACCTCCGTTGCCGCCGTTGCCGCCGCTGCCAGCACTGACTTTCTTCCCGCCTGTCTGCGTCGCGCATCCGGCGAATGTAAATGCCCCTAGCATTAAGGCAAGTACAAGAACCATAAAATTTCTTTTCATAAACACACCACCTTTAACCGGTTATTTTTTTAAATTAAAGTTCTGTGCATAAGTTACCAAATGCCAAAGTAAGCTGTCAAGGCTTTACCTTTATAAAAGGCGACATCTGGCAATTATTTCATCAATTATGACGATTATAATCTCCTGCGCGACAGTAGCCCGTTAAAACCCGAAAAACCGTGACTAATTGCACGTCACATCTAGGCTACGTACCCGTTAGCTCGCCGCCCCTCTTGTGGCAAAGAGCATATAGATCGTTAACCCCCAGAGCCCGATAAGACTCGCTGTCTCCCAGCCTAGACGCCCGAAGACCTTCTTTTCCTTAGGAAAGGCCAGCGCGATAACCACTACCGCACCCATTACTATTGCCATAAGGCCTGTCAAGGCATGATTGTCTCCAACATCAGCAAATAACGGCCCTGCTGTATAGAATATATCATCAACTGCGAGAATTACAATGTTGAACATATTACTGCCAAGCATATTGGCTATAGCCATATCCTGCGCCCCTAGGCGCACAGCAGCGATAGAGACCGCGACCTCTGGCAAAGATGTCGTCATAGCCACAAAGACCGTTCCCATAAAAGTACTGCCAAGCCCCGTGGTCTCGGCCAGTCCCTCGGCTATAAAAGGCAGCCAGGTAGCCGCAGCGACGATAACACCGGCATTTATAGCGTAATGCACAATAGCTTTTTTCAGCGTAATATGATCATACTCAAGGGCCCCTACCGTCGTATCTACGTACTCACTGATAGCGGCCTTCTCTGAGTTATATACCGACTTCAAACCGACTAGATAAATAATAATAATAATCGGCGTATAGAGCCCAACGTGGCCGATAGAGGGCATATACCCCCCGAACATAATAGAGATAACAGGGACAGCTATAAGAACCGTAGAAAAGCCGGATGAGAGAAAATGCCCCTTGTATGCACGTTTAAAGATCGATACATCTTTATTGCAGGCATCCATCACGGCAAGGATCGCAAGGTTATATATGCACGAGCCCATAATATCACCAAGTGCGATATCCGGCACCCCTACTATTGTCACCGAACTTATGCCGGTTATGAGTTCAGGGAGCGAGGTAATGCTCGCCATTAATATCAACCCGACCCAGGCCTTACCAATCCCGGTCTTCTCTGCGATGACATCCCCGTACTTTGCTATCTTAAAACCACTGTAGACTATAAAAGCCGAAGCTATAATAAATTGAAGCCAGAGCAATATAAAACCTCCTTAATACTCTAATTCTCACAGTAAACGACTATATTTTAGAATCAATAAATATACCAGAGAAAAGTATACGCTTAAAAGCCCAAAAAATAAAGGACTCTACTCTATTTTGCCCTCTCTTTTATTTGACATCGCGCTCCGATAAAACTAAACTAGAAAGCTATGATAAAAAAACTCACCTTCATATTGCTCGCTATCTCCTTTGCGGTCTTCAGTGCCGGCACCTCCCGAGCCTTTACCAGTGAGTCCACCGAGATAGACAAGGCAGCACACAAGGTCATAAATTCTATAAAAGTCATCGTAATAGACCCGGGCCACGGCGGTAAAGACACCGGTGCCGTAGGGCCTCGTGGAATAAAAGAAAAAGACGTAACTCTTGGCGTAGCCCTTGAACTCAAGCGACTTCTGGGTAAGCACTCAGACTTTGAGGTCATCCTAACCCGAGACGACGACCATGGCATAGAGCTTGATAAGCGAGCCGAGACCGTTGCCAGAGCCGGGGCCGATCTCTTTATAAGCATTCACGTAAACTCATCGAAGCACAAAGAGGTAGACGGCATCGAGACCTTCTTCCTGTCATTTGAGGCGTCCAATAACGAAGTACGTCTGCTGGCGGCACGCGAAAACAACCTCCCAGCCATAGGTGCCGCGCCAGAGGACAGCACTGCGCCGCAGGGCGATGATGAGATCTTCAACAATCAAGCACTCAATGCGATCCTAACCGATATGGTTCAGAGCGAGTCGCACCACGAGAGTGCTAGGCTCGCCGAGCTTATCCATAAGAATCTAGTAAAAGCCACCGGTGCTCGCAACCGTGGTGTGCGTCAAGCCCCTTTCCGGGTCCTTGCCGGCACGGCCGTTCCAGCAGTACTCTTGGAACTCGGCTTTCTATCGAACAAGGCCGAGGCCAGGCGCCTTACAAAACCAAAAACTCAACGTACTATCGCAAAGGCAATAACCTCTGCAATCATAAAGTTTGACGAGAGCCTCACTAAAGAAGCAGATAAGGGCAATAAAATAACTCAGACAGTTCATCGTAAGCAGTTCAGAGTTTCAACCGAGAAAAAGACCAAAAAAGAGATAGACGCAAAACACCTATAAAACCCTGCTTAGTATCTACAAAATAAAAAAACTACAAGAGGTAATATCATAATGAAAAGACCCGACGGAAGGGAGAAAAACCAATTACGCCCTATCACAATAGAAAAAGACTACCTTAAATACGCCGAAGGCTCGGTCCTTATAAAGGCCGGCAATACGCACGTCTTGTGCTCGGCAACGATAGAAGAACGAGTGCCATCGTTTTTAAAAGGAAGTGGCCGGGGCTGGATAACGGCAGAATACTCAATGCTGCCACGCAGCACACAGACGCGCATACCAAGAGAATCAAAGAAAGGCATAAAGGGACGCACCCATGAGATTCAACGCCTGATAGGGCGCAGCCTGCGGGCCGTAGTCGATATAGATTCACTCGGAGAGCGTACGATCACAATCGACTGCGACGTTATTCAGGCCGACGGAGGCACAAGAACCACCTCTATAACAGGAGCCTACATAGCGCTCTCTGATGCCATCGGCAAACTCGTAAACAGCGGCGTACTGAAGAAAAACCCAATAATAGACTCGGTCGCTGCAACTAGCGTTGGAATTGTCAAGGGAAGTCAGCTGCTAGACCTCTGCTACGAAGAAGACTCTCAAGCAGATGTCGATATGAATGTCGTAATGACCGAGGGCGGCAAGATAATAGAAGTGCAAGGCACGGCCGAGGCTGCGCCATTTTCACGCGGTGAGCTGGACGAGTTGATAGATATGGCCGAGATCGCCGTAAAAGAGCTCTGTGTGCTACAGCAAAAAGTCCTCACGGCCTAGCTCAACTATAAACAAAGCCCCACCGGCAAGGCAATAACTACTACATATAAAGGAGTTCCAAAAGGCAAGATGAAGATACTACTGGCTACGACCAACAAAGGGAAGATTAACGAGATAAAGGAGCTTCTGGCAGACCTTGATCTTGAAATACTGACGCTCATCGATGACTTTCCTTCCCTAAAACTACCAGAGGAAGGTGTTCTGAGTTTCCGCTTTAATGCCCTTGGCAAGGCTGGCTTTGCTGCCATTAATACCGGCATCATGGCAGTAGCCGATGACTCGGGGCTAGAGGTAGAGGCCCTAGTCGGCCAGCCCGGAATACGCTCTGCGCGTTACGCACGCGTCGGGGCAACGGACGATGAAAACAATACAAAGCTACTGAAGGTCTTAAAAGATATCCCTGAAGGCCAGAGAAGGGCTCGCTTCAGATGCGTAATAGGCACGGCTCAACCAAGCGGGCGAGATGAACGAGGCTTTGAGGGCACGCTCTACGGCACTATAACCACGGCCCCTCGCGGCGAGGGCGGCTTTGGCTACGACCCGATCTTCGAGATACCAGAGACCGGCAAGACACTGGCTGAGATGACGGCGCAAGAGAAAAATGAGATAAGCCACAGGGGCGAAGCCCTACTTGAACTAAAAGAATATCTAAAGGAATTGCTCAATGAAGCATAAACGCCTTGAAATAGCCTGCTGGCTATGTTACTAATACACGTTACCGTAATGGAATGACGGGGCGTGGCGCAGTCTGGTAGCGCACCTGCTTTGGGAGCAGGGAGTCGGAGGTTCGAATCCTCTCGCCCCGACCATTTTTTCTTTTATATCACTTAAGGTCTTTTCGAGCGCCAGTAGCTCAGTTGGATAGAGCAACTGCCTTCTAAGCAGTGGGCCGGGGGTTCGAATCCCTCCTGGCGCACCAGATTGAGTCGCCAGCTCATAACAAACAAGACCAGACACAGTTTAATATCTGAAAAGATAACTTGCCTTAATTCCTCAATGGTGGGCGTAGCTCAGTTGGTTAGAGCACTGGATTGTGATTCCAGGGGCCGGGGGTTCGAATCCCCTCGTCCACCCCATTTAATTACCAATAAAATAGATAGCTGGCTGGTTATTTTTATCCCCCATATTTTTCTATCACAAAGATATCCCCAGATTTAATTAAGCGACTGACTTAACGACTACAGTGCGTACCAACAACGAACAGTATGGGCACAGTTGAATATTAGAAAATCTTTCAGAATTATAATCCCTATACTCTAAGCCTCCCTCCCCCTCCTTCGTATTCGATAAAGCCCAAACAACTGATGGTGACTTTTCGCAATACGCAAGATTCTGTCAGCACCTAGTCGAATTCATATTAACCTAAAAATTCGCATTGGGCACTCTCCTCATAAAACACAAATATTTAACTATTGACAATTTTTCTTTATTGATATATATTGAAGAAATATAAGTTCATAGAAGGATTTTGTACAGCAGGACCAAAAAGCTTGGAATGCACAAAACCTCAATGACTTACAAAAAAGAAAGGAGGTATGTGCAATGCCAACAGGTAAAGTAAAGTGGTTCAACGAATCTAAGGGGTTTGGTTTCATAGAGCAGGAATCCGGCGAAGATGTATTTGTCCATTACTCAGCTATCCAGGGCGATGGCTTCAAGACTCTCTCAGAGGGTCAGGAAGTTGACTTTGAGCTCACTCAGGATGCTAAGGGAACAAAGGCAGTTGACGTAATCCCTAGGTAATTAGTGACAAACTAATATAGCTTAGAACCAAAAGGCCCTCATCTTTTTTTATATTAAGATGGGGGCCTTTTTTAATACTACGGGCTTTTTGATATCGAGAAAAGAACCAGCTGCCCGTAAAAGGTATCTCCGACAGCAGAGGTCTGCGGTTTCTTTCTAATACGACCTTCAATCAAGCCCTTCGGGCTGCCGACCCATCACCAGGCAGAGCTCCGGTCTTTTAACGCCTTAACAATCTTCATGGACTAGCCTCACCGACCTTGACAGCCTTCTTTTTTTTCTATAATATATTTTGATAGGTAAGAGCGAAAGACCACAGGTATGCGCCTGTAGCTCAGTTGGATAGAGCATCGGTTTCCGAAACCGGGGGTCGGAGGTTCGAATCCTCTCAGGCGCACCATTAAAGCCCTGAAGAGGCAGCAACATCAAATAACAAGTTTTTTTCGGGCCGCTAGCTCAGTTGGTAGAGCAGCTGACTCTTAATCAGCGGGCCAAAGGTTCGATCCCTTTGCGGCCCACCATATAAATAAAGGGGCTACGACATAATGTCGTAGCCCCTTTTATTTTGATTTATAGCATTTTTATATGGGTTGTTTTTCAAAAAGTACTTACGAAGATTTCTTCCTCCTACCAACAAACGTGGTATAACAGAGTTAAGGAAAGGCAGGAGAACTGACTTACTTCCTGGGCTGTTGAGTCCTGACTACAGTGTGTTCCCCGCCTCCATAAAGCCATAATAAGTTGATTGGGCCGTAAGAGCCCTGGTTACGAGGGAGGATTGGTTTTGGAGGCATCTCCTGTCTGATAAAGAACCTAAAAGGAGGTGCAGACATGGAGTATTTATACGTAGGCATTGATGTCTCGAAGGACAGATCCTCGGCTCACGGTATTGATGAGAGCGGTAGAAATTGCTTCTCGTTCTTTTTTGATATGGACAGCACGGGGTTTGACAGCCTGTTAAAGACGATCCATAAGACCTGTCCAGAGAAGACACGGATTTTAGTCGCAATGGAGTCCACGGCATTTTATCACCTCAACCTCTATTCGTTTCTGAATGCTCAGGGGGTTAAGGCTGTTATCGTAAATCCATTGCTTATCTCAAATTTCTCCAAGCTCTCTTTGAGAAAAACCAAGACTGACAAGAAGGACGCAGAGACCATAGCCAGGTTTCTGTTAGTACATCAGGCATCCATTACACAGATAGATATATCCAAGAACCAACAGGATATACGTGATCTTTCCAGAGAACGGGAAGCCCTTACTCGTGAGATATCGGTAATGCGTGTTGGAATAAGAAGGCTTCTGCAGACCACGTTTCCTGAGCTGGAGCGGCTTTGTAACCCCTTCACCAAGGCCATGCTGCATTTTATCAAGCAATACCCCTCGGCACGCTCTGTCATGGCCGCACGCCCCAGTAGCGTTACGAAAAGACTCAAGCAGGCCAAGTGGAGTAAGATGTTAAAGTTTAGCGCCGACGAGATAATCGAGGCAGCCAAAATATCCGTGGCCTGCGTGAGTCCGGCAAAGGAATTTATTCTTCAGGGCAAGCTAGAGACTATGGAGCATCTGGAGCAGAGGAAAAAGCTTATCAGCAAGATCCTTACGGAATTCTGTGAAGCCTCAATGCTAAGCGACCTTGAGATTATCACCTCAATCGACGGGATAAACAATGGGACGGCTACCACGTTTCTGGCCGAGATAGGAGGGATGGATAAATTCGCCTCTCATAGGAACCTAATCGCCTATGCCGGTCTGGACCCAACCGTTTATCAGTCAGGCAAGTACGAGGGGAGAAGCAGAATCTCAAAGCGTGGCAACCGTCACCTGAGAAGGGTCATCTGGATCATGACAGGCTCTGCAATTGTCCATAACCCGGTCTTTAAGGCATATTTTCAGAAGAAGAAAGACGAAGGACAAGCACCAAAGAAAGCTATCTTTGCTACGTCCCACAAACTACTTAGAACCATACATGCGATGCTGTCACAAAGAACTCATTTCGAGAGAAAGTGCATATAGTTGACTGTAGTCCGTTGTTGTAATCCTTTTCGAAATATTATATATTTCTACTAATAATCAATACCCACATTCAAGGTCGAAGTGCAACAGAGGCGGAAGCGACCTCAAGCGGTGTTTTGTAGCCCAGACACTTTCTGGGCCTGTTGTTGATCAGTGATTCTACCCTTGCCACCTGCTCGTCCGTTATTTTAGCGAAGTCCGT
>JAJRSM010000086.1 GCA_024278765.1 Deltaproteobacteria bacterium | reverse complement strand
GATATATCGTACAAGGGATGAGGCCAAGGCTGACCTCTTTGATTACATTGAGGTCTTTTACAACAAAACCCGGCGTCACAGCTACCTCGGTCAGCTGAGCCCGCATGACTTTGAAATGGCTTCATCAGGTAAAGGGTAGTTCTCTACTAAACTGAGGGAAGTCCAGGTCCAATATATATATATATGCACCAGCACCGCTCCTGAGCATTGCTATTCTTTTGTAATTTAACAAGATGCAACCCTGAAGGGTCGCCTGCCTTGCAAAAGCCTTTGCCCTCACGCAGAGTACTGCGTACGGCTAAATGCATTAATATGATTCCTTGCTACGCACAACACCTAACTTTCGAATAGACTTTGCCACGCCGCAGGCGTAAAAAAGGGCCGAGCCTTTCGGCTCGACCCTTCGCTATTTATCTATAAACTACATGGATTGCTTCGTTGCTTTAAACCCCGAAAAGGACTCGGGGCTTCTGCTCCTCGCAATAACAAGCAATACGGACTCAAAAAGCAACTGCGAATTACTGAAACCCGTCTCAGACGGGTCGCAATTACATCATTCCGCCCATACCACCCATTCCGCCCATACCACCCATGCCGCCCATATCCGGCATACCGCCGCCAGAGCTGTCGTCACTTGGTTTATCAGCAATCATGGCCTCTGTGGTGAGCATAAGGCCAGCAATCGATGCTGCATTAAGGAGTGCTACCCTTGCAACCTTGGCAGGATCAATAACGCCGGCCTTTAAGAGGTCTTCGTAGACATCGGTCGCGGCATTAAAGCCATTTGCGCCCTTTGATCTCTTTACCTTATCTACTACAACAGAACCCTCGCCGCCTGCGTTTGCAACGATCTGGCGGATCGGCTCTTCTAAAGCTCTCTTTATAATATTGACGCCGAACTGCTCGTCACCGCAGAGCTCAAGCTTCTCAAGAGCAGGAAGAGCTCTCAGGTAAGCTACACCACCGCCCGGGACTACGCCCTCTTCAACGGCTGCGCGAGTTGCATGCAGTGCGTCCTCGACTCTGTCCTTCTTTTCCTTCATCTCCATCTCGGTTGCTGCGCCGACATTAATGACGGCTACGCCGCCAGCGAGCTTTGCGAGCCTTTCCTGAAGCTTTTCCTTATCATAGTCAGATGTTGACTCCTCGATCTGGCCACGAAGAAGCTTTACCCTTGCGCTTATCTCGGTCTTCTTGCCAGTACCGTCGATGAGCGTTGTGTTGTCTTTATCAATGACAACCCTCTTAGCACTTCCAAGGTCCTCGACCTCTAGGGTCTCAAGGTTTACGCCCAGCTCTTCTGCGATGAGCTTACCACCTGTAAGGATTGAGATATCTTCGAGCATAGCCTTTCTTCTATCGCCAAAGCCCGGGGCCTTAACGGCAGCGACATGCAGCGTACCGCGAAGCTTATTTACAACGAGTGTTGCAAGGGCTTCGCCCTCGACATCCTCAGATACAATCAAGAGCGGCCTACCCATCTTTGCTATCTTCTCAAGGATCGGAAGCAGGTCCTTCATGCTGGAGATCTTCTTCTCGTTAATAAGAATAAATGGATCATCAAGAATGCACTCCATTCTCTCGGCATCGGTTACAAAGTAAGGTGAAAGGTAACCCCTGTCGAACTGCATACCCTCGACTACGTCAAGGACGGTCTCCATGCCCTTTGCTTCTTCTACTGTTATAACGCCTTCTTTACCGACCTTCTCCATTGCGTCAGCGATGATTCCGCCGATCTCAGCGTCGCCGTTTGCGGATATTGTACCGACCTGCGCGACCTCTTTCTGCTCCTTGATTGGCTTGGAGAGCTTTTGAAGGGCTGCTACACTTGCGGTAACTGCCTTGTCGATGCCACGCTTAAGCTCCATCGGGTTGTGACCTGCTGCTACGAGCTTGCTGCCTTCCCTGAATATTGCCTGCGCTAGTATTGTCGCCGTGGTCGTTCCGTCTCCTGCTACGTCAGATGTCTTGCTGGCGACCTCTTTTACCATCTGTGCGCCCATATTCTCGAACTTATTTTCAAGTTCGATCTCTTTAGCTACGGTTACGCCGTCCTTTGTGATAACAGGTGCGCCAAAGCTCTTGTCTATAACAACGTTACGGCCCTTTGGGCCAAGCGTTACCTTTACTGTATCGGCAAGCAGATTAACGCCTGCAAGTATCGATGCCCTTGCAACGTGACTAAATGCTATCTCTTTTGCTCCCATCTTAAAACCCTCCGTTCTCTCTATAATTTTATTTATAATTCTTCTCTATCAATATACAAGATACCTTTTGAAGCCGGATCAGCCGACTATTCCGAGGACGTCTTCCTCTCTCATGATTATAAGCTCTTCGCCCTCTACCTTTATCTCGGTCCCTGCGTACTTACTGAAGAGTATGGTATCGCCAATCTTTACATCAAGGGGCTGTACCTTGCCCTGCTCGTCTCTTCTACCCGGACCTGCCGCGATGATCTTGCCCTCATCAGGAGTCTCCTTGGCTGAATCAGGGATAATAATACCACCCTTTGTCTTCTCTGCTACTTCAAGCCTCTTTACTATTACCCTGTCGTGCAATGGTTTGATCTTCATACTCGCTTACTTCCTCCTTGTTATAGTAATGATTTTTGTTTTTGAAAATATAAAAAATAAGAAAAAACCAAGACCTAGGCTACTTCAAACAAAGATCTACCGCAGCAGCATGGTTTTCTCTATATAATTCAATATTATGAATATAGGAACGAAGACCGCATTTGTCAAGGGGTGTCAAGTCATATATTGGCACTCTACCTCATCGAGTGCCAAAAAAGTAGGTAAAATTCATTTTTTTGGTCTTTTTTGCCGATAATAATAGTAAGAAGCAAAACAAATACCACCTACGTAAGTTAAATGGCATTATCCAGATCAAAAAATATTGGAGGTAACAAGGATGTTGACCGACAAGAAACCAATAGAATACTTTAAAGGACTCGTCACCGAGGCCATAAGTGGTCAAGGGGTCGAGGCGAGCCAGATGGCGGAGTTTTATCTCTCCAACCTACTCTCGGAGTTCGTAGAGAACAAAAGCCTCTCTGACGAGGCCTTTGCTATAAGGCTTTTGCAGGCCCTCTCGGCTGAGCATCACGTGCGCAGCACCACTCTGAGAGAGGTCGGAGATTCATCACTCTTCCTGACCGGCTTTTTCCCCGAAAGCCTGGAAAAAAGCCTCGTGGGCATAGACTACTACACTGATATGAGGATAATATCTTATGCAAGTCTGGCTAGCTCACTCGGCGGTTTTTCAAATGATAAAACCTTTCCAGAGCTATATTGCGAACTATCAGAGCATTTTCTGGAGTTTGTTAATGTCTTGCACGAGGTCAGCGGCCGCTCACGGGTCTCTACGGCAACCGATATCCTGCGCCTATACGAGAGCTGGTTAAAGACCGGCAGCAAACACTCCGGGGCGTTACTCAGAGAACTCGGCATAAACCCCGTTGATACGGGTTCGGATGAGGTGAATTAGAGAATAAAGACAAGATTGCTTCGCTGCGCTCGCAATGACAGATTGGAGGGCGCAGCCCTTCCTATAAACTTCCATAAAAGAAAGCAGACTACCTAGCAAAACCACGCCTACTTTGCCAGAGCTTGCAGAACAAATGGTTCAAGTTACAAACTTGAACCAACAAGGGATCTACTTTCTACTATTTCACAAAGTAACAGTTTGCTAAGAAATGGTCTATATCTGGCCTAACATCTACTATTATTATATCTGCTTCTTGATCTTTAATAATAGACCTTACTGGAGGAACATTCCATACCTTTAACATATCAAAAATCCATCTGTCATGAAAACTTCTTTTTGTAGCCTCGTCATGTATAATCCCCCACTCTAACGTAACACCTTTAAAACTCAACTCCTTCTTAAGTAATAAAAAATCACTAACTGCCGACTGCGTCATATTTTCATCAAGGGAAATAATAGTAAAAGAAGATATTTTGTCAGTGTCTAGCCCTTCTAACAAAATATCAAAAGCCTTCTTGTGAAAATGTTTATCCACCCAATAGGCCTCATCCTCCAAAGAACTTACTATATCTTTAATATGCTTTCGATTTGAATAAGGAGTCTTAGGTGAAATTCTTCGATTAAGAGGACGTGTAAGAGGACGTGGAACAACCTGCTCTAATACCTTCACCCTCTTTTTCAAATCATTAACATCTTCATTAGTTTTATTTCTGGGACTAACGTATGGTGCAGGCATGTTAAGATTAGCATTGAATGGCATTGGCTTATCAATTTGTCGACCTGAAAATTCAAGCATATCTAAGTAATTCTTCGACGCGCCAACCACCCTAAGAACGCCACCAGAAGGCATACTATCTAGCTCACTTACTTTTCTCTTAACATTCTCATACATCCTCTCTGCAGCGGTTTTAGGCAACCTATCAAAAGCATTTGGGCTATTTTTCAACAATTTAAAAGAACTGCTTTGATGCAACTTATCTAAAACAATGGCCCTATCTTCCAACATTTTAAGTGCTCTATTTTGTAATGACTTATCAAATTCATTTTTCAACAATTTTACCTCCCAAAAATAACTAAAATTCTAAAACCTATATTAATTTAGGGTCTTGACTAGCACAGGTGCTTTAAAGTACCTGTGCAGGCAAGATAATGAGAAATCGCTATATAAAACGTTCAAGAATCACAGAGGCCAAATTTCGTAAACTGGTACGTTGTTTTTCCCTTGATCTGGCCTC
>JAJRSM010000085.1 GCA_024278765.1 Deltaproteobacteria bacterium | reverse complement strand
AGTTCCAAGGGGTGCCGAGGTCAACCTTTTATTTACACCTTAAAGAGTGCGAATTCCGGTTCAACTACCGGAACAAAAATATCTATGTTATAGTACTTAAAATATGCCGAGAAAAACCTCTCAGCTAGTCAAGACCCTAAAAAAATATGGGTATCCATGATTTTCATTCAAAAACCAGTCTCCATCTAATATATTTATCGGTGGTATGGAATGGAATCTTTACAAAGGAAGGTTTAAACAGTACTAAAAAGGTCTTTTATTTATCTTACTGATAATCTGTCACATCTCCGCACAAACCAATTGGCATATTGAACTCAAAGGTCGTGCCCTCACCAGAATTGCTCTTTACCCAGATCTCACCGCCATGATACTCCACAAATCTTTTTACTAGGGCTAGCCCTACCCCAACACCTTGATAATTTCTAACACTATCGCGCTCACCTATCTCAAAGGGCTGAAATATTCTTTCAATATCTCCTGAACAGATACCAACACCGCTGTCTCTAACCAGTGCTTTCAAGTAGTCTTTTCCACCATCAGAGCTCTTCTTAACCTCCAAATATATCTTACCACCAGCAGGCGTAAACTTAACGGCATTCTCCAAAAGATTCAGGAATATTTGCTTGATCATGCCGGCCTCACCCCTTACAAGCCCGACCTCCTTATCGATATTAACCTTAAAGTTCTGATCTTTTGCCGTAGTCATCCCGGTTATCTTATCCACCACCTCTTCCAGAATATCCTTGATCTCAAACTCAGTCATACTCATATCGATTCCGCCTGATACGTCCCTTGTCAATTCAAGCAGGTCGTCTATAAACTCCATCAGATTATTACCGCCGACCTTTATACTCTTCAGATACTTCTCGCAATCGTCGGTTGCCCTTCCACAACCCTGCATCCGGAAAAGCTCGATGGCTGTTAAAATATGGTTGAGCGGCGTCTTCATCTCATGGCTTATATTGGCTAAAAATGTCGTCTTATACTTGTTTGAGGCTATAAGTTCCTTATTTATTTTCTCGACGACCTTTATAAGCTCTGCAAGTCTGATCGCCTCGCCCTCAAGTTCGTCATTGAGCGCATTGAGCTTTTGAGTACGCTCGGCGACCTTTCTCTCCAGAGATTCATTGACCGTTTTAAGTTCTTCTTCAGCATAAAACCTGCGAAGTCTGGAACCGGCAAGATACCATAGGCATATACCTATTAAAACGATAATAAATATGGAGGTTAAGAGATAGCTATAGGTACTGACCAGCCCCTTGAAGACGTCTTGCGGCACAAAAGTAACTATCTTCCATGAATACTTCGAGGTAGGGGCGTCTTTGACCGTAGGGGCATCTTTGACCGTAGAGGCGTTGAGATCTGAAGATTTGCGGACGGGATGTATAGTTACATACGTGAAGAGCCCCCTGGAGGTATTGAACTGGCCTCGGTCACGCTCATTTATCATCTTCCACTCTTCCTGAAAACGGGCCTGAAAAGTATTACCCCTGCCCTTATCCTCCATAAAACCCCATAGCGCTCTATTATCGACACCGCTCAAATAATATCCATCTTTATTTATAAGCATCAACCGGGCATATGAAATATTTTCATGGTCCTCAAGCTTGTTGATAAATTTTTCAGCAAGATAATTAAAGAGCATCATCCCTTGAAGTTTTCCGCTATTGTCAAAGACAGGAGTTCCAAAGCGCATAACGAGCTCATACGAACGTTCTATCTCTGCATCCTCGACGTTAAGATCAAGAGGAGATACAAAGACCTCCCCCTTTGAGAGAGCCAGGATTTCTTTGACGTAATAACGGTCAGCCTCTCTTCCGGGCTTTTCAAAAGACAGACTAATGGGGTCTTCCTCGTTATAATTAACCCTTACCAACTCCATACCGGCGGCATCTATAAAACGTATCTGGTCGTAAACCCCCTTCCTTATACCTAGAGAGATATAATCCGAGGCAAGCTTTTTCGTATTCTTATCTGAGGGGTCACGCAAATAATCCTGCATGTGTTTATGCTCCGAGAGGAACATAAGGTCTGATACTACCGATCCGAAATCAGCTACGCTGATTTCCTTCATATGATCCAGAACATCTTCCTGGTTACTCTTTATCAGCTGTTCCTCTCCCATAAAGCTTACCCTGTAGAATGCAAAGAACACTACAGCGATAACAGTCGATAGGAACAGGAACAAGAGTGAATAACGCCATACAACAGCCCACCGTTCACTCAGCATAATCCACCTCCTGAAGTTTGCAACGGTCTGCCACGCAATACTAAATTCAAACTTTGAAAGATGGGAGAGAACAATGAAATGAGCACCAACACAATACTCACTAACATTATCGCATATAGGGATAAAAACTTAATACTTTAAAGCACTAAATACACCTAACCATCTAGTTTAGGGTAAAAACCGCATAGCAAAACCTAAAAGGTCTTAAATTCTTCTTACAGAGGGCTTTACCGGCAAAACAACCTCCTCCCCCCCTAGCGATCTCTGGTAACCTTCTTAATATTATTATTACCTGAATCCGCTATATAGATCACACCAGCAGAGTCTATGATTATACCAGTTGGAAAACTCAGACTCATTTCACCTTTGTGTATTATACCAGATTTTTGCCGCAAAGTCATAGCCTGACGCCCTGCTAGGGCCTGACGCCCTGCTAAGGCCTGCTGGCCTGCATAGGCCTTCTTCTGAGCGGGCCGAATATTAATAGTAGAGACGTAGCCACCTTGGGTTATGCGGCGAATACTATTATTTTTTGAGTCGCAAACAAAGATATTACCTTGCTTATCTATTGCAATACCTGTTGGCCAGAAAAATCTGGCATCGGTCCTACTTCCGTCACGCAGGCCGTGCCTTGGGTTGCCCGCTAAAGTCAGTACGCGCCCGTCCGGCATAATCTTTCTTATGGCATTATTGCCGGAGTCGGTGACATAGACGACCCCGTTATGGACGGCAACGCCGATTGGCTCTTTAAAGTGCGACATAGTGCCCCTGCCGTCTGCGTATCCCGGGTTGACATTTCCGGCTATCGTAGAGACTGTACCGTCAGGCGTTATCTTTCTAATGGTGTGTGCGCCGATCGGCGACAAAGAGATTACCATCATCATCAACGGCAACACCAGTTGGATAACCAAAGCGTGCCTTATGTGCCGGGCCGTCTCTATAACCAATCTTGCCACCGGCTACGGTCGAGACGATACCAGCAGGGGTGATCTTACGGATACGATAGTTATCGGCATCGGCGATAAAGATATTGCCTTCTTTATCTATCGCAATATTATTAGGGCCACGAAAGAGCGCGTCTTTTATAGAGCCGTCTTTGTAACCACCCTTGCCCGCACCAGTGGCTACTGCGGAGTTAATGGTAACGACCCGCCTCTTCTTAATCTTACGCAGCGTATTATTGCCATAATCCGCGACAATCAGTGCGCCGTCCTTGTCAATAACAATGCTGGTTGGCCAGTTAAAGAGAGCCGCCTTGCTCCTGCCGTCTCTGTGCCCCTTATCGCTCTGACCAGCAAAAACGGTTATAGTATAAGCTGCAGGCCCTTCCTCTATAAGAGGTACAGCCCTTGCGGATAGAGAAAAAAAGACAAGAGAGAAGATCAATAAAGAGAAAACCAGCAAAGATAAAAAGGAAATATAGAGTGGCCCCAATCGGTGCACTAACAATCTCTTTTCACTCTCCACCCCCATAACATCCACCGCACGCACGCAGATGCGTGTGGGTGGTTGTGTTAGAGTGAGGCTTGCAATAACCTCGATCACTCCTGCGTCCTTGCCAGCACCCCTTGATGACCTCCACATATTTTTAAATACCTTGCTGTCATAGTCAAAGTCTATCGCCCAAGAGTTGATTAGCAAGAGAGGATTTTTTAAGAGTCCTTTAGGGATATTTGCAATTGCCTCCTTATCTGGGCTATAGGACTTTAAAGAGATTTCAACTCTATAAGTATTGTCTTTGCTTTCTTTTATCTTTGGTTTTTTGATGGTCAGGCGAGCCTCGTCAGAGGCGAGCCTGTGTGATCTGGTTGATGGCAAAGGAGCAGCGACCTCGCTAGAAGCAACTTCAAGGCACTCGACTGTGAAGGTCTCTTTTGAGATATCAGCGAGCCTCTGCTTTGCGATATGTATACCGATTGGCCCGGCTTCTACAGATATCCACTTGCGACCGAGCTCTGCTGCTGCGACTGCCGTTGTCCCTGAGCCACCGAAGAAATCGCAGACCCTATCGCCGGCTTCTGTTGCGCATTCTATGATGCGTTTTAATAGGGCCACTGGCTTTTGTGTGCCGTATCCGGTGCGTTCTTTTAAGGGGCTGTGCATGGCATCTGCGATATCATCCCAGACGTCGCCGACAGGGCGTTGTTCGACTATGAACCCGTTGCGCGTCTCTAGGAAGTATTTTATCCTGACCTTGCCGCCGGTCGTCCTATGTATGCGGCCTTCCTTTTCTAATCGCTCGATACTCTTGTCGGTATAGTCGCCTCTTGGTGCGGTCTTAAAGAAACGCCCGTCCGCGTCTTTCCTGAATCCCTTTGCGCGAGCCTGCGTTTCGGTTAAGAGATCTTCGGTATATATCTTCTTAAGCTTTGATTTTGGAGTCTTTCCGTAAATAAAAATAGTATCGTGGTTTCTGGCGAACTGGCCGGAGGTCGCCTTTGCTCCGCGCCCTCCGTAGTGCCATATGATCTCGTTCAGGAAGTTCTCATGGCCAAAGATCTCATCTAAAAGGATACGTATCAGTCCGCTTGCTCGCCAGTCGCAGTGGACAAATATTACGCCTGTTTTGGTCAAGAGTTCATGGATGAGCCGTAGCCTGGGGGCGAGCATATCCAGATATTCCTGGCGAGACCAACGGTCGCCGTAGGCCTTCTGCGTTATTGTCTCATTGCCAATCGTTGTCTTATGCGTGTAATCGGTCTTGGATAAAAAGGGCGGGTCTATGTAGATTAGCTCTGCGCTTTCACCGAGGCCGGCACGTAAGAGTGCCTTTATTACCAGAAGATTGTCGCCGTGAATGAGTCGGTTGGCGGGCTCTGTAGTTTTTATGTGGTCTTTAGAAGGCACTGGCAGGACGAGTTCTTTTATGCGTAGTGATGGCCGCCCGGTTTTGCCACCGAGGGGCTCGTCGCTTATTAGGGGCTGCTCTCTTGAACTCCACTCAAGCCTTACATTGTCTATGTGTTGTTTTGGCATCAGGCCTTACTGCTCCAGTCCTTATTACTCAAGACCTTACTATTCAAAATCTTTGCGTTTTATATTTAGCTCTTTTATCTTCTTTCTGAGCGTGTTTCTGTTTATGCCGAGCAGCTCCGAGGCCTTTACCTGATTAAAGCGGGTCTTACGTAGGACGAGCCTTATCAGGGGGCGTTCCATAAATGGCATGATAGAGTCGTAGAGCTCTTGAGGTCCAGACGTTGAGGTCCTGTCTATAAATGGTTCGAGGCGACGCTCTATTATATCCTCGATGGATTCCTGCGCCGGGCGAAGCTTTGGCAGCTTGATGTCCTCTGGGGATAGAACCAGATTTGGAGATAAGAGCACGGCGCGTTTTAGGATATTTTCAAGTTCGCGTACGTTGCCGGGCCAGTTATAGATCTCAAGGTCGGCCAGTGCTTTTTTTGAGATTTTGCGCATATCAAGGTTCATCTCGTCGCAGAAGCTATGCAGGAAGTGGTCTACTAGAAGCGGGATATCTTCTTTTCTTTTGCGCAGAGGCGGCAGCTTCATGCGTACGACATTTAGTCTGTAGTAGAGGTCTTCTCGGAACCGGCCTTCGCGCACGGCCTTTTCCAGATTTTGATTGGTCGCTGCTATTATCCTGATATCAACTTCCAGCAGTTCCTTACCACCGAGGCGGTAGAACTGCATATCTTGCAAGGCTCGCAGTAGCTTTGTCTGTAGTTTTTTATCCATCTCGCCGATCTCGTCGAGAAAGAGCGTGCCGCCGTGAGCAAGCTCGAACTTGCCTTTTTTAAGCGAGGTAGCACCGGTAAAGGCGCCTTTCTCCGCTCCGAATAGCTCGCTCTCCATGAGCTCGCCAGGGATGGCAGCGGCATTGACGGCGATAAAAGGCCCTTCCGCACGAGGGCTGTTTTTGTGCAGAATGCGGGCAACGAGCTCCTTGCCCGTCCCGCTCTCGCCTTGCAGGAGGACGGTAACGTCCTTCGGAGCGACCCGACCTATAGTTTTAAAGACGGTCTGGACGGCCTTGCTCTTACCTATAAAGGTCGTCTCTGTCTCTAGTCTTTCTTTGAGCCGTTCCTTTAGGGTCGAGACCTCGTCCTTCAGGTCGAGGTTCTCTAGAACTCGCCTGATTGTTACGTCCAGATCATCCAGGTCCAGCGGTTTTGTCAGGTAATCAAAGGCCCCGTGCTTTATCGCGTCTATGGCGTTGTTCATGCTTGACTCAGCCGTCATGATTATGATCGATGTCGTGATGTTTGGAGACTTTTTGATGGATCTGAGGACAGCCAGACCGTTCTTCTCCGGCATATTTATATCCATCAGCACTAGATCTGGCCGCTCTTTTCTGATGAGCCTCTCGGCCTTGGCCCCGTTACTGGCCGTTATCGTATTCAGGCCTTTCTCCGTGAAGTATTGCCTGAGTACTATAATTATACTCTCTTCGTCGTCCGCTATAAGGACTGTCTTTTTCATTTCTTTGCTGCTCCAAGTGGTAGATATACCATGACTTTTGTGCCCTCGCCGGGACTGGAGGCTATCTTTATATAGCCGCTGTGTTCTTTTATTATCTTATACGAGATTCCCATTCCCAGCCCGCTTCCTTTGTGCTTGGTCGTGAAAAAAGGCGTAAAGACCTCTTCCAGATCTTTCTCGGCGATCCCTATGCCGTTGTCACTGACCTCGATTAAGGCAAATGTTTTTTCTTTTAGAGCTTTATTACCCTTTGCAGTAACTTGTGCCTGCTTTATCTTAAAGTCCGAACCGAGGCGTGTTGTAACGGTTATCTGTGGGTTGCCGGGAGAGTCTTTGTTTTTGCAAGCAACCTCAAGGACGGCATCTCTTGCGTTTTTTATGATATTCAGAAATACCTGGATAAGTTGGGGCGAAGAGCCGCTTAGTTCAGGCAGGCTCGGATCGTAGGCCTTGGAGATCAGGAGTTTATGCTTGGTGCTCTCGGCCTCTTTCTCAACGAGCGTTATTACATTATCCAGCACCTTGTGTATATTCAGGTTGCGTCGGGCGGGTTTCCTGGCACGGGTAAAGTCCAGCATCTCACAGACTATAAGGTTTAAACGGTCTGATTCCTTGACTATGACACCGGTAAGTTCTTTAAATACCTTGTCCTTGCTTCTTCTGGATAGGAGTTGTGCAGCACCCTTTATGCCGGATAAAGGGTTCTTTACCTCGTGGGCGAGGTTGGCCGCAAAGGTCCCAAGGTGCGCGAGGCGGTCTTTACGCAGCTCTTCATTTTCAATGGATTTTATGGCAGAGACGTCTTTTATAAGTATCGCTACGCCGTTTAAGACGCCCGAGTCGCCTAGCATGCGATTGGTAGAGATCGTTACCGTCAAGGGCGCAGAGAACCTGCGGTGCAGTCTTGTGCCGTAGTCCGAGTACAAAGTGTCGATATCTATTGTTTTGCTTGCGACCTCAGATAGCCACGGGTCAAGCGAGAAGGCCTCGGAGAGTGTTTTGCCGATTGCTTTTTTTCTGGAGAGCTCGGTCAGGCGTTCAGCGGCCTGATTAAAGACCGTGATGCAGCAGGCGCAATCAACACCGATTACCGCCTCTGTGAGGTTCTCTATAATGTCTTCATACGGATTTGTCATCATTGACGTTTACCCTGAACAATCGAAAGTCTGCCTAATAATTAGGCATTGTAGCAGGGTGAGGGTAGAAAGGCAAGTAGGTAACTATTAAAAGTGATCCGAGATCAGGGGGCGAGAGAGGTGTTGCCTTCAGGTGGTATGCGGTGCTGCTTGTAGTATAGAAAAAATCTGTAGAAAGAGGTTTTTATGATGAAGGTTGTTGAATTAAAAAAGGCAAGGTTTATAGTTTTGAAGCTATGAACCTTGCCTTTAAAGCATGGTTAGCAGGCTATTTTTTAAAGAGTTTTTTTATGCCGCTCTTGTAAGGGGCCTTTACGACACCCTTCTCTGTTACGATTCCGTTGACGAGCCACGCAGGTGTTACGTCAAAGGCGGGGTTACGGACCTTGCACTTTAGCGGGGCTATGCGTTTGCCCTGGACGTGTGTTACCTCGGTGCTGGAGCGTTCTTCGATTGGGATCTCTTCGCCCGTTTTTATATTGGTATCGATGGTCGAGAGCGGTGCCGCGACGTAGAACGGGATGCCGTGGGCACGCGCTAGAACTGCTACCGAGTATGTTCCGATCTTATTTGCTACGTCGCCGTTTGAGGCTATCCGGTCGGCACCGACTACTACGCAGTCAATGAGGCCTTGATGCATAAGAGCCCCTGCCATATTATCTGTAATAAGCGTTACGTCGATCTTATCTTCCATAAGCTCCCATGCCGTAAGTCTAGAGCCCTGAAGCACAGGACGTGTCTCATCGGCAAAGACTTTTATCTTTTTGCCAGCGGCCTTTGCTCCGCGTATTACACCGAGCGCCGTACCGTAGCCGCCTGTAGCCAGAGAGCCTGCGTTACAGTGGGTAAGGATTGTCCAGTTGTTCTTTATCAGTTCGCCGCCGTTCTTACCGATTAGTTTATTAATGGCGATATCCTCGCGCAGTACACGCTTGGCCTCGGCTATGAGTTTCTTTTTTAAGACCTCAACATTGGTTGTCGTGCTCTCTTCTACGAATCTTTCCATCCGCTCTATTGCCCAGAAAAGATTAACAGCAGTTGGTCTGGAGGCCGCAAGTTTTTGCGTAACCTTTGTAAGTTCTTTTTTAAAGGTAGGTATGTCTTTTGCTTTTATCTTGAGTGCGCCCAGAGCCACGCCCATCGCCGCTGCTACGCCTATGGCCGGTGCGCCTCGTACGACAAGCCTTGTTATGGCATCTGCGACGGCCTTGTAGTCTCGGTAGGTTTTGTAGACGACCTTATTTGGTAGAAGTGTCTGATCCAGCATCCTAACGGTGTTGTCCTTCCACTCTATAGTCTTAACCATATTGATCTCTCCCAGTCTGTTGGTTTTTATTTTTTAATGAGGCGGGCTTCTTTCAGGTAGAGTCTTTCACCGGTCTTTATCTTACCGGAGCGAGGCAGTTTATTCCAACGCTTCAGGTCGCTTATGCCAACGCCAAAGGCTCTGGAGATATCCCAGAGGGTATCGCCGCGCTTGACTGTGTACATCCCCTTAGCATTTTTAATATGCCTTCTAGTTTTTTTTGTATTTTTGTAGTTCTTGGCTATTTTTGTGCCTGCACGTACCGGGATCATAAGGGTTTTCCCGGCCCTTATCTTACGTGCATTTTTAATGTTGTTAAGCTCCATTATGGGCTTTATACCGGTCCTGTAGGCACGCGCTATATCCCAGAGCGATTGTCCACTCAGGATCTTATGGCGGTGAAAGTCAAGGCGTTTACCCTTGGGGATCTTCTCCATATTGGAAGTATAGGTCGCAAGGTTGCCCTCTGGAATTCTTATCTCGTATGGGGTGGTGCCAGGTGGGGTTAGCCACCTTTTAAGCTCAGGGTTGAGCCTGCGAATCTCTTTTGCCGTGGTCTCGGCGGCCCGTGCTATGACGCGGATATCGGTTGGTTGATTTACGAGGGCCTTGTCATAGTAGACGGGTTCTTCATAATCGATATCAGTGAAGCCGTAGTGTTCAGGGTTTTTGGCTATCATCATGGCGGCCATGAATTTTGGGACATAGTCGCGCGTCTCTAGCTTTAAGGATCTTTTATGCTTTACAAGCTCCCAGTAGTCGTCTGTTTTATATTTTTTAAGGGCACGGGCTACGCGTCCTTCCCCTGCGTTATAGCTTGCAGCTGCAAGCTCCCATGAGTTAAATCGCTTGTAGAGAATCTTGAGGTATTTGGCAGCGGCACGCGAGGCCTTTTCCGGGTCGCGCCGTTCATCTACCCACCAGTTGGAGTCAAGGCCGAAGTAGCGACCGGTCCTTGGCATAAACTGCCAGACCCCGACGGCGCTGGCACTGGAGTAGGCATGCGGGTTAAAGCCGCTCTCTATCATTGCTATGAAGGCAAGGTCCTCGGGAAGGCCTTCTTCTCTAAGTATCTCTACGGCCATTGGCAGGTAGCGCGGGCTTCTTTCCAGCCAGCGAGAGAAGAATTTGCGTCCTTTTTTGCTCTGGAAATAACGCAGGTAGTACCGGACTCGCTTGTTTACAACAAGCGGTATATCGTAGCTTGGCACGCCCGGAGCAGAGTTCTTATGTAGTGAGTATGGTGAGAGGGTAAGTTCTCCCGTGTGGTTTGCGTTTTGCCATGACTGCTGATTAGTGCCATGCCCTGAGGCTGGGTTTTCAATGATGCATAGCTCTTCCCATAGTGGGAAGGAATAGGGGCCTTCTGAGGACCTTTCACAGCTATTTCCGCCAAGCGCACGCGAAACGTGGTGAGGGGCGTAGCTGAGCCTAGTTGCCGAGCCGCCATAGACGCTTGTCGCCGTAAAGACCAGCAGTAATGCAGTTAATACGGCTTTTTTCATTTAGTGCGATACCTTTTGGTGTGGCGGGCGCGGAGTTATATTGCCGGAGAGTTCAAGTTGCGTGTACTTGTCCTTGAGGTCCTCGGCAGTCTTCTTGGCGGCTATTTCTATTGTCTTACCTGCGTTAGTGAGAGCTTTTGTGTACTCTACAAATGACTCGCTTCCATCAAACCATGTCTTGGTTAGACGCCATCCATATGCCTTGATTATAACGCTGAATACGTCCAGGCGTACGGCTCTTTTGGTTATCTCCCAGAAGGAATAGAACTCGCGTGTGGCCTTCATCGTTTCTGTCTGAAGCTCGTAGAAGCTCATTCTTTTCGGCTGGAAGAGCGCGTGATGCGCGTCGTATAGACTCCAGTCATAGTTGACGATGCGTTTGTTTTTGACGAAGTCAAAGTATAGTGCTGTACCCGGGAGCGGGGTTAGCATAAGGAACTGTACGCTGTCTATTGAGTTCTTTTTAGCGAAATGCACGGTCTCGTGGATAGTATCGACGGTATCGTTATCTGCACCGAAGATGAACATACCGTGCACACGGATGCCGTTTTTGTGCAGGGTACTTATGCACCACTCAATATCATCGACCGATTGCTTCTTTTTAAAGGCCTTAAGGGTCGCTGGATTTATAGATTCAAAGCCGATATATACGGTATGGCAACCCGAACGTTTCATAAGATCCATAAGCTCGGGGTCTTTGGCTACCTCAACCCTGACCTGTGCCGTCCACTTCGGGGTGACCTTCTGGTCTATCATCATCTGCATAAGCTCTTTGCTTCTCTGCTTATCAGCGGTGAAGTTGTCGTCGTAGAAGAATATCCAGTTGCTGCCCTCGTCAACGTACTTTTTGAGTTCTTTTAATACATTGTCCTTGCTCCTGAACCTGTAGTTCTTGCCGAACATAAGGGTTACCGAGCAGAAGCTACAGTCGTAGGGACAACCTCTGGAGGTCATAATAGGTGTGATCGTCAGATCCTTGAGCTTTTTACCCTCAAAGCCGTGAAGTAGTGAGAAGTCAGGGATCGGCAATGTATCGAGGTCCTGGCAAAAGCTAGGTGTCTTGTTGTGAACCTTCTTCCCGTCTTTTATGTAAGAGACCCCGGGTATTTTATCAAAGCCCTCTCCCTTTTTCAGAGCGGCTATAAAGTCCAGTATCGTCTCATCGGCTTCGCCCTTAAGGACGTAGTCGCAGTAGTCTAGAGCCTCATCTGCCATATAGGTTACGTGAGGGCCACCCATGAATACGGGGATGCCGGCCTTTTTAGCAAGCTTTGCTATTTCATAGCCCCTTGGTACGGTCGATGTCAGGCATGAGATGCCAATGGCATCGGCTGATAGAAGGTTTTTCATATCTATTTCATGCATTGCCTCGACGTATGTTGAGGCGTCGTAGCCATTGTCTCTTAATATAGTAGATAGCAGTATCGTGCCAAGCCTTGGTATTGGGCTGCGGCTAAATACATGAAATCCGGGTGATTTTGTCTCGATGAAAATGATCTTTTTAATTTTATTCATATTACTCCTGAAAGTACTTAAAGTTGGCTAATATGATATCGATTTGAGGCGGTTCTGTCAAGTTATTAAGAGTCTGAGAAGGGGAGAGGGACGGTTTGCTGTCCAGTTGATTGGTTGATCTGAAGCTGATAATCTATTGTTCCGAGAGATGCTTTTGTGTTATTTAGTTAATGTCTTTAAGGGCTTTAAGGGCTTTGCTTATTCTTAATAGTAGGATTTCTTTTTTAAAAGGTTTTTTTATCTAGTCTACGGCACTCAGCTCAAAGCCCTTTATCTTGTCTATGGAATCCGAGCGAGAGGTCAGGAAGATCACCGGTGTATGAATACCCTAATATTGCCTCTATCCCGTCGGCGGCTAAGCTTAGCTCGTAGTTTTTTTGTCAGTATCCTATTCATAAACAACCTTAATATTATCTATGTAATCAGCTAGGGCCTTTGTCTGGACCTTGATCTCTTCGTTGTTGGCGTCTTTTGCGGCCTGCTCTAGGGCCGCGCCTATATCGGTTATAGGGTCAAAGCCGTAGCCGCCGCCGGAGCCCCTCATGCTATGGCCGAGGATGCGTATCGTCTCAAGGTCGTTGCCAAGAAGCGCTGCTTCTATGTTTTTGATATCGGATCTTCTGTTGTTCATATACCCGGGGATGAGGTCTTCCAGGTCTTCGTCGATTGCTACAATGATCTTTTCGGTGGTCATAATTTTATCTCCTTTGTGTTCTCTAATATTGTCTTAAGTAATGTTTTCTTCTTGATCGGTTTTGTTATATGCGCGTCGCAGCCGGCATTAATACTCTTTTCCATATCTCCTTTGAGCGCATGTGCTGTTAGTGCAAGGATAGGCGTGTATTCTTTCTCATTCTCTTTCTCCCATTCTCTTATTTTTCCAGCGGATGTATAGCCGTCCATTACCGGCATCTGCATGTCCATGAGTACCAGATGGAAATCATTCTCTTTGAAGATATCAAGTGCCTCCTGACCGTCTTGTGCTATGGTGAGGATGTATGGTAGTTTTTTCAGGTATGACTTGATTAGCAACCTGTTGTCTGCGTTATCTTCTGCCAGCAGTATCTTTAAGGGACGTGTATCAAGTGGAGTTTTTTCGACCTTTTTTCCGGCTCTAGCTTTATCTCTTCGCCATGACCGGTAATGGCATTTATGGTCTCAAGCAGAACAGCCATCTTAATGGGTTTTGCTATGTGGCCGGCTATATTGAGCTCTTTGATCTGCGTGCTGTCATTACTGTTGGTCTTGGATGTCAGTAGTACTAACTTTGAACTCGCGGCGATGTCGTGCTCTTTAATCTGCTTTATGACCTCAAAACCGTCCATCTCCGGCATGAGCTTATCGATAAATACTATGTCAAAGGGGTGCTCGTTGGCTTTTCTCAGTAGATCTAGCCCTTCTTTGCCGCTGCTTACCTCTGTGCTGGTCGCATTCCAGCTTGTAAATATATCTTTGAGGATTAAGCGGCTGGTCTTGTTGTCGTCGATTATAAGCATATTTAGCCCTTTTACGTGTTTGCCAATAACAGACGGGCTCTCTGGCAGGGCATTGCGATAGATCTGAAATTTTCCGCTAAAGGAGATGGTAGAGCCTGCGCCCTTGGTACTTTCAAGCCAGATGCGCCCGTCCATGAGCTCGCAGAGCCTCTTGCTTATTGTAAGGCCAAGTCCTGAGCCACCGTATTTACGTGTCGTTGATGTATCTTCTTGCGAGAATTTATTAAAGACCTTTTGAATATTCTTTTCGGATATTCCTATACCCGTGTCACTGACATCGAATATCAGTTCTATAAAGCCAAACTTCGGGGTGATATCTTTATTAAGAGAGACAGTGACACCGACCTCGCCTTTTTCTGTGAATTTTATGGCATTGCCAATGAGATTTATAAGTATCTGGCTGAGGCGGTCGCCATCACCGAGCAGGGTGGACGGGACATTGCTTTTTATCTGATGGGTGAGCTCTAGACCTTTTTCTTGAGCGCGAATAGCCATTATTTCACAGGTCTTCTCAACGACCTCGTGCAGTTCAAATGGGATGTTTTCCAACACCATCTGTCCCGCTTCTATCTTAGAGACATCGAGAATGTCATTTATAAGCGACAGTAGGGATGAGCCTGCGCGTCTGAAGGTACTTATGTAGTCTTTTTGTTCATGGTCAAGATCTGTCTCCCATAAGAGATCAGCCATGCCCAGGATGGCATTCATCGGGGTACGTATCTCGTGGCTCATACTGGCAAGGAACTCGCTTTTAACAATATTTGCCTGTTCCGCCTCGCTGCGGGCATTTTCAAGGGCGTCTTCAGCTGCTTTTCTGTCGGTTATGTCGCGCACAATGCCGGTAAAGCTCCGTTCTCCTCCAACATTCATCTAGCTTACCGCCAGGTCAAGCGGGAAGACAATGCCTACTTTTCTCTTTCCTTTTACCTCTCGCCCTATTCCCAGGACCTTCTTAATTCCTGTATCCATATAGTGATTAAGGTATGAGTCATGTTCTTCGTGATAAGGAGATGGCATGAGCATATTGATATTTCGCCCTATTACCTCATCGTTTGTATATCCGAATATCCTTTCGGCAGCCGGGTTAAAGGTCAGCACCGTGCCTTTGGAGTTTATGGTAATTATGCCGTCAGCTGCGGTATCCAGGATGCTGTGCAGTCTTTCTTCCCGGTCTCTAAGACGCAGTTCGGTCTCTTTGCGCTCTTGTATCTCTTTATTTAGTTCAGCGGCACGCTCTCGTACCTGCGTGGTCATATCCGTAAAGGAGCGAGCTAGTAGACCGACCTCACCTCCGGCTTTCTCGGGTAAGGTCAATAATCTACCTGTTAATCCAAAGAGTATAGCTCCTCGAGCAATATAGCTCATAGGGCCTGTGAGCATGTGAGCAAAGATCCAACCGACCAGAATAGCCAGTCCCATGACTATAGCACTGACTATCAGGAATTGTCTGCCGCCTGCCACCGATAGGGCAACAAAGCCTTTGTACTCGGCAAGACTGTAGACGCTGAAGAATCTTGAATGGTTTTGCGGGTCAAAGCGGGCCTTGTAATAGCCGACAAGAAAATCTTTACTGTTTCTGCGATTAAGCTTTAAGGATCCTGTATCGTTTCTATTGTTTTTTATACTGGAGAAGGCCTCTAGAAATTCTTTTTCCATTGTGTGGTCGGCCTTACCTATATCAAAGCTAAAGGTCTTGTCTTTGTTGGGGTGTATGATGAACCGGCCCTGGCTATTTGTTACATAGATGGTGCTGCCAACCTCCTGTCCCTTGGCCGTCTCGCGCAGTAGTGGCCTCATATCTCTATTGATGACAAGTACGCCTCTGGGTCTTTTTTCTTTGTCTATAGATATGGTCGCAACGGCGTGAATGACAGGCAAGTGTGGCTTTGAAATTACACCGAACTCACGATTAAGCGTCAGGTCGGATAGATAGACGTTGTTGTTTTTTTGTCTTATTCCTTCTTTGAAGTACTTTGAGAACCTTTTATTTGGTAGTTTATCGGTCTTAATATTAGTTATGATTCCGTTGACCTTCTTGACCCTGACGATTTCGTTGCCTTTTCTGTCAATAAAGCGAAGCATTATGTACTCGGATTCTTCATTCATCTTATGAGAGAAGAGTGTTGCGATACGCTCTACTGCCTTGGTCTTAGAGTCTGAGTCTAATTGTTGTACAAGTTCTTTAAGAGAGGATGAGTTTGATATATATGCTGCGTCTTTGCTCAGCGCATTGATAGAGGTCGTGAACTTTATACCCGTAATATGGCTCTCGGTAGTGAGTTCAAAGAGTTTAAATTTAACAGCGTTATTTATGAAGTTTTTGTATGCGACGGCCCCGGTAGTGCCAACCGCTATTACCACCAGTATGGATATCAGTATTATGAGTTTTCCTCCAAGGCCTATACCGACCCTGAGGTCGTCACTAACCATGAGGTTATCACCTAAAGACTTATTTTCTTCTTCCTCTTTTTTTTCGTTGGGAATATCTCTTATGCTCAGGATCAGGCCTGTGAGCGCACATATATAGCTAACCTTTTTAAGCAGGTGAGCAGCGTCGAACTCCATGTCAAATAGTCTTCCCGAAAAAGACATAAAGACGGCCTGTGCCACGATATTTACTATAAGGGTTATTACGAGCCAGTGTTCAAAGGTATCGTTGCGCCAGCTCCCTTTGTGAAGTAGCCCTATAAGTGTTATTAAAAATAAGAGAGCAGGCAGGAACTCTTCAGGCCTATGGAAGATGATTTCAGGGTAGTAGGCGCGTGGCAAAGGGACGAAGATAAAGAAAAAGCAGCTTAGAATGCTAAGTATAAAGGTGCCGATATATACTACGTTCTTGTCAACCTTACCGGCCTCTCCAAACTTCTGTATACGTCGCCAGCCCAGATAGCTTAACAAGAGCATTATGCTGAGAAAAAGACGGGAGGCGACCCAGCTCCATGGTATTAGTGCTGGTAAATCCGAAGGCAGGTAACCTTTAATAGGCGCAGAGGTTACCAGTGCGTGGTAACCGTCCAGAAAGCCTGTACCGAGGAATCCTGCACCTATTATCAGAAATGTGTATTTGTTTGTAGCATTGTAACGTTTAATGGCGACATATCCTACGGTAAAGGCAAGGATCGTGGCCGCAAGCTCCATTATGCTGTGCATGACGGTGCTGCCTTGCCACTGAGAACCCCTTAGCAGTGCATAGAGTATGGTGAGACCCAGACCGAGGACTACGTAACTTATTACGCGTCGTTGCGTGTGAAAAACTGTATTTTCGGTGCTTGTCTCCATCTACTCGTTAGCCTCCTTTAATGTTGTCATTGTTACGTTTCTTGTGTGCTCTTGGATGGCCTTTAGTAGTATTTTTTTCTTTATCGGTTTAGTCAGGTGGTCGGTGCAACCGGCCTCGATGCTTTTTTCCTTGTCTCCCTTTAGGGCGTGTGCCGTAAGGGCTATTATGGGGGTGGGTTTCAGGCCGTGTTTTTTCTCCCACCGTCTGATCTCCCAGGTGGCCGTGTAGCCGTCCATAACCGGCATCTGCATATCCATCAGAACAAGGTGGTAGCCCCCTTCTTTGAATTTATCAGCGGCTATTGAACCGTCCTCGGCGATGCTGAGGTTGTATGGCGTGTTTTTGAGGTATGAACGAATGAGCAGAATATTGTCTCCGGTGTCTTCTGCCAGCAGTATGTTCAATGGGCGTTCGTCATCAAGAAGAATCTTTGAGCCGATCTCTTTTGTAGCGGCCTTTGATCTCTCGTTGCGCGTCTCTGTAAGCCCTGCACGCAGGGCTCTTAAAAGCGAGGCCCTCTTGACCGGTTTACTGACAAAGTCAACTATTTTAAGCTCTTCCGCACGCTTTCTGTCGCATGAGATAACATCAGAGGTCAATAAAATTATCTTCATATCACGGGTCTTTTCAGGCAGGGTTTCCTTTAGGCGTTTAATCTCTTCGGCGACCTCAAAGCCATCCATCTCGGGCATACCATAGTCAATCACCATGGTATCGTAAGAGGTGCCACTCAGCATTGATATTGCCTCTTTGCCGCTACCGGCCTCTGCTGCTTGTAAATCCCAGCTGGCAAGCGTATCTTTAAGAATTGACCTGTTTGTGTCATTATCGTCTACGACGATGATCTTTATCCCTGCCAGATCTTTGGAGGCGGCCTTGTTGTCTTCTGGTACTTCCTGGGATATTTTCATTTGTGCGGTAAAGGTGAATGTAGAGCCTGCGCTCTCAACGCTCTCGACCCATATCTCACCGTTCATGAGTTCAGTAAGTTTTTTGCAGATGGTCAGTCCAAGCCCTGTGCCGCCATATCTGCGGGTTGTCGAAGAGTCTGCCTGCGTGAATTTTTCAAAGATTTTATCAACGCTTTCGGCGGCTATCCCTATCCCGCTATCGGTAACATTGAATTGAATAGAGGCCATGTCTTTTTTCTGAGGAGCTTTTTTATTTAGAATGATCTCGGCTATAACCTCGCCTTCACCTGTAAACTTTATTGCGTTGCTAAAGAGGTTTATGAGGATCTGGCCGAGTCTGGTCGGGTCACCTATGAGCTTTAAAGGGACCTCCGGGGAGATTCGGTATGCAATTTCAAGGCCTTTCTCATGGGCCGAGGTAGCTACGACCTCGCAGGTCTGTTCGATTATCTCGCGCAGATCAAAGTCTGTGCTGTCAAGCTCTATGTAGTCGGCCTCTATCTTTGAGAGGTCAAGGATGTCGTTTATCAGAGACAGCAGTGTTGAGCTGGCTCTTCTGAAGGTCTGTACGTATTCCTTCTGTTCTGCGCTTAGCTCGGTCTCATATAGCAGGTCGGACATGCCGATTATGGCATTCATAGGGGTGCGTATCTCATGGCTCATGCTGGCAAGGAATGCGCTTTTGGCATGGTTTGCTCCTTCGGCGTCCTGTTTTGCCATTATGAGCTCTTCCTCTGCCATCTTGCGCTGGCTTATGTCTCGCATTATCCCGGTAAAGAACTTCTGGCCCCCTATCGAGAGTTCGTTAATATTTAGTTCCAGAGGGAAGATCTTACCGTCTTTTGTCAGCCCCTCGACCTCTACGCTTTGACCAATAATAGTGCTTTCTCCGGTCTTTATATTTTTTCTAAGGGCTGCGGTATGTTTTTTTATGAAGGAGCTTGGCATAAGTTTTATGACTTCATCGCCAAGAACCTCCTGTGTTGTGTAACCGAATATTTTCTCTGCGGCGGGGTTAAAGGAGTTTATTACCCCCCACTCGTTTATTATTATTATGCCGTCGGTAGCGTTGTCCAGGATGGCGCGAAGCCGGGATTCCCTGTCTTTCAGTTCTATATCCGAGGCTTTTTTAGCGGTTATATCCTCGGCTACAAAGACGGTGCCATCAAATGTGCCGTCTGATTTGCACATAACCGAGGCCGAGTAGATCACTGATATTTCATGGCCGTCTTTTTTGACGAGGCTGCCTTCCGTCTTGTTCTTGGTCCATGTCATCCACTCCGTGCTTTCTTTGTCAACGAGCACGTCCTTTATCGCCATTCCTTGCAGCTCTGTTTCTACGTAACCCAGCAGAGCGCAGGCCGCCGGATTTACCGTCTCTATCGTACCGTCCTCTGAGGTTACAATCAGTACGTCACTTATTGAGCGCAGGATGTTATCTACATAATGATGAGAGACCGTGGTTGTCTGAAGGATCTCTGTCATCCGGTTGAAGGACTCTGCGAGCATTCCGATCTCGTCTTTTCTTTTGACCGATATGCGGTGCTCCATGTCTCCTGTGCCAAGTGCTCTGGTACCGTCCCGGAGCTTTCTCAGCGAGTTTATAATGCTACGCTGTAGGCCGATAGATAGGATTATGGCAAAGAGCGAGATAATAGTGAGGATCGATGCCCCTGTCGTGCCGGAAGAGTAGAGCATGCTTTGCATCAGGGTATTGGCTTCTGCCGTCTCGCGTTGGCTGTCCTTGAAAATGGCCTCGATCTTCGGAAAAAGCTCACCTTCAAGTATCGGCATTATCTTCTCAGATACAACCGTGTGGGCAGCATCTGTCTGCCCGCTCTCTTTAAGACGGACTGATTTTTCAAAGAGCACAAAGATCTTGTTGTATAGCCACTCCAAGGCTTGCAGTTCTTGTTTGTCCAGCTCTTCATCTTTGACACCTAGTGCGATCTGCCGCTCGGTAATCTCAAAGAGGTCTTTGAGCTTTTGCTGGGCCAGTACGCCGTGTTTTGTAAATTGTTTTTTGTCATCAGGGTTGTTCGAGGTTATAAACATCAGTCCTTCTCGAAATTGTATCGCCATAAGCGAGTGGAGTTGCTCAAGTGTTACAAGACCGGCTATAGCAGTCTCTGAGGCTCTGACAGAGGTTTTTTCTTTGCTGCCAAGCCACGGCATTGAGCCAATACTCATGTGCAGCCTGTAGAAGGCATCGTTAATATTGACGATTCTCTCTTTGATGGAGAGAGATATGAGAGGGAGCAGGATCAGATTGGTTAAAGGTTCTATTCTTTTTGTAATAACATCAAGAGCTTCAGAGTGTTTGCCTGCACCGCTGAACTTGATGGAGTTATTCAGCATAATATTAAGTTTGCCGTAGAGCTTCTTTACCTTTGAAGCTGTCTCTGTGTCGGTAAGTTTGTCGCTCTGTTCTATATTCTCCTGAGCCTCGGCCTCAAGCCACTCGTTTAGTGCTAATTTGGCTATGTGCGCAAAACCTTTCAGGTGAGTTTTGTCAATAGAGTTGCCAAGCTGCATATACTCTACGACCTCCATGATCTGCTTGTTTGTATAGACGTGCAACCTGGTTTGTCTCTCCAGACCGACAAGGTTTGTAGAGATCGACTCTACGTGTTTTGAGATCTGAAGCATGTTCCATATTACCGCTCCGGTCAGGACTATCGTGAGCATGCAGATGACGGCTAGTATGATTATAAATTTACTGCGTATCTTCATTTGTCAGATTATCCTTGGTTTTCTTTGTTTTGTGAGAGTAGGAACTCTTTATAATCAAGGATGGCTTTTTTAGCTTCGTCCGGGTGCAGTTTGCCGTAACCATTGATGATGTCGATAACAATATTTCTTTGGTCAAAGGGCTTTACCAGATAGCCTTGAATGTCAAACTTCATGCAATCAATAATGTCTTCTTTTTTGTTCAGCGAAGTAGCCATTATAATAGTGGTATCTGCGTCCGCCAGATCATGACGTATCTCCTGTAGACTCGCATAACCGGTGGTGACAGGCAGCATTATGTCCAGCAAGATTTATATCCGGCTGCCAATCTTTATAGAACTTAAGGCCTTCTTTGCCGTCTCTAGCGGTCTTTAGCTCAAAGATCTCTGTAGTTAAGGCTAGTTCGTAGAGCTTTATAATAGCCTCGTCATCTTCTATCGCTAGAATTTTAAGTTTAGCCATAGGTCTTCCCGCGCAGGTTTTTTACTGCTTCGCCTGTGCCTTTGTATCCAGAAGTCTGTGATAGTGTGCGATCATTTCCTCTGCTTTACCCGGAGCTTGCTTTTTGTAGTACTCCAGAACCTGAGTGACAATTTCATGAATGTCAAATGGTTTTACAATATATGCAGTTGCTCCGAACTTTAGGTAGTCAATGACGTCGTTCTGTCTTCCCAGTGCTGTAGCTACAATAGTGATTGTATTGGTCTCAAACCCTTCATCATGTAAGGTCTCCAGCACATGGTAGCCGCTAAAATCAGGCAGCATTATATCCAGTATAGATATATCCGCTCCCCATGTTTTATATGCCTCCAGTGCCGTATTGCCGGTCGTTACGAGTTTTTTCTCAAACAGCTCTTCAGGGAAGCTTCTGTCATATAACTGCATGGTGTTATGGTCGTCTTCGATTATTAATAATCTGATTTTTCTTATGCTTTCTTCCTTTGGCATGATTTGTCCTCCCTGGTATAATCAAATATAGTTTTGAAAAGAATCTTTTTTCTAATCGGTTTCGTGGTGTGTCCGTCGCAGCCGGCCTCTATGCTTTTCTCTGCGTCTCCTTTAAGGGCGTGAGCCGTCAGTGCTATTATCGGAGTCGCGGCGAGATTATTTTCTTTTTCCCATTTACGAATTTCACGCGTAGCCGTGTAGCCGTCCATATTCGGCATCTGCATATCCATTAAAACAATGTCGTATACATTCTCTTTAAACTTACCTACGGCCTGGAGGCCGTCTTCGGCTATATCCAGCTTGTAGGGCGTTTTTTTAAGGTATGATTTTATAAGATGGCGGTTGCCCTCGACATCTTCAGCCAGAAGTATCCCCAGCGCGCGAGTATCTTCAAAGACTGCCTCGATATTTTCGTCTTTTTCATGGGTTTTCTTGCTTTTCATGGATTGCTGAATCGCTTTAAGCATTGCCGACTTCTTTATGGGTTTGGACATGTGGTGTGCGATGTTAAGTTTTTTTGAACGAAGCTTGTCTCCAGCCATCAGGTCCGAGGTGAGCATCATCATCGTGCTGTCTTCCAGTAGCCCGAAGTCTTCTCTTATGTGCTCGGCTACTTCAAAGCCGTCCATATCAGGCATATGGCAGTCCAGCAGGACGAGTCCGAATTCTTTGCTTCCTTTGTCTTTGAGGATCTCCAGGCATTCTTTCCCGCTTGCTACTTCGGTAACCTTTACATCAAGGCTTGAGAGGAGTTCGTGTAGAATCTTCCTGTTTGTCGCATTGTCATCAACAACGAGTGCCTTTGTGTTTTTAAGGTCTATATAGACCTCTTGAGGCTCTGCAATTGTTTGATAGTTGATTTGAAAAGATGCGGTAAAGAAGAAGGTCGTGCCTACTCCGAGTTTGCTCTCAAACCACATGCGTCCCTTAAAGAGCTCGCAGATCTTTTTTGAAATATCCAGACCAAGCCCCATGCCGCCGTATTTTCTGGTGCTAGAGGAGTTACGACGTGTGTATTTATCAAAGATATTGTTTACCTCGTCTTCTGCCAGTCCTATGCCGGTATCGGTGACCGTAAAGAGCAGAGTCTTTACGGCCTTATTGTCGGATATATTTTTATCAATAGAGATCTCGACCTTCACCTCGCCTTTTTCTGTAAATTTAATTGCATTACCGATTAGATGTAAGAGAATCTGAGAAAGTCTGGCACTGTCGCCGATAAGTGAACTAGGGACCTCCGGCGAGCTGCGTTGGGTCAGTTCCAGTCCTTTTTTGTGGGCATCTACTGCCATTATTTCGCAGACGTCTTCAAGTATCTCCGAGAGTTTAAAGGGGGCGTGGTCCAGCTCCAACTCCCCTGCCTCTATCTTGGATACGTCCAGAATGTTGTCGATAAGGGATAGCAGTGAAGATGCAGCACGTTGGAAGGTCCTTACGTATTCTTGCTGTTCTTCGCTTAAAGATGTCTGTGATAAAAGCTCGGACATTCCTATTATGGCATTCATCGGAGTGCGTATCTCATGGCTCATGCTGGACAGGAACTCGCTCTTGGCCATATTTGCCTGGTCAGCGTAATTTCTTGCTTTTATTAAGTCATCTTGTGCTTGCCTTTGCTCTGTTACGTCCTGGACCGTACCTATCATGCGCACAGCCGTACCTGATTTATCAAAGGTAACGCTGCCTTCTCCGTGAACTATATGAATTTCTTTGTTGGGCATTATAATTGAGTGATCCAGATTATATGGCTTCTTGCTCGAAAGGGACTGATTGATGGCAAGCCTTACCGTCTCGCGTTCTTCCTCTGGGATTCTTTTTAAAAAGCCTTCATACGTGGCCTCAAATTTCTGAGGAGAAAGACCAAAGATTCTATATATCTCATCGGACCACCAGAGTTTATCTGTTACGATGTTCCAGTCCCAGTTGCCTATATGGGATATTTTTTGCGCCTTAGTAAGTATCCTTCCTTTGTCCCATAGCTTGTTTTCCATGTCTTGTTTTCCGCTGATATCCAGCGAGAAGGCAATGAAGGCGGGTTTGTTGTTGAGGTCTGTCACCTGCAAGTGAATCTCTACCGGGTAAGCCGTCTCGTCTTTTCTCTGCTGAAATGTAGTGAAGACGAGTTTGTCTTCTTTGACACATCTCAGTGGCTCCAGCACGTTTTTAAAACTTCCTTCATTATATTCCGGCAGTATCTTGAATACTTGTAGTCTGAGGAGTTCTTCCTGTGTGTATCCGAGGTTCTTGCGTGCCCCCTGGTTTATCTCGACAAATTTAAGTGTTACTGCATCGAAGATAAATATCTCATTATGGGATTCATTCAGGATACGCCCGAAGTCGGCGGCCCTGCTGTTTCTGGCCATGACGTTGAAGGCCTCCGTAAGTCTGCCTATCTCGTCATTCGAGAGGACCTCAACCTTAATGAAGTCTTTGTTTTCTCTGAGTCTCTCGACTGCGCTTATTAGAGCCAGCAGCTGAGATGTGATCGAGCGCGAGATTAACAAGGCGAGTATTGTCGTAAATGCCATTATTATCAGTGTTAATATGGTTGTTGTTTTTTTCATTTTTTCGAGTGGAGCGTAGATCTCTGCGCTATCTATCTTGGTAACGAGTGCCCAATTCAGCCCTTTAATATTAAGCGGCGTGTATGAACTTAGCACCTCGACGCCCCGGTAGTCTTTTCCCGTTACGATGCCGGACTGATTTGTAAAGGCCCGGCGACTGGCATTTGTTACAGCCTGCTGCAATAAGGCCGTGGTTCCGTGTAATCTCATGATTTTAAATGTGTTTTTATATGTCTTGGTTCTTTGAAGCCCTTCAAGGTAGTTCTCAGAGGATTGTTTCAGAAACCTTGAATTACTTCTCATCAGGTAGTCCGAGCCGACAATATAGGTCTCGCCGCTTTGCCCAAAGCCTTTATTTTCTGGGTCTTTACTCCCATTTATAATGTTGTCGATTGTCGCAGAGTTTAACTGAAGTATGAGTACCCCTATAAGTTTGTTATTCATAAATAATGGTGTCGAAATGAAGGCACTGGGGGCCAGGTAGGAAGGGGCGTACCGTGCATAGTCTGTAAGTTCTGGTTGACCGCCTTTTCTAATCTGCATGGCATTGTTAAATGCTACGGCTATCTTTGAGTTCCTGTAAGGTCCGTTTCTCAGGTTTGTTGCGAAGTCGGTCTTTTTGTTTGCGCTATAGACGACAAAGCCGTTCTTTGGCTCAACAAGAAAGAGGTCAAGGTCTTTGAATCTGTTCTTAAAGTTGCGTAGCAGTGGATGATATTTTTCATGGGCTTTGCTGTACGTGGTTACCTCAGGTGCCGTTACCATATTGCCCTTGCCTGTTGTCGAGTACGGGTTGGCTGCTATGTAGGTATATTGCAGCAACTGCGATAGTTCGTCTTTCGGGATGTACTTGGCTATATTTTTTATCTGTGGTTCTTTTTTTTGCAACCTATGCATGAAATCTGTTTCATAATAATTTCTAAGGATCTTTTTATACTCTGCTCTCTGCTCAAGCGTTGACGCAGAGTCTTTCTCAAAGCTATTGAATCCATCAGTTAGTTCCTGCATCGCTGTGATGACAAGGGGGTCTTCTGCTAAGGCCTTAATCTGGGTTGATACGGTCTTAAAATATTGTTCTATATTATTGCTCTTTGCCTCCCTAAGTCCTGTGAGTCGCTCAAAGGATGCTTTGGTAAGCGAGTCTTTGGTAACCTTATAGTTTTGGAAGGATACGGCTACTATCGATATCCCGCTTACCAGAACAAATGCCAGAATAAGTTTAGTGCTAAGGCTTTTAAACATAGGATCGATACGCTCCGATTGATATTTGTTACATTTTTCGTGAGTACTTTCTGTGCTGTAAGCTGTAGTTGACGCGCATGCCGTAGCTCATCCGGATGCCCGGCCACGGCATTTACGTTTGTTTGAGTGCAAGGTGTTTTTTCTTTCGGGGAATAATTCGAGGTGTTTTGCTGATTACTGACTTGATGATTTAAGGGTTTATTGATCGTTTATTTTGATTTTTGTTGCTGGTTGATCGAGATCTTTCCCGGCGGCTTCCTGAGAGGCCTCGACCCTGTTTCGCCCATTTTTTTTTGCCTTATAAAGCATCTGATCGCTGACCTTAAGGAGTGATTCTGGCAGAGAATTGTTGGTTGGTATGACGCTTGAGACCCCAAGACTTATGGTTACGTATTTATTGGTAGTAGAGGTGCTGTGCGGAATCTCTAGCCCTTCAATTGCCTTACGAATACTCTCGGCAACGGTTGTTGCCCCGCCAAGCCCTGTCTCGTTTAGAACTATAGCGAACTCTTCGCCGCCATAGCGTGCTGCGGTGTCTCCGTTGCGACGAACGAATTTATTGAGTGCCTGAGCGACATCTTTCAGGCAATCGTCTCCTGCCAGATGCCCGTAAGTATCGTTAAACAGCTTGAAGTTGTCTATATCAATGAGGATTATAGAGAGGGTTCTTTTCTCTCGCATGGCAGCACCCCAGGCTTTTGTTAAGTCAGCGTCAAAGCTTCTTCTATTGGCGATCCCGGTTAGGCCATCTGTCATAGAGATGCATTTCAGTTTGTCGTTGGCAGCCTTAAGCTCCATACCCACTATCTTAAGTTCTTCGGAGTTGGCCTTTCTATGGTCAACCTCTTTTTTAAGTTTAAGCGCGGCGCGGATTCTGGCCAGCAATTCTATTTCGTTTGGCGGTTTTGTTATATAGTCGTGCGCTCCGGCCTCAAAGGCCTTCTTAAGTGATGCAATCTCTGTTGCGACCGTTACCATTATTATAGGGATGTCATTGAAGACCTGTTTTGCCTTTATACGGCTAAAGGCCTCGATGCCGTCTATATTCGGCATTATTTTATCCATAAGGATCAGGTCTATATCTATCCTCTGGGAGCTTTTTTTGTTGTAAAGCCCTAGAATATCAAAGGCCTCAAGTGCTGATTCTGTAAAGATAAGTGTGTTGTAGCCGGCATGGCTGAGCATCTTCTCCAGCAACAGTCGAAAGTCTTCTGAGTCATCGACGATGAGTATCTTCATAGCTTTGAGGGCTTTCTCATCAGTACTAGTCATCTGGTTTGTGTCCTTTGTTTTGAGGGATGCCTTTTTTCGGTGGGGCTTGTTCAAGGTGGGCTTGTCTCTTCAGGCTATGATTATATATAATAAAGTACTATTGTTATAATTCTACCCTAGAACTATGGCTTGTCAAGTGAAGTTCTTTTGGGATTTCGGTGCGGGAGTTCTTCTTTATTTGTGCTCTTTCAGGGCCTCTTTGAGGTATCTGGAGGTGTGTCCTTCTGCCGTCTTTGCTACCTGCTCGGGGGTGCCGGTGGCAACGACCATGCCACCTTCTTTGCCACCTTCAGGGCCGATATCAATGACGTAGTCTGCGGTCTTTACGCACTCCATGTTGTGCTCGATTATGACGACGGTATTGCCGGAGTCTACGATGCGGCTTAGCACATATAGTAGTTTTTTAGTGTCGTCTGTGTGTAGGCCTGTGGTCGGTTCATCTAGAATATATAGTGCTGCGGAGTTTTCTTTTTGTAGTCCTTTTTTGTCTTTGTTGTCTCGCCATGCAGTAAGGCCCAGGCTTTGTTTGGCAAAGCCAAGCTCGCGGGCAATCTTTAGCCGCTGAGCCTCACCGCCCGATAGCGTCGTCGCCGGCTGGCCAAGCTTTAGATATCCAAGGCCGACTTCTTTTATTACTGATATCTTCTTGGAAAGGCCCGGTATTGATTGAAAAAAGACAGCGGCATTATCAAAGGTCATCTGTAGGACGTCGTAGATATTGCGGTCTTTGCTCTTAATCTCAAGGATCTGCGTCTTGTAGCGTTGGCCGTCGCATCCGGCGCATGTTATATAGACATCCGGGAGGAAGTACATCTCAAGTTTTTCTACCCCTTCTCCTTTGCAGCTCTCGCATCTGCCGCCGGGCACATTAAAAGAAAAGTGCCCCGGGGTCAGGTTCAGGGCCCGGGCCGACCTGAGTGAGCTGAAGTGGCTGCGTATATCATCAAAGCCGCCTATATATGTTACCGGGTTGCTGCGCGGCGTCTTGCCGATTGGTTCCTGGTCTATGAGTTTTATCTCACGTATCTTGTCCGCGCCGATTATCCTTGAGTGCTCCAGTGCCCTATCTGTCTTTATATTAAACCTCGGAGCCAGGGCTTTATATAGGGTATTCATTATGAGCGAGCTCTTGCCAGAGCCTGAGACCCCTGTGATACAGGTGAGTGTGCCAAGCGGTATCTCTATATCAATATTTTTGAGGTTATGGCCTTTTGCGCCTATGAGTTGCAGGCTCTCGCCGCTGCCACGTCTGCGCCAGCGCGGGACCTTTATCTTTTTTTCGCCTCTCAGATACTCTGCTGTAAGCGTTTTCGCTTCGGCCTTAAACTCCGTGAGTCCGCCGGAGTAGACGAGCCTGCCGCCTAGTTCCCCGGAGCCTGGGCCAAGCTCGATTACGTGGTCTGCGGCCTTGATAGTTGAGGTGTCGTGCTCAACAACGACTACGGTATTGTCGCGTGCAGCTATTTGCTTGATCTGACCAATAAGTGTATCAATATCACGCGGATGCAGCCCTACCGAGGGCTCGTCCAGGATATATAGCACGCCGGAAAGTGCCGAGGCGAGCTGATTGCAGAGGGCTACGCGCTGCGCTTCTCCGCCGGACAGGGTACGGGTTAGACGGTCAAGCGTGAGGTGCTCAAGCCCGGTTTCAGAGAGGAAACTGAGCTTTATGGCGAGCTGCTTTGTGGCCTCTTTGGCAAGTGTCGCTTCTTTGGGGGCGAGCTTCAGGGTCTTAAAAAAACCTCCGGCCTCTTTTATCGTCATAGCCGAGAGCTCTGCGATATTCAGCCCGCCAAGCCTTATTGCAAGGGCCTTTTTATTCAGGCGCATTCCCTGGCAGCCCGCGCACTCAAAGTGTCCTTTGTAACGAGACAGAAAGACGCGGACATGCAGTTTGTATTTTTTGGTATCAAGATACGCAAAAAAACCATCAAAACCGTCAAAGTCTTCCGTACCCTTAGCGATAGTCTCCCGCTCTCTTTTGGATAGGTCGCGGTAGGGTATGTCCAGACCCAGGTTGTATTTTGCGGCGTGTTCTTCCAGTTGTTCGTACCACCAGGCAGAGGCTGGTTTTGTCCACGGCTCGATAGCACCTTCTCTAAGCGTCAGGCCTTTATCAGGGACGAGCTTGTCTTCGTCGTATAAGAGGATGTTGCCAAAGCCCTTGCACTCGTTGCATGCGCCGAGCGGATGGTTAAATGAAAATAATATCGGAGTGGGTTTTTCCAGCTCAAAGCCGCAGCCGGTGCAGGTAAGGCGGCGGGTAAAGTTAAGCAGTTTGTCTTTGTTGCTGTTGCTGTCGCTGTCGGCGCTGTCGCTGCCGAGTATCATTACTGCGGCACTTCCTGAGCCCTCCTGAAAACTCGTCTCAAGAGAATCAACGATGCGTCCGCGCTTGTCTTTTTTTATGACGATCCTATCGACGACGACCATAAACTGGCCAGCACCCTTGATTGCTTTTTGGGCCGATGCCTTGTCCTCGCTTATATCGATAACTTCGTTGTTGGCGGCTGATGCTGGGTTGCAGATGACAATCCTTATAAAGCCTCTGGCGAGAAGCCTAGCGACAATCTCTTCTAGCTCTGCCTTGGTCGGGTGCTTTCTGCGCCCGGTGCCCTCTGCTTTTTGCATAAAACCGATCAGGGCCTTGCTTCCGTCGTGGCTTTTTAAGAGTTTCTTATAAGCAGTCGCCGGGCTTGTCGGGGTGACCTCTAGCTCGCAGTCCGGGCATAACAGTTTGCCAGCACGAGCAAATAAAATACGCAGGTAGTCATTTATCTCGGTCGCCGTACCAACGGTAGATCTACTGGTGCGCACGGGGTTTTTCTGCTCGATTGCGATAGCAGGGCGGATGTTTCTGATTGAATCTAGGTCAGGGCGGTCCATGCGCTCTAGAAATAGACGTGTATAGGTCGAGAGCGACTCCATAAAACGCCACCGGCCCTCGGCAAAGAGCGTATCAAATGCCAGCGAACTCTTGCCAGAGCCGCTCGGCCCGACGATAGCCGTGATCTTATCGTGCGGAATGCTGACGTTTATATCCTTGAGGTTGTTCTGGCGCAGGCCTTCGATAATAAGGTGATCCTTATCGGCTGGCACAGATAGCGCAAAGGCCTCATGAATATCGTTTTTAAGGTTTTTTGTAGTAGTCACTAGCCTCACCCCAAGCGGTAGATGTAACTTTGAATTATACCGCAGGTGCGTAGCTATATGCAAGTAGTAGAGGTCTGTGTCGGTAATCTTCGCACGGCAAAGTGTGTTAAGGGGGTTCTGTACTACGCATGACACAGGAGCTATCTAAGGAATTTGCTCTCCGCAGGAGCGCAGGTGGGTGCTGCGCACGGCTAAATATATTAAGGGTCTTGACTAGCTGAGAGGTTTTTCTCGGCATATTTTAAGTACTATAACATAGATATTTTTGTTCCGGTAGTTGAACCGGAATTCGCACTCTTTAAGGTGTAAATAAAAGGTTGACCTCGGCACCCCTTGGAACTTT
>JAJRSM010000084.1 GCA_024278765.1 Deltaproteobacteria bacterium | reverse complement strand
ACCATAATAAGACTTATTGCCTCGCGCTTGAACTCACGGTCAAAACTCTTACGACCTCGTTTCTCTTCCATCTGAACACCTCCTATGGTAGCTTTTTATCACTAACCTTTCGATGTGTCCACTAAACAGGGGCAAGGGCAGGTTGCCCTACATAAAATACTCAATATTTTTTGTCATTGCGAGCGTAGGGACGCAGTCCCGAAGCGAAGCAATCTTTTCTTTTTAAATCCCCCTCAATCCCCCTTTTCCAAAGGGGGAGGTTGTATAATAACCAATTTGTTATGCTGAATTTATTTCAGCATTTGTTCTATTTTTAAAATATGGGTATTAGTATTTAAAAAGTAAAGACAGATCCTGAAACGAGTTCAGGATGACAGGTATGGTGGTTTGGTGCGCTGCGCCCGTAGATCTTAAGTTTTCTTTGTTTTAATTAGATGCAAAGAGAGATTGCTTCGAGACTATGTCTTTCGCAATGACACAGTTGTGTAGGTTGAGTAAGAGTGCAGGGTCTTCCCCCCGAAGTCGCTTTGCCTCCGGCGCAACCGGTGGTGCGTATAGAAAATTCTTTAATATGGTTTAGTTTTTGCGGCGAAGCCGCTTTGCTGCCCCGAAGGGGGCTTTGCTGCCCCGCATGGGGCTAGTCCAGCTCCAGCATTTCTTTTAGTTTTACTTTGAGTTCTTCGGCCCAGAACGGGTTGCCTTTCTGTATAAAGCCCTTTACGTTTAGATCAAACCACTTGGAATCCGATATTATATCGTCTACTATATCCTTACCGGTCGTTACTATTACAGGGAGGCCTAGGTCTCGTTTTGTTATTTCTCGCAGGAAGTCTTCGCCGTCGAGTTTGCTCTCGGGGTCGCCGCTTTCTTTTAGATGCAGGTCTGAGACTACAATCGCAAAATTATTGGCTTCGTTACCGATCTGCTCCAGAGCAAGCTCGGCACTTGCTGCTGAATGTAGTTTTATCGGGGTATCGCCAAGCGTGCTCTCGGCTATTGCCGCAGCGAGTTTATCAGAGTCAACAAAGAGGACGTGTACCCCTTTGATATCAGTTGCTTCGCTTTCTTCTGCCGTTATGCTATCGCCCTCGGGGTTGGTGACCTCTATTCCGTCAAAGCCTTTTTTGAGTATAAAACGCGCATCGCATTTTATGCAGCCAAGCTCTTCGCGGCTGCCCTCGTCGGCGAGTAGCTCTGTTGGAATCCAGAGCCGGAACTCCGCGGCGCATCCGCGACACTTTATTTCAACAGCGTCTTTGCGTGCCATGCCTGTTGTTTTACCTCTTTAAAGGTTGTTGATGATTGTTGGATATATAAGGTCTCGATATGGTCTCGGCCTCTACGGCCAAAGCCCTGCGTTAGTCTTACTGGTCGACAGATTATCCAAGAAAGTTTAACTTAAAAACTCTTTGGAGTCAAATATTTAAGAGGTAAACAAGTCAGCCTGTGAGCTTGAAGGTTGAGCGATGTAGTTGCTGGTTTTAGCACTAAGTTACCTTTTTAAGGGTTTTGATTAGTTTTTCATTTTAATGGTAATGTGAAGATGTTACTGTTTGGCAAGTATAGTGTGGTCAATTGCTTTGGGGTGAATATGAAAAAGCTTTGGTATAGAAAATGGCGGGGAATAGTTTAAATTTTTTTAGCAATAGCTCCTGTGCTTAATGTTATCACTCCCAAATAGGTTGAAATCAACCCCAAAATAAGTCACTCCGCTTTTACCGCTAAAAGATCAGATTTGATTTGACGCTGTTAACTCCTACTGAGTACTGTAAAGCATTCTGAATTAAAATTATATCAATTCTATATAGTTACTTATATTACCCTCCCATACTACGGCTTTCCTTGACATGATTGAAGCAACTAGATATATTTATATGGATGAAGGTCGTTGCCTATATTCCCGCCAGATTCCAGTCTACGAGGCTTCCGGGTAAGCCGCTTAAGGATATCGGAGGTAAACCTATGATCCAGTGGGTATCCGAGCGTACGGCTCTGGCCCGCAGCGTCGAGTCGGTGAGTGGCGCTACTGATGACGAGCGGATACGTGCGGCGGTCGTGGCATACGGCGGTAATGTCGTTATGACCTCTAGCGATTGCCTAAGTGGTACGGAGAGGGTCGCAGAGGCGGCCGGGTCTTCTGACGCTGATATTATCGTAAATGTACAGGGTGACGAGCCCTTGGTTGAGCCGGCCCTGATAGATGAGCTGGTAGCCCCGATGCTCTCCGATAGTTCGATTGGGTTGGCTACTCCTGCGACACTAATTAAAACAGAGGCAGAATACCTGGATCCGAATACCGTTAAGGTCGTAATGGACCGGGAAGGTAACGCGCTCTATTTTTCAAGGAGTTCGATACCTAATCACCGCAACGGTTTTAAGGTTGATGAAGATAAGATCTATAAGCATATAGGGTTATACGCATATAGGCGTGATGTTCTGATGAAGCTCGCAGCCCTTGAGCCGACCTTGCTTGAACACGCCGAGGGCCTTGAGCAACTCCGGGCTCTTGAGCACGGAATAAAGATAAGGGTAGTTATGACGACCTACAGCCCCGAGTCCGTTGATACGCCAGAGGATCTGGCGCATGTGCGAGAGTTGATGCAGGGACTTGGTTAGTTTTTTAGAGTTAAGTAGTTTGTAGAGGGCCTATTTTTTTAGTCTGTTTTCAGGGTGGCCTTTTACCGGAAGAGATAAAACAATTAAAGGGGGAATGCTAATAGCATCTTTATGGCTGATACCAAGGTACGTGCAAAGACAAAGTTCATCTTCGTAACCGGCGGGGTCGTCTCCTCGCTTGGTAAGGGCATAGCAAGCGCATCGATTGGTGCGTTGCTAGAGGCACGGGGCCTGAAGATTGCGATGCAAAAGCTTGATCCCTACATTAATGTAGATCCAGGGACGATGAGTCCTTTTCAGCACGGCGAGGTCTTTGTAACCGACGACGGCTCTGAGACGGATCTGGATCTGGGTCATTACGAGAGGTTTACCAACGCAACCCTTACAAAGGCCAATAACTTTACGACCGGTCAGGTATACGACACCATTATAAAGAAAGAACGCAGGGGCGATTATCTGGGGGGGACCGTTCAGGTCGTTCCGCACGTAACCGACGAGATAAAAAGGCGCGTTCTGGCACTTTCTAATGACGTCGATGTAGCACTTATTGAGATAGGCGGTACGGTCGGTGATATCGAGAGTCTGCCGTTTCTTGAGGCCATCAGGCAATTGCGTTTTGATCTGGGTAAAGAGAATGTTCTTTATCTGCACCTGACACTTGTTCCTTATATAGCAACGGCAAAGGAGCTTAAGACAAAGCCCACGCAGCATAGCGTCAATAAACTGCGCGAGATCGGTATTCAGCCCGATATACTCCTGTGCAGGACCGACCGGGAGCTAGAGCCGGAGCTTAAGCGTAAGATCGCCCTTTTCTGTAACGTAGATCTTGATGCCGTCGTTGCTGCTCGTGACGTTGAGAGTGTTTATGAAGTGCCTATGGCACTGCGCAACGAAGGCATAGATGATAAGATAGCAGAGATACTAAATATCTGGACCGGTGCACCAAAGCTTGATCAGTGGGAGAAGATTGTAAAGAAGCTTAAGAGACCTAAGCATGAAGTTATAATTGGCATCGTCGGTAAATATGTCGAGCTTCAGGATTCATATAAGAGTATGCACGAGGCCCTCATACACGGCGGTCTTGCTAACAGTACGCGCGTTAGCTTTAAGTATATCGACTCGGAAGATATAGAGAAGAACGGCGCGAGTATTTATCTGGACGACGTAGACGGAGTGCTCGTTCCGGGCGGGTTTGGTAGCCGTGGGGTAGAGGGCAAGGTCTCGGCGATAAAATACCTGAGAGAGAATAAAAAGCCGTTTTTCGGGATATGCCTAGGTATGCAGATGGCGGTTATGGAGGTCGCGCGTAATATCGCAGGGCTCGGTGGTGCTAACTCCGTTGAGTTTGATCCAGATACGAAGTATCCGGTAGTAGATCTTATGGAAGGCCAGCGTGGCATAGAGGCCAAGGGCGGCACTATGCGCCTGGGTGCTTACCCGTGTACGGTAAAGAAGGGCACGCATGCTTATAAGGCCTACGGCACGGCAGATATTTCAGAGAGGCATCGTCATCGTTTTGAGGTCAATAATGAATTTCGCGATACGCTTGAGAAGGCAGGCCTTGAGTTCTCCGGGGTAAGCCCGGATGGCACTCTTGTTGAAATTGCGGAGTTCCGTGATCATCCGTGGTTCTTGGGTTGTCAGTTCCATCCGGAGTTCAAGAGCTCTCCGGCTCGACCGCATCCGCTTTTTAAGGACTTTGTAAAGGCCGTGCTTAAATACAAGCAGTCCGGCACAGTTGCCGGTGCTGGTAAGAAGTCTGCCAAGAAGGCATCACCAAAGAAGACGTTAACAAAGAAGGCCGCTGCTAAAAAAAACACTAAGCCGACTAAGACGGCAACACGTAGTTGATCATGCCTGATATGAAAAAGATAAAAATAGGCAGTGTTACCTTTGGCGGCGACAGTCTTGCGCTTATCGCAGGGCCGTGTGTGTTCGAGGACGAGTCTACAACATACACCATTATAGAGACGCTCATCGGAGTTACGGAGAAGCTTGGGATTCCGTATGTTTTTAAGGCTTCTTTTGACAAGGCAAATAGGACCTCGATTGATTCCGAGAGAGGGCCGGGAATAGATGCCGGCCTTGATTTTTTTCGTGGCATAAGAGAACGTTTTGATGTGCCGCTCCTAACAGACGTCCATAGCATAGAGCAGTGCGCCGCCGCAGCCGAGGTCGTTGATTGTCTGCAGATCCCGGCTTTTCTCTGCCGTCAGACCGACCTTTTAATCGAGGCAGGTCGCACAGGCCTTCCCGTTAATATTAAGAAAGGACAGTTTATGGCACCTGCCTCAATGGTCGAGGCCATAAAGAAGGTCACCTCAACCGGTAACAATGATGTAATGCTCACTGAGCGAGGCTCAAGCTTTGGTTATAACAATCTGGTCGTAGACTATAGGTCTCTGCCAGTTATGAGGGCCATGGGGTATCCGCTTATATTCGACGCTACGCACAGCGTGCAGTTGCCTAGTGCCAATGGCAAGAGCTCTGGCGGAGACCGTGAGATGGTAAAGTACCTGGCCAGAGCTGCTGTTGCCGTAGGCGTTGACGGGCTTTTTATGGAGACGCACCCTGATCCTTCTCGGGCTTTATCCGATGGCCCTAACTCTATAGCACTTGCTGATATGGAAGGGTTGCTTGGTGAACTTAAGGACTTGGATGGTTTTGTCAGAGAACGATTTAACTCACTGCGTTAGGGCACCGGTTGTATCGGAGGCAAAGCGGCTTCGCTGCGCAGCGATAGCGAAGTCTCAAATGTAACCAGTTTGTCATCCTGAACTTGATTCAGGATCTGTTTTTTAAAGGATTAACTTTATGAAGACCATAGAAGACATAACAATACAGACAGCAGAGCGTGTCCTTGATACCGAGGCTGCGGCGATCAGTGCGCTTAAGGGTAGGCTTGGTGCGGACTTTAGAGAGGCCATAGAGATACTCCTAAAGGTCGAGGGCAAGGTCGTCGTCACGGGCATGGGCAAGAGCGGCATAATCTGCCAGAAGATCGCGGCGACTCTGGCATCTACCGGTACGCCTGCTTTTTTTCTGCATCCGGCTGAAGGCATCCACGGTGACCTCGGTATGATAATGAAGAGCGATGTTCTGCTCGCCGTATCAAATTCCGGTGAGACCGAAGAGGTTTTGACTCTGCTGCCGGCTGTTAAAAGGCTTGGGCTTAAGATGATAGTTATGACGGGGCGTCTGGATTCAACGCTTGCCGGCTACGGTGATGTCGTCCTCGATATCGGCGTTAAAGAAGAGGCCTGTCCTCTGGGGCTCGCTCCGACGGCATCGACTGCGGCGACTCTTGCGATGGGTGACGCTCTGGCTGTGGTGCTGCTTGAGAGGCGTGGCTTCAGGCAAGAGGACTTTGCAACGCTGCATCCCGCAGGGAGCCTTGGTAAGAAACTTATGAAGGTCTCGGAGCTTATGCACAAGGGGGCCGATATGCCGCGTGTTGGACGGGACGCGCCTATGAAGGATGCGATCCTGGAAATGACCGGTAAGCGAATGGGACTTACCGGTGTTTTCGAGGGGGCAGACGGCAGTGATGGTGGTAAGGGCTGCCAGAGATTGGTCGGCGTTATAACAGACGGAGACCTTAGGCGAGCCCTTGAAAAGGGGTTGAATGTGTTTGATATGACGGCTGGTGAGGTCATGAGTGCGGGGCCTAAGGTTATCTGTGAGGACGCATTGGCTGAAACAGCACTTAGAGAGATGGATGAGCACTCGATAACCGCACTTTTTGTTGCTAAAAACGGCTCGAAAGACGGGGCCGGGATAGTAGGTGCGGTGCACCTGCATGACCTGATTCGTGCCGGAGTGCTTTAAGCCCAACGGGCTGTAGGGGATTAACGGTTTTTTGGCCCTCTGAAGGCCGATCTGGAAAATAATGGCAAAAAGCGGAAAAAGCCTAAAGTTATCTGGAGATACTGCGAAAATGCATAAAATGTCAGAAATGCAAGAAATTCCTTGACAAAGTGTTTTTTCGGATGGTAGAGTCTATTAACTTTTATATATATAAGTATTTTGGGACGCACTATTAAGTAGTAAAAACAGTTTAAACTTAAACGAGGAAGGAGAGAGGACGTGCTTTAAAGCCGTCTGAGATCGAAAGGTTTAGATCTTCTACGGTTAAGAGAGGTTCAGCGGTTTAGTTTCATGTTTTTGTTTTTAAAATAGTAGCACTGTAGAAGAGATTAGAGTTTAGCTTTACTTTGAATGAATAACAAACGAACGTCAATAAGGAGGCGAGTAAATGAAGAAGATTTTTGCTTTATTTGTAGCAGTTGCCGCACTGATGGTGTGGACCATACCTGCGACAGCCGGAGTAGAATTCGGTGGTCAGTACAGGATCAGGGGCGAGCAGAAGAGTGAGACAGACTTTTACGACTCATACAATGATGAGGACCAGCTTGGTTTCTACGGTCAGAGGGTAAGGCTCTGGGGAGTTGCAAAGCCTACCAATGATACGACAATTAAGATCACGATCCAGGACAGCAGGAACTGGGGTCAGAATGAGAAGAACGATACCGACGGTCCGGGACTTACCGATGCCGGTTCGGGTAGCACTTCGCAGAACACACTGGACCTTCACGAGTCTTATGTGCTCATCGATGAGTTTTTTGGCACGCCTTTTTCAGTAAAGATCGGTCGTCAGGAACTTGTCTATGGAGACCAGAGACTCGTTGGTGCCTTTGGATGGAGTAACAACGGGCGTAGCTTTGATGCGATCAAGGTTATGCACCGCTCGGATGCCTTTGACATTGACTTCGTAACATCAAAGGTCAGAGAGAATAACGTAACGTCTTCAAAGAATGACAACGACAAGGACTTCTATATCCTTCACGGTACTGTTAAGGCGATACCGAACAACAGCCTCGATCTTTACATAATGTCACTCAGGGATGGCGGCTCAACAGCACTCCTCTCCAACAACACGGCTGCTGTAACAGCAAACGAGTCACAGACGCTCAATACCTACGGCGTAAGGCTCAAGGGCGCGGTTGTAGGCATTGACTATACAGCAGAGTATGTCATCCAGAAGGGTGAGATCAACACAGCCGCAACAGACTATGACGTTGATGCGGATGCGTTAGCAATAAGGCTCGGATACACCATACCGGGCGTACCGATGGGCCTCAGGTTTGGCGCAGAGTATGCATACGCCTCAGGCGATGACGACTCTAGCGATAACAACATCGAGACATTCTCTAACCTCTTCCCGACCAACCATGGCCACTACGGCAATGCTGATCAGCAGGGATGGAGAAACATGGAGGCATGGAATGTAAATGCCAGCATCAAGCCAAACAGCAAGACTTCCGTAAAGCTCAGCTACTGGGACTTCTCACTTGTTGAGAGAGAAGACGGATGGTACGGCGCAGGTCAGTGGAACGGTTCAACAGGTGGCATACGTTCAGGCACATGTATAGACGCCAATGACAATCAGTGTGGCGCTGATACAGGCAGCGAGCTGGATCTTAGCGTAAAGTATAAGTACAACAGCGCGGTAACGATCTTGGCCGGTGTATCACGCTTCTTTGCGGGTGACCGTCAGGAAGATTACTGGCGGGGTACAGGCGGAGGTGGCGCATCAGCTGACACCGAAGACCTCGACTATGCATGGGTACAGCTTACAGCTAACTTCTAAGCTAAAGTCGTAATACAAGAACTAACCGAGAGGGGGTAAGGAAACTTACCCCCTCTTTTTTTATTTCGGCTTATTTGCTGTTGTCAGGAGAGGTCAGCCGCCGAAGCGATCTTGCCACCTGCGGTGGAGTAAACTACCTTCGGTGGGGCAAACCACCTGCGGTGGAGTAAACTACCTGCGGTGGGGCAAACCACCTGCGGTGGAGTAAACTACCTGCGGTGGGGCACAGCGACTTCGCCGCAAAAACTAAACCAGATCAAAGAACCTGCCGTGCGCAAACCACCTGCGGTGGGACAAACCACCTGCGGTGGGATAAACTACCTGCGGTGGAGTAAACTACCTGCGGTGGGGCACAGCGGCTTCGCCGCAAAAACTAAACCAGATCAAAGAACTTGCCGTGCGCATCACACCTGCGGTGGGGCACAGCGACGTGGCAATCTGGTCTTTGATTTAGATCACTAAAAAACAGCTTGCTTCGCGCTACTCCATCTACTCTGCAAAACCAATACAGATTCTGAACCAAGTTCAGGATGACAAACTGGTTGTCTTTGCGAGGAGCTTTTGAGCGACGAAGCAATCTGGTCTTTACCTGAATCCATTAAAGTACCCTTGGGTTTCGCTGCGCTCCACACAATCTGTAAAACCTTAAATACAGATCCTGAATCAAGTTCAGGATGACAACTT
>JAJRSM010000083.1 GCA_024278765.1 Deltaproteobacteria bacterium | reverse complement strand
GGACTTCGCTAAAATAACGGACGAGCAGGTGGCAAGGGTAGAATCACTGATCAACAACAGGCCCAGAAAGTGTCTGGGCTACAAAACACCGCTTGAGGTCGCTTCCGCCTCTGTTGCACTTCGACCTTGAATGTGGGAGGTATTAAAATGGGACTTGTCGATGGTTTTGATCCATCTAAGATAATAAAGAGGGCACTTAAGAACGGCGGAGATTTTGCCGAACTTTATCTGGAAGATACGCAGAGTACGTCGATTATCTGTGAGGAAGACCGAATAGAGAAGGTCCTGCCCGGCAGAGAGCGTGGCTGTGGCGTTAGGGTTTTGTCGAATCTGAAGACCTTCTACGCATTTACCAATGACCTTACTGAGAAGGGGCTTCTGGGGATCGCTGATATTGTTGCGGCAGCTGTTAAGGGTGGAGTTGAGGTCGGTGAGATCAATCTTAACGATAAGAAAATAGCCGAGGGTTTTCTTATAAAGAAATCTCCCTTTGATGTGGACTTGGCAAAGAAGATTGAATACGTAAATATCGCCAATAGCGCGGCACGCGGCTATGACGAAAGGGTCAGGCAGGTCAAGGTCATCTACGGTGATAGCCTGCGCGACACCGCCATTATAAACTCTGAGGGCATCTGGGTTGAAGAGCAGAAGACCTCGACGCTTTTTCTTTGTCAAGTTGTTACGCAGCAGGGCGATATCATCCAGACCGGCTATGAGCCGGTTGGTGGTCTGCTGGGGCTAGAGATATTAGATGATAACCCGCCGGAGCAGATTGCAGAGCTTGCCGCCAGGCGTGGCGTTATGATGTTGTCGGCAAGAAAGGCTCCGGGTGGCCGTATGCCCGTAGTCCTATCTAGTGAAGCCGGTGGTACGATGATCCACGAGGCCGTTGGTCATGGCATTGAGGCCGATCTTGCATGTGAGGGGCTTTCGGTCTATGCCGGAAAGCTCGGGCAGCAGGTCGCCAATACGATTATAACGGTCATTGACGACGGAACCATGGTAAATAAAAGGGGCTCAGGCTTCTATGATAGTGAAGGTACTGCGAACTCTAAGAATGTCCTTATTGAAGACGGTATTCTGAAAAAATATATGCAGAGCAGGCTTACCGCGATGAAGGACGGGGTAGAGTCTACCGGTAACGGCAGACGTCAATCATACCGGCATCAGCCTATCCCACGTATGACCAATACCTATATCGCGCGTGGTAAGGATAATCCCGCCGATATCTTAAAGGCCACCGATAGTGGTCTGTATGTCGTGAAGATGGGCGGCGGGCAGGTCAATACCGTAAACGGCGATTTTGTCTTTGAGGTTACCGAGGGTTATATGATTGAGAACGGTAAGCAGGGCGAGCCGGTCAGGGGTGCGACGATTACAGGTAGCGGTATTGAGGTCATAAGCTCTATCGATATGGTTGGCTCGGATCTGGGTTTCGGTATCGGTACATGTGGTAAAGACGGCCAGGGTGTGCCGGTCTCGGATGCGCAGCCAACGATCCGTATCCCTGAGATAACCGTTGGCGGCGAGGTAGGGGGGTAGGGGGCGGAGTGTAGGTGGTTCGGTAGTTTAGCTGTTTTTCTCTAAGGAGCAGTTTGATGTATGAGTTATGAGGATACTCGTTTTCAGCAAACGCTGACAGATAGAACGATGAAGGTGCGCAGAAACCTTCTTGTTGTCAGTTTAGTTAGCAGCGCAATTGCTACGACAGGTTTAGTGCCGACAGAGATTACAGCACTAGGTCTTAAACTTAGTGCTGTAAACCAACAAGATTTTCTCAAGCTATTATTGTTAGTTGTTGGATATTACCTGATAGCCTTTTTTCTATATTCATTATGTGATTTTTTTTCTTGGTGGAAACCATACTCTATTGATAAAAAGCATATCTATGTTGGCAATGATGAAATAGCTTCTGCTAATAAAACTGTAGACCTATTTTTTCTAATAGTTCGTATTGTTTTTGAGCATGTTTTACCGTTGCCTATAGGGTTATATGCTATTTTTGTTGTATCTGATGCAATTCAAGTCTTGAAATAGTTAGTGGTATTTTTTATGCTGCCTCTTTTCTAAAAGAGAAGAAGGTTTTTCAAAGCCGGAGCAGTTTTTGCTCCGGCTTTTTTTATTATTTTATGCTGATCTCTGCTACGCACTTAAATCTTTAAATTGTGAAAAACCTTATTATTATCTTGACAGTTAGCTGTGATAATGATATTCATATTCAATCGGTTTGATTTATCAGGTCTTACGGAGGGTAGTGTCGTGAAGGTCTTTTTTAGTTTTATGCATAGATTTCATAGGGTTATAGGTATGGTCGCAATTATACCTGTGATCTTTCTTATTGTAACGGGGCTTTTGTTGGAGTACAGAGAGCCGCTACAGTTGCATGACGTCTACCCGGAGAACTCTGTTGTCTTATGGCTCTATGGCAGCGAATATCAAGATCTCGAGGCAATCGCAGGGCAGGCAGGCCTTGAAGAAGATGAGTATGGTGGTTATCAGGATGAGGGCTATCGCACAGAGCCTGCCAGCTATGAGCGAGTACTTACGGCCTTTCACGCCGGCAAGTTCAGAGGCAAAGACACAAGGTTCTTGCTAGTCATCTCGGCCTTTATTCTGTTGGCACTTAGCCTGACCGGGCCTTTTATCTGGCTAAAGAGGGTTTTTTTTAAGAAGCCTCGTGACAGAAAGTTGCAAGCCTCTGTCTGATCGTGTTTTAAGTTGGAATTTTTTAGATAGCTATTGAAAATAAAAATCATTTTCAATCAACATGTCGGGAAGCCTGAAAAACTTTATTAAGAAAAACAACAATCAAGGAGTAGAGAGTTAATGAAGAGATGGTGTTTGTCTGCTATTGCAGTGATGATGGTTCTGGCTATGAGTTTTCCGGCCATGGCAGCTACTGACCTTGAGGCACTTGTAAGAGATATGGCTCAAGAGATGAGAGAGATGAGGAAAGAGATCGAGGCACTTAAGAAAGACAAGAAAGCACCAAGGCAGAGTTCTTCCAGTCCGAGCAGCAGTGCCGAAATTCAGCAGATACGCGCGGATCTGGATGCCCTCAGAGAGAGGCAGGATGAGGGGCTTGGCGATCTGCTTTCGGGTACTACCCTTGGCGGCTACGGCGAGCTTCACTACAATAACTTTAAAAATACCAGTGCAAAAGACAAGGTGGATTTTCACCGTTTTGTGCTCTTTATAGGAAAAGATATCAACGACTGGATAACTTTTAAGTCAGAGTTGGAGGTAGAGTATGCATTCAGTGCCGACGGTGCTCCGGGCGCGGTAGCGTTGGAGCAGGCATACCTTGATTTTGCTCTGTCGGATAATTTTAATGTCAGGGCGGGTATCGTCCTGGTGCCTCTTGGTATCATAAACGAGGTTCATGAGCCACCGACCTTCTACGGCGTTGAGAGGCCGGATGTTGAGAAGTTCATCATACCTGCGACATGGCGTGAGGCCGGTATAGGTATCCATGGCGATATAGCCCCGGGTCTTAATTACAAGCTCTACTATGTATCCAGTTTGGATGCCGCTGATTTTACGGAAAGTTCCGGTGTCAGGAATGGTCGCCAGAAGGTAGCCAAAGCCTCCGCAGAGGACTTCGCACTCACAGGACGTCTTGAATACACAGGGATAAACGGCCTTAAGATTGGCGCAGCATTTTTTACCGGTGATACCGCGCAGGCAAACTCTGCGCTCGGCGACGCGCGTGTGACGATCCTTGCGGCCGACGCACAGTATAGCATCGGAGACTTTGATATGCGAGCCCTCTATGCCACTACAAAGGTCAGTGACGCCGATAAGATAAAGGCCGTAACCGGTGAGGATGTAGGTGAGGAGATGGTTGGTTGGTACCTGGAAGGTGCGTGGAGATTTATGCGCTATATACGTCCCGCCTCTGAGCAGGAGTTGGCGGTATTTACGAGGTATTCCGAGTACGATACGCAGAAGAAACTTCCCGGAGACGCTGTTGCAAGCGGCGTAAACGATAGAAATGTCTGGATGGTGGGCCTTGATTACAAGCCGTCTCCTAATGTCTCTTTTAAAATTGATTATCAGGACAGGGACAATAGTGATAGTCTGATAGAGGCGACGGATCAGCTCAATATAGGTGTTGGTTATTATTTCTAGTAAGTCTTTTTAATCTCGTCCCGTGCAGGAAGCCCCCCCCTGCACGGGGCTTAACTTACCTCCTGATTAGTAACTCATAGAGGAGCACGAAGCATGCATCAGAAGTGTTTATTCTTTTTTATCGTTATCTTCCTCCTGTTCTTTGCTTCAATTGCAAGTGCCGCCAACAGGACCTATGCCAGTGCCGATGAGGTGCTTAAGCGTAGCTACCCGGATGCTGTCTTTGATAAAAAGGTAATCTCTATTAGCACTGAAGAGAGAGCTCAGATAGCCGGTATTATTAAAAAGAGGTTTTTCAAGCGTCGGATGACCTTCTACGTCGCTACAAAGAATGGACTTACAGAGGGCTACGCTGCCATTGGTAATGAGCGAGGCAAGACGCGCCAGATTACCTTTATGGTCTTTATAGATACGGACGGGGTTGTAACGGATCTGGACATTCTAGCCTTTAGGGAATCGCAGGGCTATGAGATAGAAAACCCACGGTGGAGAAAACAGTTTCTTGGTAAGTCTCTGGCCTCAAGGCTCAGGCTTAAGCGAGATATCAGGAATATAAGCGGCGCAACGCTCTCGGCGCGTGCCGTTACAAAGGGCGTAAAGAATATATTGGCGACCTTCAAGGTCGTTAGAGCAAGGCTTGATAATATTGACTGACCTTACCTCTAGAAACATCTGAAACAAATAAAGTTATTCATACCGCCTGGGACGATCTCAACTTCATGTCGCCCCAGGCGGCCTCCTAACTCTGGCGTCCTCCTCTTTAAATAAATGCTCTGTGGCATATTCCAAGAAAGAAACTCTATTGATATATAAATGCTGTACGCAGCACCTTATATTTGATTCTTCCGCTCTGCGTGCGGTACATAATAAGATAACTCTTGGTCGGTCTAATTGTCTTTGATGACCAATAGTCGTTTAAGACGGCTATTGGAGCTAGTTTAGCTTTTGTCTTTGCAGGGTGGCTGCCGTGCCGCCCATGTATTCACGTCTTTGCGAGCGTAGCGAAGCAATCTCGTCCTATCCAACAACAAAGATAGATTGTCGCGTTGACCTTAAGGCCTCTTGTTGTTTCAAGTTCCTAACTTGAAACATTGTGGACTTCCCCCGCTTTAGTAGACACATTTGATAATACAATTACAATCAAACGGAGGTGTGTCTATGTCCAATCAGAGGTATTCAGAAGAGTTTAAACAAGAGGCGGTAAAACAGGTGACAGAGCGCGGTCATTCTGTCAGTGATGTTTCAAAGCGCCTTGATATATCGGCCAATAGCCTTTATGCCT
>JAJRSM010000082.1 GCA_024278765.1 Deltaproteobacteria bacterium | reverse complement strand
GGACTTCGCTAAAATAACGGACGAGCAGGTGGCAAGGGTAGAATCACTGATCAACAACAGGCCCAGAAAGTGTCTGGGCTACAAAACACCGCTTGAGGTCGCTTCCGCCTCTGTTGCACTTCGACCTTGAATGTGGGCTTACAACCTTGTTGCATTTATTGAAAAACCCCCTCTTATATGTAATTAACTCCATCCAAAGAGCGGACATAGTACCATAAGACTGAACCATATAATGAAAAAACCACATATATCGAATATTATTCCCTTTCTAACCATAGAAAGTATCGGTACCATGCCCGAACCGTAGACAATAGCATTTGGCGGGGTCGAGACCGGCAGCATAAAGCCGAAGCTCGCCCCGAGCACCGCCCCAAGGGCCGGCGGCATAGGGGAGACTCCCATACCGGCCGCTACGGCAATAACAACCGGTATCACCATATTGGCAGAGGCCGTATTAGAGGTCGTCTCACTCAAGACGATCCCAAAGATAATGGCAAGTGCCGTTATGCTCCAGAGCGAGCTGGCTCCGGTCAGACCTGTCAGAGCCAGACCAAAGGCCTCGGCTAACCCTGTCGAGAACATTAGCGCCCCCAGACTCAGCCCACCGCCAAAGAGCAAGATCGTACCCCAATCTATCGTTTGCGCCCGCTCCCAGTTCATGGTAAAGATACGCTCTTTAAAAGAGACCGGCAGGATAAATAATAATATCGCTGCCAGCAGAGCGACTATCCCCGAGTTAAGACGCGCCTCCAACAGCAGAGTCAACCAGTGCCCCTTGCCTGCAATTAGCCCCATGATGCTCGGGAGCAGCCACAGAGTCACGGCTACACCGAAACAAAATGCAGTATTTATCTCGCCTCTGCCCCAGGGGCCAAGCGAAAGTCTTTTCTCTCGCACATAGCTGGCAACGCCCGTAAGCGTATGGCCCCGCCCAACATTAAAGAACCCGAGCAGGAAAAAAAGAAATACAAACATCACAGCGGTTATTGGAAGCGCGAAGGTCATCCACTTAAGAAACGATATCTTTACGCCTACCAGCTCCCCTATCATCCCTATCCCGATAAGGTTCGGCGGCGTGCCAATCGGCGTCGCAATGCCACCGACCGATGCGCCGTAGGCTATCATCAACATCAAAGCGGTAGAATATTTATCAAAGTTAAAGCTTTGATCAGCCGCGCCGCTCTCAGCACCGGCCTTCCTTATAGCGCTCAAAAGCCCGATACCGATTGGCAGCATCATAGCCGTTGCTGCGGTATTGCTGATCCACATCGAGGCCACAGCTGAGATTATGCCAAAGGCCGCGAGCAGGCGCAACGGACTCTCGCCAAAGAACTTAACCGATAAGATAGCAAAAGAGAATCGCCTGTCGAGCCCGTGCATTATAACGGCCTCGGCGAGGATAAAACTTCCAATAAATAAAAACACTAAGGGGTTGGCAAAAGGAGCGAGCACGACCTTGGCCGAGGCCACGCCGAGTACGACATTTAAGAGCGCACCCAGAAGTGCTGTCGCTGGTATTGGTATCGCCTCTGTAAGCCAGAATACCAAGACCAGCCCTATAACAGCAAAGAGGTTATGTGCCTCTGGCGTCAGGGCTGGAATATCTATAAAGTAGATAACAAAAAAAACTAGAGGGCCAAGTACAAGCCCAGAGCTCTTACGCCACTTTTCAAAGGCCTCTTCGCCTTGAGTTATTACTTCCTTAGATTCCATATCAAACAGAGGGCAAAGTTAAGGTTAACCAAAGAACGTACTGGCGATCCTGTATATATCCATATCTACCGTCTTGGTCTCACCGGTTGCATCTTTAAGCGATACATCGACTATCGCATTACCATGAATACCGACCATCCTGCCATAGGTCTTCTCGCCTATCAGCTCTGCGGCGCGTATCCCGTAACGAGTAGCGAGTATCCTATCATGAGCCGTAGGGCTGCCGCCGCGTTGAAGGTGACCAAGAACTACGTGCCGGGTCTCAATCCCTGTCCTCTTCTCTACCTCTTTAGCGATATACTCACCAACGCCACCAAGCTTGGCGTGACCAAAGGCGTCCACCTCTGCGTCCTTTGTGATTATGTCGCCGCCCTGTTGCTCAGAGCCCTCAGTGGCGACAACAGGGTATGCCCCCTCGGCTGTGACTATCATACTGAAGTTACGTCCACGTTTTTTTCTATTAATCGCGACCTTACAAACGTCATCTATCAAAAAAGGCTCTTCAGGGATCAGAATCATATCGGCACCTCCGGCAAGCCCCCCGTAGGTCGCAATCCAGCCTGCGTGCCTACCCATTACCTCAACTACCATCACCCTGTGATGCGACTCAGTCGTTGAGTGCAGCCTATCGAGTGCCTCGGTTACGATGCTTACGGCGGTATCAAAACCAAAGGTGAAGTCCGTACACGACAGATCATTATCTATCGTCTTTGGAATACCTATCATATTAACCCCCATCTCATAAAGCTTAGAGGCGACCCCAAGGGTATCATCCCCCCCGATAGCCACGACACAATCAAGCTCCAGCTTGGCTATATTAGTCAAGACCTTATCTACGTCACCTTCGTGCTTAAAGGGGTTTGTGCGCGAAGTACCAAGGATCGTACCGCCACGTGGCAGAAGCCCGCGAATAGAATCGGAGGTAAAGGGTTCATAGTCAAGCTCTACAAGACCCGCCCATCCGTCTCTAATACCTATAAACTCAAAACCCATCTTATGGCCTTTGATCACTACAGCCCTTATTACGGCATTAAGTCCCGGACAATCGCCACCACCTGTGAGTATCCCTACCTTCATCTTAAAACCCTCCTCTAGGAAAAAACAAATAGTTCTGAGCCTGCTACGCCTCCAGGTTCTCGACCTCTTCTTTATAGAGCGGGAATCTAACGGTAAAGATCGTCCCCCTACCCAGTTCACTGTCGACATCAATCGTAGCACCAAAGCCCTCGACGATCTCTTTACAGATACTGAGCCCAAGCCCTACCCCGCCCATCTCACGCTTACGAGCCTTGTCGACTCTATAAAAGCGATCAAATAAACGCGGCAGATCATCTGCCGCTATCCCCATTCCTGTATCAATAACCTTGAGTATAGCTAAATCAGAGCCGCCTGAAAGTAGCACCTTTATACTCCCGCTCTCAGGCGTATATTTGATGGCATTATCTATCAGATTGGCTATAACTTGGCTTAACCGAAGTTCATCAGCAAAGACAGTTAAGGCTGCACTCTCGCTCATCTCAATGGAGACTCCTTTCTTGGCCGCAACCTTCTTTAACAAACGAAAACTATCGGCAAGAATAATATCGAGCCGAACCGGGGTCAGTGCCGCCGCGCCGCGCTCGTCATCTGCTCTGGCCAGAGTCAAGAGCTTCTGAACAATACTACTCATCCTGTCTATCTCTTCCAGAGTACTTAAGAGGACCTCGCTAGACTCCTCTTTTGTCGGCTCGCCACGAAGTGCTACCTCTATCTCGCCCTTCATAACAGTTAGAGGGGTCTTCAGCTCATGAGAAGCATCCGAGGTAAATTGACGTATCTGCTTAAAGGATCTCTCCAGCCCTGCTATCATATCATTGAGTGTGGTAGCGAGCCTGCCCATTTCATCTTGAGGGCCGTCTATATTTATCCTTTCATCCAGGTTTTCAGCCGTAATTCTCATTGCCATCCGGTTTATTTCATCGACCGGGGCCAGTGCCTTTCTCGCAAGAAAAGACCCTATAATACTTGCCAATATAACAGACACTACAATACCTACACCAAAGATATAGATCATATAGTTAAAGATCTCTACCACTACCTCTAGCGAGTCTCCTACCTGAACGATTGCAACGAGCCCCTTGTCCTTTATAATTACAGGGGCACTAACGACCCTTACCGGATGAATCCCTACGCTCTTTACCGTCTCATAATTAACATTACCTCTCAGAACCCTCTTAAGCGCACTATTAGACACTTGCAAGTCAAAGCCTTCAAGCGTGGCACTCTTGGCCACAACCTTGCCTGTATGATCCAGTATCTGAATATAATAATCTCTGGTACGAAGGCCAAAAAACCTCTCAAGAAAAACATCAAAATTATTTGGGACCAAGAGTTTGCCAGGAGGCCTGACGATGGCATGCGCCGTCATACCCGCAAGTTGATGGATCTGAGAATCTATCCTATCCATATAGACACGCGAGAGCGCATAGTAGAAACCACCTGCAAAGACCAGCATACTGACGGTAAGCAGCAGTACATACCAAAAGGTAAGTTTTGTGCGAATAGAAAATACCATAACCTTACTGCGCACCACCTATAACGGCAAGTTTATACATAGAATGAATTACTATCTCTTTACGCTCTATATCCAGTATTCCTTCTTCCTTAAAGCCCTTAAGCAGACGTATAGATGTCTCCTGCGTTATACCGAGCATCTCTGCTATCTCAAGGCGAGATAGCGTCAAATGAAGCCTAACCCCTATTGAGTCCCTGACCCCGTACTCAAGTGCCAGAGAGTGCAGGAGATGCGCCAGTTTTTCTTTTGCATTTTTAAGTCCAAGGTTTCCTATTTTTTCATAGGCCTGATGTAGCTCCCTACCCAGAGCCATCATAATCTTCTTTGATACATCAGGGGACGTCTCAAGGACTCTGAAGAAGTTGGCCTTTTTAACAAAACAAAGGCTCGCGTCCTCCATCACCACCGCGCTATTAGCATAGGTATCGGCATCGCAGAAGACCTCCAACCCCAGCAGGTCTCCGGGCGAGAGGATATTGATGATATGCTCTCGACCATCCTTGGAGCTTCTGACAAGCTTTACTCGTCCCGTGCGAACGATATAGAGCCCCAGACACTGATCATCCTCCATAAAGATAACTTCTTTTTTCTTATGGTTAGATGTCGTAACGACATCCTTAAAGACGTCTATCTCTTTATCCGTTAGGTTTGTAAAGAGCGTATTGTCCTTTATGCGACACATACATATGCCGCAGATAGACTCCCCCTGACCAAGCCCCATACTCCCAGAATTACCGGTTCTATTGTTAGTCATAGCTTACAACCTCTACCGTAAAAACACTCTCAAGAATTAATTGAAAATCTTATCCAAGCCCTCTTTTATCGTCGAGACTCCGATCAGTTCTATATCGCCGGGAACTTTAAAGCCCTTTAGGCTATCGCTTGGAAGAATACACCTTTTAAAGCCGAGTTTCTCAGCCTCTCTAACCCTGCTCTCCGCACGCATAACACCACGGAGTTCTCCGGCAAGCCCTACCTCACCAAAAACGACAATATCCGGGGGCACGGCCTTGTCCAATAAATTAGATACCAGAGATACGACGATAGCCAGATCCGCCGCGGGCTCGTTGATCTTTATCCCCCCTGCTACCTTTACAAATATATCATGATTAGCCAGAATCATAGCGGCCTTTTTCTCCAGAACAGCCGAGAGCAAAAGGACCTTATTGTAATCCACGCCAACAACTGTGCGCCGTGGCACACCAAAGAGTGCTGGGCTTACAAGGGCCTGGACCTCAACAAGAAGGGTGCGTGTACCCTCGATACTCGCCAGCACGCATGAGCCCGAAGCTCCCTCTGGCCTTTCCGCCAAAAACACTTCCGAGGGATTATCAACCTGGCGAAGTCCTGACTCCTGCATCTCGAAAACACCTATCTCCATCGCAGAGCCGTAGCGATTTTTAACTGCCCGCAGTATCCGATAAATATGCACGGACTCACCCTCAAAATAAAGGACAGTATCGACCATATGCTCCAACACCCGGGGCCCTGCTATCGCGCCGTCTTTGGTAACGTGTCCTACCAGAAAAAGCGGTATATCAAGGGCCTTTGCGACGGTTATCAGCCTCATCGAAGATTCTCGCACCTGCGAGACACTGCCGGCGGAAGAATCAAGGGTCTCACTATGCAAGGTCTGTACGGAATCAATAACAAGGGCCTCGGGCCTTAGCTCGGCTACTCTTGCGGCTATCACCTCTGTACAGGTCTCGCCCCATACAAGCAGGTTCTCACTTAACGCCCCCAGTCGCTCTGCGCGCAGCTTAATCTGGCGCACGGATTCTTCACCCGAGACATACAAAACCTTATGACCGTCCTTTGCAAAGCCCCCCATTGCCTGTAAGAGCAGAGTAGACTTACCTATTCCCGGATCGCCGCCGACCAGGACGCATCCGCCCGGGACCATCCCCCCGCCCAGCACCCTGTCGAACTCAGCAAGACCGATTAAAACCCTGGACTCCGCACCACCGCCAACAGCTGTTATTGCCATAGGCACTTGACGACCTTCCAAGGCAACAAGCCCCTTCTGCTTACCGCCCGGGCGTCGCTGTTCGACCATAGAGTTCCACTGCGAGCACTCCGGGCACTTACCATGCCACTGCGCAGTGCTGGATCCACAGGACTGACAAATATAAAGGGTACGGGCCTTGGCCATTTCTGTTGCTGTTACCTGTTGTTTTATTTGACAAAGAGTGGTATTTTGTTAAGATTGTATATGGAGACCAGAGTACTGTAAAGCCTATGACAACTAACCATACAAACATACTAATAGAACTAAACAGGGCTGTCAAGACGCTAAATTTCTACCCCAAAGGTCACCCTAACCTGGAGCAGATTCTTGGCGATTTCCTCACTCTACTAAAGGACGCAACCTCCAGTAAAAATGAGATAACCCTGCATATTGACAGTAAAAACATCATTGAAGACGGCAAACCTATCTCTCCAAATAACGCTGCCATTTCAGCACTTGCAAAACAACTCTTCCTGAAAAAAATAAAGGTCTTAAAGGTTAACTCCGCGGTCAGCGCAAAGGACATCGAGGGTTTCCTCTCGCTGCTGGTAATGGAGCCTCAAGCCATATTCAAAGAGGGCGGTGCTGTAATGGTGCTGGCAAAAAAGAACGTAACCGGCATACTACTGAACGAGACCAGCTACGAGCAGCTTAAAGAATTGCAAGAAAAGATGGAAGACGATAAGGCAGCCGAGTTTGGAGATGAAGATGGAGATGGCGATGGAGATATAACCGAGGGCGGCTCTGAAGAGGCCTCAGAGAACGAACCAGAGCCGGAGGCAGAGCCCACCGAAGAAAAAAAAGAAGATACCCTGAAAAAGCTACTACACCTGATATCAAATGAGCGCAGCACTATTGGATATAAAGACCTCTCGATTAAGGTTATAGCAAGGGCCGACCAACTGGTAGCAGACAATGAACTTAACGACACACTACCTGTTTTATACTTATTTCTAAAACATACCCTCCCTAAATACATGGAAAATGAGGAGATAAGGTCAATCGCCTCTGAGTCGCTATTGCACTTTCTCTCAAGAGAGGTTATCCTCTTCCTTGTAGACAAGGTCTCCTCGCGAGAAGAGCCAAACCGTACTGCTATTCAATATCTCTTGCTCAAGGCAGAAGACGGCGCAGTCGATCCACTTCTTGATGCCCTCTCAGAGACACCCGTTGCGCACAAGGCTCATTACCTTACCAGAACCTTAGTCCGCTTTGGTGATAATATAAGAGATAAGATCGCAGAGCGACTACAGCTTGAAGAACGCATAGTTACAATACAGATGATAGCTCTCTTGGGTGAACTTGGCGGTGAAAAATCCATGGAACCACTGATTGAGTCATACGCAAAGAATGATCTACGGATCAAAAAGGCCGTACTTAAAAGCCTTGCCCGTATAACCTCTGAGAATTCATCAAAGATACTTAGAGATGCTATAAAAGAAGGTAACCGCGCACTTATCGGTCAGGCCATAATATCGCTGGCCATGCACAAGGACTCTGCTTCAGTCGAGCTTATCGGCGACATGGCACTTAAAGGCGACATTGAACTTAAAAAAGAAGCCATAAAGGCACTTGGCATTGGCGGCGATGAGATGGCCGTGCCGTACCTTCAAAAGGTACTGATTAAAAAAGGCTGGTTTGGCAAAGAAATCAGCGATGATCAAAAGATTCTAGCTATCCTGTCTCTAGGCAAGATCGGTGGCCTTATGGCTATCGAGACCATACAAAACGTCTATAAAGATTCTAAAGGTAATATATACAACACCTGTAAGAGGGTGCTTGAAGGAAGCAAGGCAGATGACCGTTGATACCAGAGAACTAATATTGCGCTCCCTTAATGCCGCACTACATAGCAAAAAGCTATATCCACCGGGACACCCCTCGGTTGCGGCCCCGGCACGTAAAACTCAACAGCTCTTAACCAACTATATCCAAGGCTCAGAACGGCTGGTCCTTGCAATAGTAGAGGACTCCCTCGTCTTTGAAGACATCCCAGAGGCCAATGCGACAGAACAATACGGGGACATATTGAAATACCTGACCGAGAAGAAGATAGAGGCCATCGCCTTTAAAGGCGGTATGGAAGACGGAGAGCTCTCTAGCGTTATTGAGATTCTGACCTCAGATGAGGCAGGCTCTACTCAGGAAGAACTCGATAAAGAACTTAAAGATCTCGGCGTCATACATATCACGCTGCAATCGATGCCAGTTGCAAAACGTAGCCACCTTGAGGTATATAACGATGCCATTGGTGTCGTTAAAAATGTAATGGGGCAGATAAGACTTGGCAAGATCCCTGGCTCAGAAGAGGTCTGCGCAATCATTACCGAGATGAGCGAGATGGTCTTTACCAACACCAATGCCATGGTCGGGCTCTCTATGATTAAAAACTATGACGAATACCTATACAACCACTCGGTCAATGTCTCTATTATAAGTCTGGCACTTGCGCGTCACATGAAGCTTGACCGCAAGACTGTCGATACCATCGGTGTCGCGGCCCTATTGCATGACGTCGGCAAGACCGGGGTCGCTGAAGATATAATCAAAAAGCCCGGCGGCCTGAGTTCTGAAGAATGGGAAAAAGTCAAAGAACACCCTGTGATCGGCTCTGATATCGCAGAGCATATGAAAGAGATGCCGGAAGAAGTCTGCCGCATCATCTATGAACACCACGTCAGGCATGACCACTCGGGGTATCCAAGGAGCGCCCGCCCACTATACCAGTACTCTATGATAGTAACTATCTGCGACGCCTATGACGCGCTAACAACACTGAGGGTATATCAGAACCCACACCAACCCGTAGACGCGATAAAGATCCTCAAAGATCTATCCGGAGCGCACTTCACCCCGGAAATCGTCGAGGCCTTCAGCGACATGATAGGGGTCTACCCGGTCGGTACGATGGTCAGGCTTACTACCAATGAGATCGGCGTAGTCACCAGCGTCACGCCGGATGAGAACGAACATGTTACGGTCAAGATCCTCTACGACGCAGACGGCACGCAGCTGGAAGAACCACTTCCAATCGATATCTCGCCCAGAGACAACACCGAAGGCCCAACCATAGTAGGTGCAGCTGATCCTCTATCAAGAAACGTAGACGTCAGTGCCTTCTTTGAAAAAGAAGCCAAATAAATACCGCCTCGGCCTTCGCCCACCCAGCCATCGCCAATCAGATTAAACCTGGCTAAATTTTAAGAGGGTAATTGTCAAGCAGGCATTGAGATCGACCTGTACTAAGAAGTGGAGTGCAGCTTAAAGCTAATTCTCCATAATACCAAGGGCTTTCAGTGCCAATGAGCGCATCTTTACATTGCCCTTTACCGCAAAGTATATCATGGCCTGCTCGGCCTTTTTATCACCTGATTTGCCAATAACCTCCAAGGACATCTCTATTACACCGTGGTCTTTGCTCTTAAGTGCATGCAGAAGCGGCCCCATAAGGCGCGGATCCCAGAGATCGGCCAGAGACTCCACAGCGACCCTTACGACAATCGAGCTTTCATCTTTAAGCCTCTCAACAACTGCCGGAAGCACTCGTTTATCTCCGAACTGACCAAGCGATCTTACAGCAGCGGCCCTTACGTCCTCGGTGGCATCGCCTGCGGCTTTCACCAATAAATTCAAGATACCTTCACCCCTGAGTGCCGCAACAGCATAGACGGCCCTGAGCTTCTCGACCTTATCGCCGGCATCAAGGAGCTTTTCCAGCGCACCGAGCCTTTGTCTGGTCTCAAGTTTCTCTAGAGCTGCGGCAGCCGAGCTACGGACATTCTCGTCCTTGTCCTGCAAGGCCCTTATTATCACTTGTTTACGTTTATCCATATTATCTTACGCTACCAGATACACCTGAAAGTTGCAAGATTTTTGTCCGCCAACTAATCGCATCCATTATGGCCTTTTCCACAACCGGGGCGCGGCGTTTCTTGCCACCTCCGCCTCCCTCTATTATACCAAAGTTTGAGTTCATCGGCTGAAAACCACCCTTACCCTCGCCGCTCTCTGAGGCTGTTATATACCTGATTAGAGCCCCTGTCATAGTCGATGGTGGTGGTGCTGTAAACTCTAGCCCAGCACTGCTCATAAAGGCACTTATTCCGGCCACTATCCCCATCGCAGCGGACTCGCAGTAACCCTCCACACCTGTTATCTGCCCTGCTAAAAAGATACCAGAGTTTTCCTTAAGTTCAAGCGAATCACTTAAAAGTAAAGGTGAATTAAGATAGCTATTCCTGTGTATACTTCCGTAACGCGCATAGGTTGCCGCTTTAAGCCCGGGAATAAGTGAGAAGACCCGCTTCTGTTCAGGTCTGGTCAGGCTTGTCTGAAAGCCCACCAGATTATATATCGTCTCTTCTTTGTTTTCGCAGCGCAACTGCACCAAAGCATGCGGACGTTTCCCCGTCCTCGGATCCGTAAAGCCAACCGGGCGTAGCGGGCCAAAGGCCAGAGTATCCGGGCCGCGCTCTGCTATAGCCTCGACCGGCATACAGCCCTCAAAATACGGAATTTTTTCAAAGCCCTTGGGCCGGGTTTTTTCAGCACCGAGCAGGGCCTCTACAAAGGCCTCATATTCGATTTTATTCATCGGGCAATTTACGTAATCAGCCCCACCCTTATCGTAACGAGATCCCATAAAGGCCAGATCAAAATCAATGGATTCTTTATATATAACAGGGGCTATGGCATCATAGAAGAAAAGCCCGTCTGTGCCGAGCAGCTCGCCAAGCGTCCTAGCAAAACCATCAGAGGTTAAAGGGCCGGTCGCAATTATAAGCGGGCGACCTTCAGGTAGCTCTGTAATTTCTTCGCGTATTATCTTAACGCCAGCCGCAATAAGCTTCTGCGTTATATACTCAGAAAACCGCTCGCGATCAACCGCTAGGGCTTGCCCGGCAGGCACGCTCGTTGCCTCTGCGGCCTCGACAATAAGTGAGCCGAATAATCGCATCTCTTCTTTAAGTAGTCCCGATCCATTCTCAAAAGACAGGGATTTAAGCGAGTTACTGCATACCAGCTCGCCAAGGCCATCAAGACGGTGCGCAGGGGAGAACTTATGCGGCTTCATCTCATAGATAGTCACAACCGCGCCAAGCCTGATCGCAGCCCAAGCAGCCTCTACTCCGGCCAAGCCTCCTCCTATTATCACCACCTCATTCACAATTCAGATAGTATCACATGCGCCGGCCTTTATACCACTGATTCCACACGCCTATTCAAGGCTATTGCCCAAGGCCGTGAATTATGTTAACTTTTATCTTATGAATCATAAAAATCAACTATCCGGAGCAGCCATCGATTCCTTCGGAACAGACCAGCACCAGACTTGTACCAAGATTAGTGCCAGAGTTATCATCAGAGGTATTGTTCAAGGAGTCTACTTCAGGGTTAACACACGAAAGACGGCCAGAAAACACTGTGTCTACGGCTGGGTGCGCAACAACAAAGACGGCTCTGTCGAGGCCGTCTTTGAGGGACGCAGAGAAAACGTTGAAGCAGCTGTGGATTGGTGCAAAACAGGCCCTCCTGGCGCACGTATCGATGAGATAGAACTAACCTGGACTGAAAGAATAGAAAACTTCAAAAGCTTTCATGTAGACTACGAGAGCTTCTAAAAAACCTTAGTAAGGAAAAAACAATGCCAGTAAGATCTAACAAAATAGTGCTATTTATAGCACTTATCTTCGCCATAACACTGTTCTATGGATGCACGCTTCCAAGGATCGTAATAGACCCGAGTAAAAAAACAGAGGTAGAAGAAAAAGAAGAGGTAAAGCGTCCTAAGCGTGCGCCTATAAAGAGAGTTCTGCGCCTCCACCCCCTAGAGCCGCGATACTCGGAATACTCGATACTTGGCGGACGACTCATAATGGAAAATAAAGATATGAAAGTAACCATGCATCAGCTGCGCAGTTGCTGCATGAGCAAAAAACGTAACCTCATCAACGACCTCTTTGAAAGAGACTTCGTCTTGATGCAGCTAACAATAAAAAATAAAACCAAAAAAAGAATCACCTACAATCCTTCTCACACTTATCTGCTTGCAGGCAAAATGGATTATAAAAAACCCTTAAACTACACCGATCTCTACGATATCGTCAGCAGAGAAGACGACGGGGTACTCCCTGAGATCAAGCTCTCCAGACTTCGCGGCAAGTACTACGACCTCAATACCAGTGTTGCGCCGGGAGGGAGGGTATCAAAAATACTGATCTTCCGCAAACTCACCAAAAACAGTAATAAAAGCAAAGCAATACTTAAATTAAATGAGATATATATAGGGACAAAGACTCGCAGCGTATCCTACCTCTTCAGAGTAAGAGAAGAGGCGGTTATCGAGTAAGAAGGAAGGAATTTTAGATTTATATCTAATTGCAAGCTAAAGTCTACATACTATTTTCAACTCGGTTTATCATCGATTGAACTTCTTCGTCAGCACGATTCCACGATATTTTCACCTCAGGATTTTTATTTCTATATACCCTGAATATCTCATCGGCAAAGGCCTGACCTATACTTTTAATATCTTTAAAATCCAAGACACCTATGCCTAGCCCCATTGTTAGGACAGCAAATCAGGCTGAATAAGGTGGATCGTGTCAGCCTTTACCGGGTTTGTTAGTTCTGTTTCTTTATCGAAATATACTTCAAAGGGAGTGCGATAGTCAAGAGACTCGTGGAT
>JAJRSM010000081.1 GCA_024278765.1 Deltaproteobacteria bacterium | reverse complement strand
AGGATCCACGAGTCTCTTGACTATCGCACTCCCTTTGAAGTATATTTCGATAAAGAAACAGAACTAACAAACCCGGTAAAGGCTGACACGATCCACCTTATTCAGCCTGATTTGCTGTCCTAACAATGGGGCTAGGCATAATCATCGTAGATAAGTTGACTGCCTAGGCTGTCCATACCCCGATTAAATAACGTTGCCTGCGCAGATACTGAAAAACCAAAGAGCACAACCATTGTAATCATCAAAGCAAATATCATTTCAAACTTTTTCATCTTGAACTTGCAGCCTAAGACTGGTTATAGCCTTCAGGGTCTGTCTTTAATTTTAGTAAAACACTACAGATGCTGAACTGAATTCAGCATGACATATTGGAAGTTTAGTCTTTGCGACGAAGTCGCTATGCCTCCGGTGCAACCGCTATGCCTCCGGTACAACCGGTGCCCCACCGCAGGTGGTGCTCGCCGCACGGCAGATTCATTAATAAAGTTTAGCAGAACATCGTAGCCGCTATGCCTCCGGTGCAACCGGCGCCTCACCGCAGGTGGGTGCTGCGCACAGCATATTCATTAATAAGATTTTATCTTTGCGACGAAGCCGCTATGCCTCCGGTGCAACCGGTGCCCCACCGCAGGTGGTGCTGCCTTGTATATCTTTGTTAATAGTCCTAAGTAATGAGTAAATCTCCATCTTTAAATGATCAAAAATCCCCTTTTTGAATAATTGACGCTTCGCAAGATTGGCCTAAGATTTGAATGTAGGCTAGGGGTTGTTAATACAGTTATAAGCAAAGGGGGAGAGTCATGATGATGGAGTTGATTCGGTGGAGTGAAGAGCATTACGTTCTGGGGATTAGAGAGGTTGATTTTCAGCACAAACGACTGGTAGATATTGTAAACGGCCTTCAAACGGCCCTTAGTGAGGGTCAGCCAAAAGAGATTGTCTGTAATTTTCTAGCTGTTATGGAGGAATATAGCAGGAATCACTTTAGTTATGAAGAGGACTTAATGCTCAACTGGGGGTATCCCGGGTATAACGATAAAAAACGTAAGCACGAGAGTTTTATAAAACAGTTGAGGGTTTTATCCAAGGAATACATGCTTGGCAATATGAGCGTATCGACAAATACCTTGAATTTTCTCAGGGATTGGCTTAACCACCATATAATCGATGAAGATAGGGATTATAGCCCATACCAACACAATAGAGGAGTTGCTTAGTAAGCCTTTGGAACGATTATTTTTTTATGTTGTGAATTTTAACCCTGTAGGGCTAAAATTCACATAAAAAGATCGGTCGCAGGTCCGGTTTTGCCTTGCTCCTTCCGGACCTGCAATTACCGCTAGGAGGAGAGGGGGAAGAGTGCATCATATTATTGAGTCACGCTCTAAACCCTTTCCTCCACCTCCTGATTCCGTTTTTTTTAGACACACTGTGATTAAGGTAATGTATTGTTATTATAAAGATTTTTCTCTGTTGTGACGATAAGTTATTTAACGAATATAATCTCGTGGCAAGAAAAATATTAGGAGGGAGAAATTATGGCACTAATTGTATGGAATGAAACGCGGTACGGAGTAAACATCAAAGAGATTGACAATCAACACAAACAGCTTATTGATGTCATAAATCACCTGCAGGCCTCTATGAGTGAGGGAAAGGGAAAGGATGTTCTTGGTAAGATTTTAGGAAATATGGCACAGTATGCCAGAGGGCATTTTGCTACAGAAGAGAAGATTATGAAGACCAATGGTTATCCCGGTCTGGCCGAACAGCAAAAAGAACACGAAGCTTTTACTAAAAAGGCCCTAGACCTTAAGGCTGGTTTTGATAGTGGCAAGGTCTCTCTATCGATAGATACGATGATGTTTCTTAAGAACTGGCTGGATGATCATATAGCAAATACTGACAGGAAGTACAGTAAGTTTTTGAATGATAAGGGGGTTGTTTAAGAAAGCAAAGATCATTCATAATTGTATTAATTAATACTTTTATATTGCAATAATAGCAAAGAAGGCCTGCTTGAAAAATCAAGCAGGCCTTCTTTGTTTAGTATCTGTATGTAGTATCTGGCTAAAGATTATCTACTCTTAGGCCTCTTACCAGCCTGTAGGATCTTCTTTCTAAGTCTGATATTTTTAGGAGTTACCTCTACAAGTTCGTCTTCTTTTATGAACTCAAGGGCCTCTTCTAGACTCAGCTTCTTAGGCGGGACGAGCTGGAGTGACTCATCGGCCCCTGAAGAGCGCATATTAGATAGCTTTTTTTCTTTTATGACATTGATATCAAGATCATTTGTCCTTGAGTTCTCACCTGCTATCATGCCTTCATATACCTGTGTGTTCTCACTGATAAAAAGCGTGCCGCGAGCCTGGATATGAAAGAGCGCAAAGGTTGTAGTTTTACCCGCCCTATCCGCGACAAGCGCGCCAGTTGAGCGTTTTGTCATCGGGCCGTGCCACGGCTCGTAGCCGTCAAAGAGGTGGTTTAGAAGGCCTGTCCCCTTTGTATCGGTAAGGAACTGAGAGCGAAAACCTATAAGTCCACGCGACGGTATGCGGTACTCAAGCCTGACCCTACCGTGACCGTTGTTGTGCATATTGCGCATCTTTCCCTTACGCATACCGATCTGCTGGGTAACAACCCCTACAAAATCCTCGGGGACATCGATAACGAGCAACTCCATTGGTTCATGCAGCTTGCCGTCTATATCTTTTGTAACGGTCTCGGGCATGGATACCGACATCTCATAGCCCTCTCTACGCATCATCTCGATCAGGATGGCCAACTGTAGCTCACCACGCCCTAGGACCTTGAAGGCCTCGGGTGTTGAAAAATCTACTTTAATAGAGACGTTATAGAGCAGTTCTTTTTCCAGACGGTCGCGCAGGTGGCGAGATGTTACGTATTTGCCGTCGTTGCCGGTAAGCGGCGATGTGTTTGGTGAAAACATCATAGAAATAGTCGCTTCGTCAACCTTGATCCTTGGCAGAGCCTTTGGCTCTTCGGCCTCACCTATGGTATCGGAGATATTTACGCCTTCCATTCCGGATAACGCAACGATATCTCCTGCCGTAGCCTCTTCTGTATCTATCCTTTCCATTCCCATATATGTGTAGAGCTTTACTACTTTGCATTTGACCGGCTCACCGGACTCACCGACCAAGGAAACCTGCTGCCCTACCTTTATCTTGCCTGAAAAGATCCTGCCTACGGCAAGTCTACCGACGTATTCGTTATAATCTATATTGGTAACGAGGATCTGGAGCGGGCCATCGGGGTCATCATTAGGTTCCGGGACGCTGTTTTTAATGGCCTCAAAGAGCGGCTTGAGGTTGTCAGAATCGTCATCGAGCGAGGTCTTGGCTATACCGTCCTTTGCTATTGCGTAGATAACAGGAAAGTCCAACTGGTCTTCGGTTGCATCAAGGTCGATAAACATATCGTAGACCTCGTTTAAGACCTCATCAATGCGAGAGTCACTACGGTCGATCTTATTTATAACAAGGATTGGGGGTAGATTAAGATCAAGTGCCTTCTTTAAGACAAAGCGGGTCTGCGGGAGCGGGCCTTCAGAGGCATCGACCAGCAGCATTATGCCGTCTACCATCTTAAGTGTTCGCTCGACCTCACCGCCAAAGTCGGCATGGCCCGGGGTATCAACGATATTAATCTTAATGCCGCTATACTCTACGGCGGCTGATTTAGCCATGATGGTTATGCCACGCTCGCGCTCTAGGTCGTTGCTGTCCATTACGCGGTCCTGAACCTCCTGGTTTTCGCGGAAGATTCCGGCCTGCTTAAGCATTCCGTCAACCAGTGTTGTCTTGCCGTGGTCAACATGCGCAACTATCGCTATATTTCTGATATCACTACGTCCCATCTTTATTCCTCCCGTCCGTCTGTGGCGGCCTCTTGCTCTGATGGTATTCGAGCCTTTGCTGTTGAATTGTTAAATAAACAAAGGCCGGAGTAATCTCCGGCCTTGAGTTGTTTAGTATTTTCCGGTATCAGTCTTTTTATTTATATTGTTTTTTTGAACCGTACTGTTTAGGTCGCGATTTCTTTGCACTCCGGTTTGGTCGGTCGTCGCGGTCTGATCTGGGTCTGGCCGGAGTAACCTTTACGTTCTTGCCGGAGATCATCTTACGGTGGAAGAGCTCGATTACCTTTTCCGCACCGTCTCGTGGGACATCTACAAAGGTAAAGGTATCAAAAATCTTTACCCCCTGGATTGCGTTGGCCTCTATACCCGCCTTCTTTGATATCTCGCTTATTATATCGCCGCTACGTATGCCCTGCTCCCGACCGATTGTGATAAAGAGCCTTGCCATTCCGGCACTAGCCCCTGTCTCATCAAGCAAAGAGTCCTGAGCGATATTTGTAGTATCAAAACCCTCGAGCTGAAACTTTAAAAGTGCCGCTGCGATCTGAATCGGCTCAGCGTGTGCCGCCAAATTCTCGGCTAGCTTTAAAAAGGTATCAAATCTTTTATCATCTATAAATGTCTGTATCTTTTCGGTTAACGCCGTCATACGCGAGCCCATGACCTCTGCCTTTGAAGGCAAGCGGCCTTTTTTAATATCGGCCTTTGATACACGCCTTATCAGGTTTATCTGCTTGCCCTCGCGAGGGGTAACGAATGTAATGGCAACGCCCTCTCTTCCTGCCCGTCCTGTACGTCCAATCCTATGAACGTAGGACTCCGGGTTCTGCGGAATCGAGAAGTTTATAACATGCGAAATGTCACTGATATCAATACCACGCGCTGCGACATCGGTAGCTACGAGTATATCAATACCACCCTGCTTAAACCTCTTTAATACAGCTTCGCGCTGCTGCTGGCTGAAGTCGCCGTGAATAGCCCCTGCGTCGTAGCCTCTGAGCTGTAAATCTGAAGAGACATCATCGGTCTCTCTCTTTGTATGGCAAAAGACCAGAAAACGACCCCCATCGCTTGAGTCTATAAAACGTGAGAGAGCCTCAAGCTTTCCGCTCTGCCTGACCTCTAGGAATATCTGGTTGATCGTAGGTGCTGTAAGCGTATCGGTTGCGATCTTGAGTTTTTCCGGATTGGTCATGTAACGCTTGGATATCTTCAAGATCCCCGGAGCCATCGTAGCTGAGAAGAGCATTGTCTGACGCGTATCCGGTGTTTCATTAAGGATCGTCGTAATGTCCTCGACAAAGCCCATATCAAGCATCTCATCAGCCTCGTCAAGGACGACTATCTTAACGCCCTTCAGGTTCAGCGTCCTGCGCTGCAGGTGATCAAGGACCCTGCCCGGAGTACCAACAACTATATGCACGCCTCTTTTCAGTGCGTTTATCTGACGTAGTATTGATGTACCGCCGTAAACCGGCAGGGCATGAAGGCCTTTATAACGCCCAAGTTTGTTCATCTCTTCAGCGGCCTGAATAGCAAGCTCACGGGTCGGAGCAAGTATTATCGCCTGCACACTGCGCTTTTTCTGCTCGACCATCTCCACAATCGGAATGCCGAATGCCGCTGTCTTACCCGTACCTGTCTGGGCCTGACCGATTACGTCTTTACCCGCCATGAGCACGGGGATGGTCTTTGCCTGAATAGGTGTCGGCTCTTCAAAGCCCATTGTACTTATGGCCTTTAAAAGTTCTTTACTTAGTTCCAGGTCTTGAAATGTTGTTATCTTCTTCAAAATATTATGTTGCTCCTGTCTTGTGATTTGTTATCAGGGTCTATTTTTAATGTTGCCCTGATATTAATTTACTATTTTAGCATAAAAAGTGATACGAAGAGAAGTATTTATTGAAGTAATGGAATTATTTTTATTTAGAGACTGGTAAAGATAAATTAGTGAAGAAGATTTTCTTCTAAAGACTGGGTAAAGTAGAGGGGTGTGGTCTGGCAAAAAGGTATGGTTTTTAAGAAGATTTTTGCTTTGCGTGGTAAGAAGTTTTGTTTGTCAAGATGGGGGGCTTTGTCACAGATTCCGTCGCTGTGTTCAAGGTTGGCTCGGGTGGCAGCGGCGGCGTCTTGGCTGGTTTTACTCGAAACTAAAATTCAAAATTGAGCCATCTTCACTCGTGTAACTCATTAAAAATAAAAGATAAAAGAATCTTAAACCTTATAGCTTAGATGTCGGTTTTCTTTACACTTTTAAGTAGAGGACTAATGAAAGCTTCTAAATCCTTAATGTGGTTAGCTAGTTACCTTTCTGGCATAATTATTGCATATAAATTGTAAGGCACGTATGCCTCTAAAGCGGCACGGCAAGAGCGATGAGTAAAGATCTATTAGATGGACTTAAGGAGTAGAAAAGCAAACCAAAAGAAGAACTAAAAAGAAATTCAGAGCCCTAAAGTCTTTACGCAGATATATGGGCGGCCTATTAGAAGCGGCAGTGCTTTTAGGGGTCGTGGCCGTTGCAACACCTGCACAGGCCGCCAACTTGGATGTAAACGAAGGAACAACATATGACTTTTCTGAAGGTGCTGCCACTTATAACTCGGGGTTGATAGCATTTTATGATGAAAACACACTCAGTTGATCTTCCCCCGATAAAGTAGACACAGAGTTAAGCTACTTTTCGCTGTTCTTCAAATGCGAGAGGCGATTTGTAGCCGAGAGTAGAATGTTTTCTCTGTCTGTTATAAAAGATCTCTATGTAATCAAATATCTTGCTT
>JAJRSM010000080.1 GCA_024278765.1 Deltaproteobacteria bacterium | reverse complement strand
CGGACTTCGCTAAAATAACGGACGAGCAGGTGGCAAGGGTAGAATCACTGATCAACAACAGGCCCAGAAAGTGTCTGGGCTACAAAACACCGCTTGAGGTCGCTTCCGCCTCTGTTGCACTTCGACCTTGAATGTGGGAATATAAAATAGGAGTGAAAGGAGCAAAGACAGATCCTGAAATAAATTCAGGATGACATGTTTCGGGTTAGGTGGTTTTTATGTAGGGCAACCCTCTAGGGTTGCGTCTTTCTCGGGGTCTATAGAGTTTAAAAAAAAGAATTGTAAGGCTTAGGCTTTCCGCTACAGTAATTGAAATATAATAAAAAGATGTTGGGTTTTGTGGCGAAGTTAAGCCCCTTTGCTCTACCCAGCCTATAGGATTTTGTGTTTGCGACGAAGCCGCTATGCCCCACCGCAGGTGGTGCGCACGGCAAATGTATTAAGATGATTTTGTGCTACGCGTGACGCTCAGCAATCTATTGGACTATGCTCCACCGCAGGTACTGCGTACAGCATATTCATCAATAAGGTTTTGTGCTTCGCATGGCACGGAACTATCTAAGGGCTTTGCTCCACCGCAGGTGCTGCGCACGGCAAATGTATTAAGATGATTTTGTACTACGCGTGACGCTCAGCAATCTATTGGACTATGCCCCACCGCAGGTGGTGCGCACGGCAAGGTTTAGGTTTATAGATTTAGCCAGTAAGATGAAGGTATTATTTTAATGGACCTTAGCCCTCACGCAGTGAGCGCAGGTGGTTGATATTTCTTGGGCTATAAAAAAAAGGTATAAAGAAAGACTGGAGCGTGAGTCAGGGACTATAATAAAGGACCCGGGCGGAAAGGTAAGGGTCTGTCTTATTTACCCTAATACTTATTCCGTTGCTATGAGTAATCTGGGGCTGCACTCTGTATATGCCCTTTTTAATAATGACCCGCGATATTTATGTGAGCGGGCCTTTTTGCCTGAGGGTTCTGGTGGTATTAAGAATTGGAATGAGGCGGCGGAGTATGAAAAGACAGGTACAAGGCTGCTAACACTTGAGAGCCAGAGTGTAGTGCGGGACTTTGATATTATTGCCTTTACGGCATCTTTTGAAAAAGACTATGTAAATATTCCGGCTATACTCGGTCTTGCCGGAGTCCCGGTCTTCTCAGTTGATAGGAACGGTAGTCATCCTCTGATTATCGCCGGTGGATGCGGAGTCTCGTTAAACCCGGAGCCAATAGCCGAGATGGTTGATCTGTTTTTGCTAGGTGAGGGCGAGGCCTCTGTCGGGGCCTTTATGGATGCCTTTGAGAAGGCAGATAATTTAGGCGCGGAAGCGGTTGCCCGTGATGAATATTTAAAGGATTTTTTCAGTGTGCCCGGAGCCTACCTTCCGGCTTTTTATGATTTTAAATATGACGGAGATAGGGTTGTTTCTATCGAGGCTAGGGCCGGTGCCCAGGTGCCGGTCAGAAAGGCGATTATAGATGACCTGAGTCTTGCGCCTATGCCGGTAAGTGTTGTTACAACCCCTGATACGAGCTTTGCTGATACCGTTCTTATCGAGGCCGAGCGAGGATGCCCCAGAGGGTGTCGTTTTTGTTCTGCTGGTTTTATCTACTTGCCGCCGAGGTGGCGCAGTTATGAGCGGATAGAAGAGGCGATCAAGGTTGGGCTCGGGCGTACCGGTAAGGTCGGGTTGGTGGGGGCGGCTATATCTGAGCATCCAGAGCTTAAGAAGATGCTAGGCCTTGCGTCAAGTGAGGGCGACGAGATGACGGTATCTTCTCTTCGGGCAGATATGATTGACGCAGAGTTGTTGGGGCTTTTAAAAGATGCCGGTTATAAGACGATAACCATTGCGCCGGAGGCAGGGACTGAGCGGATGCGGCGCGTAATAAGTAAAGATATAACAGATGATTGTTTGTTGGAGTGCGCTCGTATGGTAAACGTAGCCGGAATTCGAAGGATCAAGCTCTATTTTATGGTCGGGTTGCCGGGAGAGACCGAGCTGGACGTCCGTGCTATAGCTGAGCTTACGATACGGGTAAAGGACGAGCTCAAGAATGGCTCGGTTGCTATAAGTATAAATCCGTTTATTCCAAAGCCTGTAACGCCTTTTCAGTGGCACGGCTACGGCGGTGTGGTAAATATAGAGAAGAAATATAAGATAATAAAGTCAATGCTAGGTCGTGTAAAGGGCGTAAGCTTTAAGACAGAATCCGCTAAGGAGGCTTGCTTGCAGGCCTGGTTGGCACGAGCCGACAGAAGGGCCGGGCGCGTAATAGCCGAGGCCGCTAGGGTCGGCCTAAAGAGAGCTATAAAGACAATGGCCCCTGATGCGCTTAAGTCTGCCGAGAGGCAACGCACCGAGGATGAGATCTTGCCTTGGGACGTCGTAGATCATGCCGTCTCGAAGAGTTACCTTTGGAAGGAATATTGTAAGGGGGTTGGAAAGTAGGGTGCTGCTTAGGGTTTTTTTCGTAGGGCAGCCCTTTAGGGTTGCGTCTTTTTTGAGGTTGATAAAAATCCAGCAATAAAAGAATTGCAAGGCTTTAAAACATAGCTCTACAGTATCTAAGGTATATTGAAAAGTCGTTGGGTTTAGGTGTTTTTTGAGAAAGTTGACAGACTGTAAGGTTCAGGTTGCAAACCTGAACCAACTGGTAGTCTATTGGATTTTATGAGTGTTGCGCATGGTAAATGTGTTGACCCCATGTATATGTTAATTATAAAAAAGGTCTTGCCCCGAAGGGGCTTTGTCCCCATGCAGGTGGGTTGCCTCACCGCAGGTGGGCTTTGCCCCCACGCAGGTGGAGGAGTGTTATATTTAAATATGTCAAAGTCAAATGTAGAAGAATTCTTGCCGCTGGTCAGAAGGCCTGCGCGTTATATAGATTCCGAGCTTAACTCGGTAAGGAAGAAGCCGGAGGATGTGAGGATGTCTTTTGCCCTTTGTTTTCCAGATACCTATGAGATGGGGATGAGCCATCAGGGTATCCACGTTCTTTATCAGGCCGTAAACGCCGTAGAAGATCTGGCCTGCGAGCGGGCCTTTGCCCCGTGGAAGGATATGGAGGAGTTGCTTGTTAGCAAGGGGTTGCCACTGGGCACACTTGAGTCGGGCCGTGCCCTTAACGAGTTCGAACTCGTTGGTTTTTCTCTTCAATATGAGCTTTCTTATACGACGATCTTGATGATGATGGATCTTGGTGGCATGACTATCATGGCCAGCGAGCGAGGCGAGCAGGACCCGATTGTTATTGGCGGAGGCCCCGGGGCATTTAACCCGGAGCCGGTCGCTGATTTTTTTGACTGTATTCTTCTGGGCGACGGAGAAGAGGCCGTCGTAGAGATCTGTGAGACCATTGCACAGGCACGGGCGGAAGGCGTTAGCCGAGCCGAGATCCTGAAAAAACTTGCCGGCGTTGTAGGCGTTTATGTCCCGAGTCTCTTTGAGGTTAGTTATAAAGCAGACGGAACTATAGATGCCATATCTCCGCTTATGGAGGGGTTCGATAAGGTTATAAGGCGTTTCTTGCCGGATCTTAATGACGTGCCTTTTTATTCAAAGCCAGTCGTCCCATATATGGAGGCCGTCCACGATAGGCTGGCCTTAGAGATTGCCAGAGGGTGCACGCGAGGGTGTAGGTTCTGTCAGGCCGGGATGACGTACCGGCCACTCAGAGAGCGTGACCCGGAGAAGGTTATGGAGTATATACGGAAAGGGCTGGAGAATACAGGTTATGAGGATGTCTCACTTTTGTCTTTATCTACGGGGGATTATACCTCTATCGAGCCGCTCTTGTGTTCGGTGATGGGAGCTTTTGCCGGTGACAAGGTCTCGGTAAGCCTGCCTTCTATGCGGGTCGGGACATTGTCGGAGACCCTTGCTGCCGAGATAAAAAAGGTTCGTAAGACGGGCTTTACCATGGCCCCTGAGGCCGGGAGCGAACGCCTGCGAGGTGTTATTAATAAGGGTATTAAAGAAGAAGATCTATTAAAAGGTAGCCGCGATATCTTTAACCTAGGTTGGCGTGCCATCAAGCTATATTTCATGCTGGGGCTGCCGACCGAGACCGAAGAGGATATCGAAGAGATAGTAAGGCTCGCCTTTGATGTCCGGCGTGAGGGAAGAAGAGCCGGACTGCACGGAGTAAAGGTAAACGTAAGCGCTGCGGCCTTTGTGCCAAAGCCCTTTACGCCTTTCCAGTGGGAAGGGCAGATCACAATCGAAGAGAGTCGCAAGAAGCTTTCGTACCTGAGACGTAACTCCAGGGACAAAAAGCTCGGCTTTAAGTGGCACGACGCAGAGATGAGCGAGCTGGAAGGGGTCTTCTCGCGTGGAGACAGGCGACTTTCTTCTGCGATAATAAGGGCTTACGAGAAAGGCTGTCGTTTTGACGGCTGGAGTGATGAGTTCAGTTGGGATGCTTGGCAGGAGGTCTTTAAAGAAGAAAGTATTGACATGAGCTTTTATAGCTCAAGGCAGCGCGGCAGAGACGAGGTCCTTCCGTGGGATCACCTCGACTGCGGTGTGACAAAAGAATTTCTGTGGAAAGATCGTGAAGCTGCCTTTAAGGGAGAGGCCATCCCGGATTGTCGCGTCGATATATGTACTGACTGCGGGGTCTGTGACCATAAGATATTAAAGAATGTCGTCTTTAAGGATTATAAGGGCACTGGGCGTCGTGCTGGCAGGGCTGCTTCTAATAATACCGATAAGAAGATCAGGGTGAGGCTTGAATTCTCAAAGACGGGCAGGCTCAGGTTTCTTAGCCATCTGGAGTTAAATCGGACGGTCTTCCGTGCTATTCGGCGTGCAGGGCTGCCTATTGCATATTCCGAGGGTTTTCACCCGCAGCCAAAGATAAACTACGCAACGCCGTTATCTGTCGGCATGGAGAGTGAGCAGGAGTTTATGGATATGGAGTTATTGCCGCTTGGTAACTTTACGACCGAGCAGATTGTTCAACGATTAAATAACGAGTTGCCTTTTGATATCAATTTTAAAACTGCAACTTTTATACCCTTGCAACTTCCATCTCTCTCTGCTATTATGGAAAAACAACGATATATTATATATTTGAAGAATAGCCTTGTAGGCTTGGATATAGGGTCCGATGATATAGAATGGACCGTCAGGGATTTCTTAGAGAACCATTTAATCGAGGTAGAATTTGAACGTGCAGGCAAGAAAAAGGTTGTTAATTTGAAGCAGCAAGTCGAATCCATTGATTTTAAAGATGAATTCACTTTAGGCCTTACTCTTCTGAGTAGTGCGGGTGTCTCTATAAAACCCCATGAGGTCGTGGCTCTTCTATTTCAACTTACCTCGGATAAGGCATCCCTTATACCCATCCGTAAGACAAGGACTGTTCTTAAATCACATTAGGCCGGAATCTGGGCTGCGTCTTTGTAAGAAGACGTGATATTTACCCGATTTGTCAGGCATGGATTTAATGGGCAAGGCCATAGTAAAAGAGATATTTCTAGATTCCAATCCATTCGAGACCCGAATTGCCATTCGTGAAGATGACAATCTAGCGGAGTTCTACGTTGAACGTAAGGGCGACCGTGGGCTTACCGGTAATATCTATAAAGGTAAGGTCGTAAGGGTTCTGCCCGGTATGCAGGCGGCCTTTGTTGAGCTAGGGCTTGACCGTACCGCATTTCTGCACGTCTCCGATGTAACCGACCCCACAGAGGTTCCTGATGACGACGCACCCTATGAAAAGGGCAGGCGTCGCGAACGCTCTGTTCAGAAGATCCAAGACCTCTTAAAGGCAGGTCAAGAGGTCGTTGTCCAGGTCGAAAAAGAACCCATAGGAACAAAAGGTGCTCGTCTGACCTCTTACGTATCTATCCCCGGGCGTTATTTGGTCTTTATGCCGACCTATAATAAGGTCGGGGTCTCACGTAAGATCGAAGGCGACCGTGAAAGACGCCGCTTAAAAGATATCGTAGCGCGGCTACGTCCCAAGGGCTCGGGCTTTATTATAAGAACGGTCTGTGAGCATCGCAGTAAAGAAGAGCTTGGCTCGGATATGGAGTTTCTCCTTAAGCTCTGGAATAAGATAATCTTTAATAAAGATACCCTGCCAAACCCCTCGCTCTTGTACGCAGAGCTGGATATAACGCTTCGTACGGTCAGAGATATATTTACCAAAGACGTTAAGCGTTTTGTCATAGATTCCGAGCCGGAATACGATAAGGTCATAGCCTTTATGGATGAGTTTATGCCGGATCTTAAGTCGCGTGTCGAGCTCTATAAGGGAGATACTCCGGCCTTTGACGCACTCGGCATTGAGGTAGAGCTTGCAAAAGCACTGGAAAAGAACGTCTGGTTGCCCTCCGGCGGTTCGATTGTAATAGACCAGATGGAGGCCTTAACCGCAATAGATGTAAATACCGGCCGCTACGTTGGTAAGAAGAACTCCGAGCAGACGATCCTAAAGACTAACCTAGAGGCCCTTGAAGAGGTCGTACGTCAGGTTAGGCTTAGGAATATCGGCGGTATTATTGTTATAGATTTTATAGATATGAGCAAGATCTCCAACCGCGAGATGCTCTACGATAAGCTTAAAGAGGCCCTGAAGAACGATAAGGCAAGAACTAATATCCTTAAGGTCTCGGAGCTTGGCATCATCGAGATGACTCGCAAAAGAACGCGCGAGAGCATTACGCAGAGTCTGCTGGAGGCCTGCCCGTACTGCGACGGCGATGGCTTGGTAAAGGGTAAGGATACCGTTATAATGGAGATCTACCGCGAGTTATTAAAGACCCTTCTGACAAAACGCAGAAAGGCTATTCTTTACGTCAACCCCGGAGTCGCAGAACGTATAAAAGAGCCCGGCTCGGTGATTCACGAGCTTGCAAAACGCTATAAGAAAAAACTAGTCGTCAAGCCGGTCGAGAGCTTTCATCAGGAAGAATACGAAATCGTTTAAGCAGCTAAGTGCCTTTGAAGTGTATATACCGCAAATATGGAGTTTTTATGACGTATCCTAAAAAGACTCTTTTCCTGATACTCACATTTTCCTTATTTATATTTATTCAATCAACGGTGTCTGCCCATGCTGGGTTAGAAGGGAAGGGTAAGTCTATCTTTGCCTCTAAGGGATGCGCCAGCTGCCATTCGGTCGTGCGTGGTAAGGTCAATTCGAAAGGGCCGGAACTGTGGTATGCGGGTAGTAAATTTACAGCTGGTTTTGTTAAGGCATGGCTCGAAGAGCCAGTAAAAATAAGACCGATGGCCTACGGTTCTATTGTAGAAGAAAGTAAAGAAGGACACCCTGCGTTGTTTCCTGTTGATGCCGATGCCGTTGCCGCCTATCTTGCGACGTTTAAGAGTGAAAAGGTACGCCCGCTTGGTATAAAACCGAAGAGGACATCTCGTGGGCGCGTGATATTTGAAAAGAAGCTTGGTTGCTACGGCTGTCATGAGGTCAGAAAAGGCAGGCGCGTCCTAGGCGGCAAGAGCGGGCCAAAGCTCAATGATGCCGGCAGCAGGCTCAACCCGGACTGGATATATGCCTATATCGCAGATCCGCTGTTTTTTTATCCAATGACCGCTATGCCGCTATATCATAAGAGCCTTAGTAAGAACGACCTGAAGGTGCTAAGCGCATATGTCGCATCGCTTAAAGTGAAAAAATAGCGGTTAGTTGGCGAAAGCTTTGCTATATTGTAGGCATATAGAATGAATGCCCTTGCCCCTGTTTAGTGGACACATCGAAAGGTTAGTGATAAAAAGCTACCATAGGAGGTGTTCAGATGGAAGAGAAACGAGGTCGTAAGAGTTTTGACCGTGAGTTCAAGCGCGAGGCAATAAGTCTTATTATGGT
>JAJRSM010000079.1 GCA_024278765.1 Deltaproteobacteria bacterium | reverse complement strand
CGGACTTCGCTAAAATAACGGACGAGCAGGTGGCAAGGGTAGAATCACTGATCAACAACAGGCCCAGAAAGTGTCTGGGCTACAAAACACCGCTTGAGGTCGCTTCCGCCTCTGTTGCACTTCGACCTTGAATGTGGGGTCCTATTAATTCTAGTATTGACATTGTTGTAGTAAGGGTTTATACTGTGTGGTAGAAATTGGTGTGCATAGCTCTATTTTGAACAAGTTGCCTTTTTCGTCTTTCTTTTAAGATGTTGCTACTGGATGATGTACACTTTGATGAGTTTGAAAGACGGATGTCGCATTACTCCGCAAGATCAAAGAAAGCTAGATAATTAGATTACTTTAAATATGAGTGTTTCCGATAATACTAGATGCATTGGCTTTGGTGTATTTAGTGTAATTAATCGTAAGCACTTGTATAGGTACTCTTTACGCTTTTTATTGAATAAAAATGGGCCTTGTGGTGGCTTTTTGTGCAAATAGTGCTAATATATATATTATAAGTTATTGTTTTTCAACTGGGGACGTCTTAGGGCGTGTTGCAAGGACATTGCTTATGTATGCATGGTGAGAGCAGTTTCTAAACTATAGGTCTAAGGAGATAATATTATGCAGGTGAATTATTCGGAAATAATTGAGAGAATGAAGGAGTCTGGTAGGCTTAAAAATGATTCTGCTGTAGCTCGAGTTCTTGGAGTTACGCCACAGGCTTTGTCTAACTATAAGAAGAGGGGAAGGATGCCGACAAATCTGATTATCAGGTTTGCTTCGCTATATGCTATCTCGGTAGATTGGCTTTTAACCGGCAAGGGTGGTATGCATGGTAGTACCGCCGATGGCAGTAGGTTTGCAATGGCTGGAGAAGACAGTGCTTCTTACTTGAATCAGGCCGAGACCGAGTTGGAGACCGTCCTTGGTGGTAACCCGCTGGGCCCTGACGAGATAATCTATATTGGTAAGCTTCTTAAGGTATTACGTAGTAATAATGAGTCTACAGTAACGGCTCTAAAGTGTAGCGTAGATGCTTTTCTTAAATCAATAGAGCCAGTATCGACCTCTGGTAGTTGTTCAACTCCAATAGTAAGTGCCTGATTAGGTATTATTATAAATAGTTTAATTGTAATTTTAAAGCAAGCCTCTCTTAAGAGGGGCTTGCTTTTTTTATTTCTATTGGCCAAGCAAGAGAGATTGCCAAGCTCTTTTGTTTGACCATTTGCCTTAATATTCTATCTATCTCATTGACCTTGGCCTGTCTATTGTGTTAATTTTACAGGTAAATGAGTCCTTTTCTAACAGAATGGCAGGGTGCGAAGTCTTTTGCAACCTTTGCGGAAAATATCGGGTTGTCCTTGGAAGATAAGGAGATGCTTGTCTCTGTCGGCTCTTTTACTCTGGATCTGGAGGCGCGTGTTGGCGCAGAGGTCGGGGTAGAGCTTCAGGCGATAAGAGATTGCCGAATCAGGCCTGAGCTTGCGGCCTACCTTGGTGTTAAGCCCTTTGAACGGGCCCTGGAGCGCGATGTATGGCTTGTCTCCGAGGGGGCAAGGCTTATCTATGCCAGAAGCGTTATACCGCACTCATGTACGGACAGGGACCTGCTTACCTTACTCAGTAGTGGCGACAGACCTATCGGTAGGATACTTGGCGATGAGGGTATTGATTTCTCTAAGGACTCGATGGAGTTTGCGGTAATCGACGGGCAAGGGCAAGCCCTTGAGTTTGGTCTTGAACCTACCGAGCGATATATAGCAAGACGCTACCGACTCTTTAAGCGTAGTAGTGAGGGCTGGATAATCAATGCCTCGGTCACAGAGGTATTTACCCCCTCACTTATATCGGCAACGCCAAAGGCGCGAGAAAGTAATTAAATCAATTCGGAAAGTGCCGGGATTAATCGCACTTGGATAGGTCTCCGAGCTGTTTGTTGGATTGTATTACGCCCAAGGGCGTATAAAAGTAATTAAATTAATCCGAAATCTGCGGGGAGTAATCGTACTTACGCAGGTCTCCGAGTTGTTTGCTGGTTTGTATTACGCCAAAGGCGTGTAGAGGTTTTACAGGTGGTACCAAAGGCAGGTGCGTAGGTGTCTATAATAGAGAAGAGATCTAAGGTATTGGCCGTTGCAGATCTGATAAGGCTGCGCAGTCAGCACGGGACTCTTTTGGTTTTGGCACCGACGCTTTGGTCTTTATTTATCGTATCAGAAGGGCGACCTGAGCTGCACCATCTCTTGGTCTTTATCGTTGGTGCCTTCTTGATGCGTAGTGCTGGGTGCGCTATCAATGATATCGCAGATAGGCGTTTTGATGGCTTTGTAGAGCGGACAAAGACGCGTCCTCTGGCAGACGGGCGGCTTACCGTTACCGAGGCGACTGTAATATTTTTGGTATTTGCCCTTGTCTCTTTTGCGTTGGTCCTGACCTTAAATCGCCTGACGATAGGGTTGTCTTTTGTAGCCCTTGCCCTGGCAGCGGGCTATCCCTTTGTAAAGAGGGTGAGCCACTTTCCGCAGACTGTACTGGGTATGGCCTTTGGCTGGGGGGCTGTGATGGCATGGGCAGCTGTTAGTGGCAGTATCTCCATAATCCCTATTTTTATCTTTGTGGCGAATATCTTTTGGTCAATCGCATATGATACTATCTATGCTTTAATGGATATAGAGGATGATAGGCGAATAGGGGTTAAATCAACGGCGATATTCTTTGGTGCGCATGTTTATAAGGTCTTGGTTATTATCTATGCCTTGATGTTGCTATGTCTTGTCCTTGCTGGTTACAGTGCTGGGCTTGGGGGCTTTTATTATCTCGGAGTGGGGCTTTCTTTTATAGTCTTTATTGTAGCTGCTTTTATGGTTAAGAAGAGGCCGGTGCGTAGTGTGGCGTACAGGGGTTTTTGCATGAATGCATGGGGCGGAGTTATTTTACTGGGCTTTATTGTGGTGGATTTGAGTCTTTCCGTTAAAGGGCTGTAATGCGTAGAGGAGATCTAGAAGATTATGGTATTTAACGATATAAGGGGTTTTCTGAATAAACTGGAGAGCGAGGGTTTGCTTAAGCGGGTCACGGTCGAGGTGGATCCAGAGCTTGAGATAGCTGAGATAATGGATCGTCTGGTTCAGAGCGGCGGCCCTGCCGTCTTGTTTGAAAACGTCAAGGGCTCTAAGTTTCCGGTTATTGCGAATCTTTTCGGAACTCGTGAGCGGGTGACGCTTGGTCTTGGCATCGAAGAGGCCGAGCTCAAAGAGCTTGCCGAATTTATTGCTATGCTTCAGCGACCAAAGCCGCCCGAAGGTCTCTGGGATGCCGTAAAGAAGATTCCTTTCTTTAAAAAGATGCTGACTATCGGCCCTAAGACCGTCAGTCGTGGTCCGTGTCAGGAGGTAGTCCTTACTGGGGCTGATGCAGACCTCGATATCCTGCCGATCTTGAAATGCTGGCCCGGAGACGCCGCTCCGCTTATAACGTGGCCTCTGGTCGTTACGCAGGCCCCGGAGGGCGGCGCCTTTAATGTAGGTGTCTATAGGATGCAGAAGCTAGACTCCAGTCGCGCTATCATGCGCTGGCTAGTGCAGCGAGGCGGAGCAAAGCATCAGAGGTTGTGGGAAGAAAAGGGCGAGCCAATGCCGATAGCCATTGCTATAGGGTGCGAGCCGGCAACGACTATAGCTGCGGTTACGCCGCTACCGGAAGATCTCGGTGAGTACCTCTTTGCAGGTGTCTTAAGGAAGAAATCAGTAGAGCTGGTTGAGTGTAAGACGATTCCGCTTAAGGTCCCGGCTACGGCAGAGATAATAATTGAAGGCGAGCTGCGCCACGGCGAGACCGCACTGGAAGGCCCTTTCGGTGACCATACAGGGTATTATAATAGCGCAGAGCCATTCCCTGTATTTCACGTAAAGGCCATAACACACCGTCGTGATGCGATGTATCTGGCAACGATTACCGGTAGGCCGCCCAAAGAAGATGCCGTTATTGGGACTATCTTAAATGACCTCTACCTGCCGACGTTGCGTCTTAATTTTCCTGAAATAGTCGATTTTTGTCTGCCAATGGAGGCCGTCTCTTATAGGATCGCTGTTGTATCGATAAAAAAGGAATATCCCGGCCACGCCAAAAGAATAATGATGGGACTCTGGGGAATCCTGAAGCAGTTCCTATACGTAAAATACATAATCGTCGTAGACGAGGATATAGATGTTCAGAACTGGGACGATGTTATCTGGGCTTTGGCAACGCGCGTCGATCCGAAGCGCGATAGTATGTTCGTAGAAGATACGCCGATTGATTACCTTGATTTTTCATCTCCAAAGGAAGGGCTTGGTAGTAAGCTCGGGATCGACGCTACCAATAAGATCCCGCCCGAGGTTACGCGTGAGTGGGGTGAGAAGCTCGTGATGGACGCAGAGACCAGAGAGCTTGTTACGAGCAAGTGGGGATCTTATGGCTTTGAGTAGGTTGATCCGGCAATAGGTGGTAGAGGCTGATAAGGATTGTTATGGAAGAGCACTTTGATACATTTAAAAAAGACTGGTGGAATCCGGAAGGCAGGCTTAAGAGCCTGCATACCATTAACCCGCTGCGCTTTGGTTATTTTTCTGCAAAGGCCGAGGCCTTCACTGGGGGGCTCTCAGACAAACGACTGCTCGACATTGGCTGCGGCGGTGGTATCTTATCCGAGAGTTTTGCCGGCGTGGGTGCTGTGGTGACGGGGATAGATCTGGCTTTGACAGCGATTGAGGCCGCAACGGAACATGCCGAAGAGAGTGGCCTTGTGATTGAATATAAGGTTGCTACCGTCGCTGATCTTGCAAAAGACCGCCCTGAATATTACGATGCCATTGCCTGCTCTGAGGTCGTTGAGCATGTAGATGACCTAGATGGTTTTTTAAGGGACGCACTCAGTATGCTCAAGCCAGGTGGAATATTTTTTTTCAGTACGATTAATAAGACATTGCGGGCAAAGTTTTTAGCGGTCTTTGTCGCTGAGGATATCCTTGGTATGATACCTCCGGGCACTCATGACTCGTCTAGGCTTGTCAGGCCCTCCGAGCTTGTACGGATACTAAGAGATAACTCGGTCGAGACCGAAGAGATAAAGGGTATGAGTTTTAATCCTTTAAGCTTCGGCTTTCGGATTAGTAAGGATACCTCTATAAATTACCTGGGTTACGCCTTGAAGAGTAAGAGGGGAGATTAAAAAGCCCTGCCTTTTAATCTCTACCTAGTTGCCAGGTCTCAGAGACGCGTTATTTTGAGTGCACAATGAGTGCACAATATGGTGGTATGTTTATAAAGTTTAAGAGATAAGGTGAAGCCATCTAAGAGTTGCCGTGCTGCTGTTCTTTATTTTCAACTATTATAAAGATCCTCATTATATTCATAAGTTTTTTTCTGCCGTCATAGGACATGGTCCTAAAACCTTTTAGTAGCTCTACTATATCTTCATGCTCCACGCCACGCGCCTTGAGTGCTTTGTCGGCACTACTCTTTAGCATATCGCCTGAGCCATTTGATATCCATTCCCGGTTGACCATAAAGACGGCCTCGAGGGCAACTAGAATTGGCCCCGGGGGCACTCTATGACCGTTCTCTAACTCAGAGAGATAGTTGCGAGAGATGAGAAGCTTGTCTGCCATTTGCTGCTGCGTAAGCGTGTAGTTGTTGCGAATGGAACAGATGCGCCGCCCTACGTTTTTCAGGTTATCTCTGCCAATACTTCTTTTTACTTTTTGTTCTACAGTGTCTTTCAAGTTCTGTTTTTCTGTCATCCTGCTCCCAGCCCTTGTATCAGCATTGATAAGTGTCATTGATGGGTAAAGATAACCTATAAGACATATATAGCAGAACAGGGACACTTTGTCAAGCAATGTGAATTAATGTTACTAAACTTGACAGATAGGAGGTTGTGTGGTGCTAAATGTAATTTAAAGTATATTTTAAGGGGTGTTTGCATTTTTAATTTCAAGGGCTATCTTGGTGGCAATCAGGGCCGGGTCTGGAGCGTCTCTGATAGGTCTGCCGATAACGATATAGTCTGCACCGTTTTGGACGGCCTGGGTGGGTGTTACAATTCTTTTTTGATCGTCACTTTTTACGTCATTTGTTAGAAGTCTTATTCCAGGTGTGACGGTAATAAGTTCAGAGGCAAATTTTTCCTTTATGGCTGCTACCTCAAGGCCTGAACATACCACGCCCGAAAGGCCGGTTTTTTTTGCAAGGGCTGCGCGGTGCAGGACGAGCTGCTTTGGGTCGCACAAGTCAGGGCGTAGTCCTGCGGCTGCTAGTTCATCTGCACCGGTACTGGTAAGGACGGTTATGCCAAGGACCTTTGCGCTACCAGCTTCAGTAGCGGCTGCGTAAAGTAGCTCGGCACCTCCGTCGCAGTGGACGGTTATGAAATCAACGCCCAGATTAGTTGCGGCTCGCTGCGCTCGCCTTACGGTCTCTGGTATGTCGTGGAACTTCATATCAAGGAAGATCTTGGCGTTGGGGGCTTCTTTTTTTACGGCCTCGACAATGGCCGGGCCTTCGGCTACAAAGAGCTCCAGCCCGATCTTAAAGACACCTACGTGGTCTTTTAAGAGCCTGACAAAACCCAGTGCCTCGCTTGAGGTTGGCAGGTCCAGTGGAAAGATAATTCTGTCTTTAGGCTGCATTAAATACTCCTGATTAGGATCTATTAAGAGTTGGCTTTGGCTTGAAGCCCGAGTAGGTCTTCTCTGGTAAAGACTGATTCTACTGGACAGTATTTTTCAATATTCTGCCTACCATTTTTCTCTTGACGGTCTACGAGGACGACGGCCTTTACAACGGTAAAGCCCGCCTCCAGTACGCTTTCTATCGCCTTTATAGTAGCTCCGCCTGTGGTTATAACGTCGTCTACTACGACAACACGTGCGCCTTTTTCCAGTGAACCTTCGATAGCGCGTTGCGTGCCGTGCTTCTTTGGTTCTTTACGAACTATAAAGACGTCTAGTGGTTTCCCTGTTAGGCACGACGTATAGGCCGTGGTATAGGCCAGCGGATCTGCGCCAAGTGTCAGGCCGCCGATGCCGCCGATGTTGTCGTCTTTTATCTTTTTAAAGATGGCCTTGCCGACAAGCATTATGCCTTCTGCACTTAGGACGGTTTTTTTCACGTCCACATATATATCGCTTGTCCCACCCGATGATAATTTAAAGCCATGGTCAGGGTCATAGCGAAAGGATCTTTTATATAGTATTTCCAGTAGTTCGTTGTGTTCGGTTTGCATAGATTAGCTCTCCGTTGTTGTTAATAGTTATTACATATTATTTGGTCGAGTTATTATATGAATTATCAGCGGGATTGACAAGTGAGTATTTGAGGGTGGGTCAGAAGGATTGTTTTAATCTTTGGCGGAAGGGGGAGGGAGTCGAACCCTCCAGTCCCCTGTCAAGGCGACTATCGGGTTTTGAAGACCCGCAGGGCCACCGGGCCCTATCCCCTTCCTAATTTGTAAAATTCTGGTAAGCAGTTTATCAGGTTATAAGGTAATTTAACCCCACCTGGATTTAAAGGGGCGAAGCTCCCTATCCCCTTCCAAATCAGGTGGATATATTATTAAGTCTAGTAAAGTTGATAACTATGTTTATGGATTTAAAGGGGCGTAGCCCCCTATCCCCTTCCAAATCAGGTGGATATATTATTAAGTAGAATTATTAGTAAGGTTGATAACTATGTTTATGGAGTCTTGTTTTGGATATAAAAAAACGTTGCCTCGAAGTGCTTTCCCACCGTTAAGATCTGGAAACCCTCAAGCCTCCAACGGTTGGTTCGTACGTGCACTCGCGTTACTTCGGGCAACGTTTAATCAAGCTTAATTAACTGGGTGTATCTTTTTACATCTATATTTTAGCACAATTAGTATTTTCTGCAAGCCTTGATGCGTCTGCGCTTATTTGTTTTTTAAGGAAGCTTTGACTCTATAATCTTTAAAAGATCGCTTGCGTTGGTTATCCGGGCCTCGATGGCCAGGGCAAGGACGGTAAACTCTGAAAAATCAGAGGGATCGAGGCGGACCAGGTCTTTCTCGGTCGTGATTATAAGGTCCAGGTCTTTTGCGTATTCTTTTATATGGGCAATATCTGTTGGTAGAAACCAGTGGTGGTCAGGGTAGCTGAGTGTCTCTACGATCTTTGCGCCACAACTTACTAGGGAAAGGTAGAAGGACTCGTTACTGGCAAGTGCTGATAAGGCAAGGACCTTTTTACCTCTAAGGGTATTTAAGCCGGGCGACTTGTAGCCGGCTAGATCAATGAGTTTGGTCGGTGCGTAGTTAAAGGTAAAGGTCTTTTGCTCAAAGCTGTGTGTTTGTTGAAGTTTGCCCTTACCTTTAATCATAATAATATCGGCCCTGCGTATCGATGATTTCGGCTCGCGCAGCGGCCCTCTTGGTAGCATTCGTCCACTACCCATTGCGCGTACTGCGTCAAAGAGCAAGAGGTCAAGGTCCCGCTTGAGCTTTATGTGCTGGTAGCCGTCGTCTAGAATTATCAGGTCTGGAGAGAACCGCTTTACCGCCAACGTGCCGGACTGGAAGCGGTCAGAGCCGACGATAACCGGAGTGCCTTTGCATTTTTTCGCGAGCAGGTAGGGTTCGTCTCCGGCTTCTTTAACATCCAGCAGGACGGAGTTTTTATCCGAGACGACTTTGGTTCCGCTACTTTGACGTTTGTAGCCTCGACTCAGGACGACTACGCTTAGCCCTTTTGCTGTAAGCATATGGCAGAGGGCCGCGACGATTGGCGTTTTACCTGTCCCCCCTGTCGTGATATTACCGACCGATATAACGGGGCAGGGGAGCTTCTTTGATCTTAGGATTTTGGCCTTGTAAAGAAGTAGCCTTGCTCTGGTAAGCAGGCAATATATAAAAGATATGATAGTGAGTAGAGGGAATTGGAAAGCCCCTGTGCTCTCGTCCCAGATGATTTCATCTATTTTATCTTTAAAAGATTTTTCCATGCAAGCGTTCCCTGTCGTTGTCGTGGTTAGATAAGAGAGTTTATGACGTCCAGGGTCTTCTCTGTCGCCCCTGTGCCGCTTATGGCTGCAAGGTAGGCGGAAGCACCCATCTTGGCAGCGCCCTCTGCGTCGGTTAAGAGGTCGTCGAGGGCGCTGGTCAGGGTTGTCTCGGTAATACGTATGGAGCCGCCTTCTGCCTCAAGTAGCTCAGCCATAGAGAGGCAAGAATCAATATAAGGGCCGTAGATGACAGGCTTGGAGAAGAAGGCAGGCTCCAGCAGGTTGTGCCCTCCGATACCGTCCACCAAAGATCCACCGATAAATGCAATGGTCGCAAGTGAATATAGGAGACCAAGCTCACCCATAGTATCCAAGAGAATGACATCGGCAGGAGAGCGGCTATTGGTCTCGTTTATAAGGCTGCGCTTTATGTAATCAAGCTGCATTGAAGCTAGAAGTTTAGCTACCTCAATGAACCTTTCGGGGTGGCGAGGGGCGAGAATTAATCTGAGCTTGGGATGGTCTTTTTTAAGCTCTTTAAAGCTGCGCAGGATTATTTCTTCTTCGCCCTTGTGGGTACTGCCGGCAATGATGATGACCTCGTCTTTTTTTATGAAGAGTTTTTTTGCGAGCGTTGTTTTTTCAGATTCAGATAGTGCCGGGGGCGTGGAGTCGAATTTAAGGTCGCCGGTCAGTATCACCGAGGAGGTGCCGAGTTTTTGTGCCTTTCTGCGGTCTTCTTCTGTTCGTGCGCAGTAGGCCCTGATGTTGGCGAAGGTATCTTTAAAAATAAATGGGATTTTTTTATAGTTCTTAAAGGATTTATCGGAGATCGTTCCGTTTACGACAATAGACGGTATGCCGCGATCTTTTGTGAGGCGCATCGTATTTGGCCAGACCTCTTTTTCAACAACAATAAAAGCCTCTGGCCTTAGTTGATTAAGAACTCGCTTGATGACCCAGGAATAATCAAAGGGATAGTAAAAGAGCAGGTCTATCAGGTCGCTGGCTTCTTTCCGGGCGACCTCTTGTCCTGTTTTTGTGTTGGTCGAGAGTGCAATTTTTATATCCGGATGTTGAGCGCGGAAGGTACGCAGCAGAGGTAATACGGCCTTTGTCTCACCTACTGATACCGCATTGACCCAGATCGTACGGTTGCCCGTTACGCGACTAGTCTTAGTGCGACTTATAAAACCAAGGCGTTCTAGATTGCCGGCGCGGTATTTACCGGTCTTTATCATCTTGATGATAAAGATCGGAATAAAGACGAGTGAGGCTAGGTATAAGAAGATATCGTAGAGTATATACATTAGTAAACCTCGCCGCCTGTGGCGACGAGGTGAGCGTCGTAAGGCGGCATGACCGCGAAAAGCTGGTATGATCGCAGCAGTGCTGGTTTTTTAATCAAAGTAGCTATCGGCCCTTTGGGTCGTCTCGTTAAGTCTTTTTTCCAGCTCTTGGCGTGCCGCCTCAAGCGTTTCTGAGGAGTCGCCCCTGGAGACCCTTATGGGGTCGGCGCAGATAAAGACACCCCTAGAAAATGGCTTGGGTATGATAAATGCGTCCCAAGATTTAAGAGTTTTTTTTTAGAGGCACCGAAGGCCATTGGTATTATCGGTAGTCCTGTGCGAGCAGCAATAGTTACCGCACCCATCTGGGCTTTATAGCGAGGGCCCTGAGGGCCGTCCGGGGTTATAGCTAGGTCGCGCCCGGCTTTGACGGCTTTCAGCATGCCTTTGACCCCGCCGAGCCAGCCTCGTGTGCTCGAACCCCTTACGCATTCGATGCCAAAGCCCTGTATGGTTCTGGCTATCAGCTCTCCATCACGGTGCTGGCTTATAAGGACCGTAACGCCTTTGCCTTTATAACCGTATGGCATCATCATGAGTCTGCCGTGCCAGAAGGCAAGTATATGACCACCACCACCGTTGATGAGCTTTTTATAAGGCTCAAAACCTATGTAGGTTATATGCATGGTAAGGGCTATAAATCTGATCGCAGTTCTGCCAATTAGCGGGCCGAGCAATACGGTAAGTTTCTGGAGTATTCTTTTTTTAAAGGTCTTTTGCAATCTATGCCTCTTTACTATCGTCATTGTCGCGAAACTGTAGTTTATATAGCCGTGAGTATTCACCGTCTTTATCCAAGAGCTCGTCGTGACGTCCTGTCTCTATTATCTCGCCGCCGGATAGGACGACTATCTTATCAGCATTCTTGACCGTAGACAACCTGTGGGCGATTACAAAGGTTGTGCGCCCTGTCATCAGGTTGTCCAGTCCTTTTTGTACCTCAAATTCGCTTTCTGCGTCAAGCGATGATGTCGCCTCGTCCATAATAAGCAGTGGCGCGTTCTTTAGTATAGCCCTTGCTATTGAGATGCGTTGACGCTCTCCGCCAGAGAGAGTTATGCCGCGCTCTCCTATGACGGTATCGTAGCCCTTTGGAAGACGCTCGATAAAGGCGTCTGCGTTTGCCGCCCCTGCCGCGGCCTTTACGACTTCAAGGCTTTTTTCTTCTCGCCCGTATGCAATATTGTTGCGTATGGTATCGTTAAAGAGAATGATCTCTTGAGAGACGACCGAGATCTGTTCACGAAGGCTCTTTATTGTTATCTTTTTTATATCGGTGCCGTCTATCAGTATTTGCCCAGAGCAAGGGTCATAGAACCTCGGTATAAGATTGACGAGTGTGGTCTTACCGGCTCCGCTTGAGCCGACCAGAGCGACCTTCTCGCCTTTTTTAACTAGCAGGCTGAGGTTGTTTATTATCTGGCGGTCTCCGTAACTGAAGCTCATATTGCGTATCTCTACCGAAGAGTTAATCGCAGTAAGAGTCGTTGGTGTGCCGGTAGTTGCAGAAAGACTGAGCTCCAGCTCACTCGGCGTGTCTATAACCTCGAAGATACGCTGCGCCGAGGCAATGCCCTGCTGAATATTCAGGTGTACGCCGTTTAGGGCCTTTAGCGGCTGATACAGCATAAGGGTAGCGGCAAAGAAAGATATAAAGTTCTCGGGCTTGAGCGTGCCGTTGCTTATCCGGTAGGTAGCGTATAAGATAGTGAGAGCAAAGCCCACAGCCCCGAGAGTCTCCATCAAAGGCGTTGAAATGCCGCGTACCTTGACCGTTTTGATCATATACCTCGTAAAGGTTTCATTCTCTTTGCTGAACTTATCGGTCTCGTACTTCTCCATTGAGAAGGCCTTGACTATCCGTATCCCGCTTATAGCCTCGTATAGCAGCGAGGTCATAGAGCCCATCGTCATCTGCCCTTTCTTAGAGGCACGTTTCATTGTACGGCCCAGACGAATGGCAGGATAGACGGCTATTGGAAAGACTACAAAGGCGAGTATCGCAAGCTGCCAGTCGAGCGAGAGGATTACTATGACCAGTATTATCATAGTGAAGCCCTGCTTCATTGCGTGGGTCAGGGCCGAGGCCGTGGTTTTTTGAAGCATATTGACATCACTTGTAAGCTTGGAGGTCAGCGTCCCGGTAGGGTTCTTTGTAAAGTAGCCTATAGGAAGTCGCAGAATGTGGTTGTAGAGCGACATACGAACATCGGCTATAACTCGCTGGCCGATAAAACCCATATAATATGTATTGCCGTAAGATGAAAAACCTTTTATAACGGCAAGTATAACAATCAAAACAGGTACGACAAACGCGAGGTTTTCAGGGGCGACCGTTATTATATCAAAAGGGATAAGGCTGCCAGCACTGGCCGCTTCATTGCCGCTCTTGGAGTCAAAGAGGGTCTTAAGGGCAGGACCGAGCAGGTATGCCAGAGCGCCGTTTGTTAGTGCAAAGAGCAGCATGCATATAATCGCCGCTGTGAGTTTGGCCGAGTACGGACGAATGTATTTTAGTAATCTTAGGTATATCTTCATGGTCTGGTGGTCTCGTGTGCTGATGAACTGTTGATCACGCCAGCAATTGAAATCGCCGCGCGAGTCGCTGCGGAGCCGTCGCCTAGTTTATCTTTAATCTCTTTAAATTCTTTCTGCATTGTAGCTCGTTTGTCTTTATTTGTTAGTAAGGCTATAAGTTCATCTGCGATATTCTCTGGCGTTGCTTGGTTTTGGATAAGTTCTGCGACTATCTTCTTACCTGCTACTATATTTGGCAACCCGACGTTTTTAATCCCAATCAGGCGTTTGCCGATAAAGAAGGTCGTCCCGGATAGCTTATAGACTATAACCATCGGCGTGCCTATCAGAGCGGTCTCAAGGGTTGCCGTCCCGCTTGCGACAAGGGCCGCGTCAGCGGCCCTGAGCACCGAGTACGTATCATCGGTTACTAAAATTATATCAGCGGTGGCGTCCTTAATAGCTTTTTTTATAATCTTAACGTCCAGGCTGTGGGCCACGGGAAGCAGGATATTTATCTTGATATTAAGGCGTTTCTGTACCAGCTCTACGCCGTCTATCATAGGCGTGAGATGACGCTCTATCTCTTCTGTTCTGCTGCCGGGAAGTATCGCAACCGTTATGCCCGGGCCCTTATCTGTAATACCTAATTTTTCGGCAGCCTCTTCTTTAGTGAGTGGGCATACTGCTTTTTCTGTAAGTGGATGTCCGACGTGTTCGACATCAACGCCTACTTTTTTATACAGTTCTTCTTCAAAAGGGAAGACCACTAACATTTTGTCGATAAGTTTAGCGATTTTATAAATTCTTTTCTTACGCCAGGCCCATACCTGTGGGCTTATGTAGTAAATAATCGGTACTCCAAGCTTCTTGGCCTTTGCGGCAAAGCGGAGGTTGAAGTCAGGGTAATCTACAAGCACAATGCAGTCAAAGCTCTCACCCGCTAACATTTGCTGAAGGCCCTTAAAGGCCCTTTTGATATCACCGAGTTTTTTTGCTACTTCAAAGATACCAACTACCGCTATAGCCGATGAATCAAGGCCGGTAAGTCCTTCTTTATGCATGAGAGGTCCTCCCATGCCAATGAAGCTTACCTCTGGTATGAGTCTTTTGAGCGCGGCCATAAGAGAGCTTCCGTGCAGATCGCCCGAGGCCTCGCCGCTTATTATAAATATTTTTTTATCCATAACAGGTAATAGGTCAGCAGGCCTCTTTAGTGGTCATGCGGTACGGTCGCACTGGACGCAATGATAGCTGCAGGTCGATTATTCCAGCAAGAGAACCTCGGTGATTGAGCTGGCATAGCTCAGAATCAAGCACCGGCCTTGCCAAGTGTTGAGAAGTCTTCTAGAGATTTCATGACAGCCTCTTGAATTTTGCCGGCAACTTCAAGAGCACGTTTGCCGTCATAGCCCGAGACCAGTGGCTTGCTCCTGTTGCGTGAGCAAGCGATAAACGATTTTATCTCTTCTCTTAAAGAATCCTTGCGTTCGATGTTAAGGTCTTCTATCTCCAGCTGCCTCAGGCGTGTTATCGTTGAACTCGGCTCTGAACTCTGATCGTCGCGGGTATCAAGGCTAGATATGGATATATGTTGCGCGGCGTAGTCAATCGTTATATGTGAGTCGTGTTGAAATATCTTTGTTCTGCGCAGGCTCTCTGTAGCTACTCTGCTTGCCGTGACATTGGCCACGCAGCCGTTCTCGAACTTTAGCCTTGCGTTGGCGATATCTACCTTGTTGGTTATAATAGGGATGCCGACGGCATCTACACTCTTAATCTCGGAGCTGACGAGGTTCAAGATAATATCAATGTCGTGAATCATTACGTCTAGGACTACGTCAACATCCAGAGCCCTATTGGGGAACGGAGATAGGCGTTGAGCCTCGATAAATAGTGGCTGCTGTATTCTGTCCTTCAATGCCATGACAGCAGGGTTGAATCTCTCTAGATGTCCGATCTGAAGTACGGCGTTGTTATCCGTAGCGGCTTGGATGAGGCTCTCTGCCTCATCAAGCGAGATCGCCATTGGTTTTTCTATTAAGACATCCTTGCCACGACTTAGAAAATCCAGGCCTATTCTGCAATGGCTCTTGGTCGGAGTAACGATGGTTACGGCATCGACCAATTCAAAGAGTTCTTTATAATCAGTATAGGCGTGGGTCTTGTTTGCACCGGCAACCTCGCCAGCACGTTGCCGGTCTAGATCAACAACACCTACGAGTTCAACGCCCTCCAGATTGGCAAGTTTTTCTGCGTGAAACTTCCCCAGATATCCAGTCCCTATAACGGCAGTCCTTATTGTCTTCACTGTAAATGCCTCGCTTAGTCTTCTATTTGATCGTGATGTTCGAGCTTGACCGTGCTCCGCTCTCTTGCTATCCCTCGCTTGGAGTCCTCGATAAAATCCAGGAAACGCTTTGCGTGGATAGAGTCGGGTAGCTCGGCCTTGAGCTTTGTTACGGCCTCGCCGAGGCGTAACGATGATTTAAAGAGTATGTGGTAGGAGCGTTTGATATCGTCCAGCTCCGAGCTTTTAAAGCCGTGCCTTTTAATGCCCACCCGGTTAAGTCCGTAGACGTGTGCGCGGTTACCGACGGCCATTACGTATGGAGGGATGTCTTTACTAACGGCACTTGCTCCGCCGATTATGCAGTACGCTCCGATATTGACGTGCTGATGCACGGCAACAAGACCGCCAACGATGGCATGGTCCTCAATGGTTACGTGGCCCGCAAGCGTGGCGTTATTGGCCATGATGATATTGCTGCCAACCGTACAGTCATGGGCTATATGGACGTAGTTCATAAGCAGGTTGTCATTGCCGATAACCGTCTTAGCTTTATCCTTGATCGTCCCTCTATGAATAGTAACAAACTCTCTGATTACGTTGCGGTCTCCGATTATGGTTTTTGTCGGCTCGTTTTTGTAACCTAGATCTTGAGGAGGCGCACCGATTGAGGCAAACTGGAATATATGGCTATCCTGACCTATATCAGTCCACTCCCCTATAACTACGTGAGGGCCTATGATTGTATTTTTCCCTATCTTTGATCCTTCGCCTATTACAGAGAACGGCCCGACCTGTACCCCCGAGTCAAGCTCGGCGCTCGGATGAATCACGGCGCGCGGGTCAACCTGTACCTCTTGACGGCAGCAGCGGGTCTCTGTGTTTTTCTTTGTTGATTCAGTCATGATAATTAAAATATTTCCTTGCCCTTTAAGGGCCTAGATCTTTAACGTAGACGTATTGATGCTTGCGTAGGGAATCTATTTTTTACAGATCTACGATGGTCGCCATAAGGTCGGCCTCTGCAGCTACCTTGCCTTCAACAAGGGCCTTGCCGTGGAACTTCCAGATCTTACCGCGAGTTTTTGTAACCTCTAAGTTTATTTCAAGAGTGTCTCCAGGGACGACAGGGCGACGAAACTTTGCCTTGTCTATCCCCATGAAGTAGACGCCCTTGTTTGTTACATCAGCACTCTTAAATGCCAATATGCCTCCCACCTGAGCCATTGACTCTATGATAAGAACTCCCGGCATTATTGGGTTGCCAGGAAAATGCCCCTGAAAAAACGGCTCGTTCATGGTGACGTTTTTTATCCCCGTCGCGCTTACGCTCGTCTTAAACTCGACTATCTTATCGATAAGCAGGAATGGATACCTATGCGGAAGTATACTAAGAATCTCTTTTATCTCGATAATCGGCTCTGTCATCTATTCTTCTCCCCACCGCCTTCGGCGGCTCTTAATTACCTAATATAATTTAGTGTTGTTGATCTCTTACTGTTTTCAAAAGAAAACTTTTACTGTTGATCGAATTCTCTGCCACCTTCGGTGGCTCTTAATTACCTAATATAGCTTAGTGTTGTTGAAGGCTTGTTATTTTTAAAAGAAAACTTTTACTGTTGATAGAATCCTTTGCCATCAGAGGCGGTTCTCAGTCGTCTAATAATTTAGACTTTTTAGGTGCAAGCTATTTGGTTTCTTTGCCGTCTATCTTCTGTAATCTTTCTTCAAGTTTTCGCAGACGTGCTTCAGTATCTAATAGTTTTTTTCTCATCTCAGGAAGTTTTGCAGCGGCTCCCTGAGTGCGGAGCCATCTGGAATGAGGCATAAGCGGGTAACCAGTATATATGCCACGTTCTTTTATGTTGCCGGTGACTCCTGAGCGTGCTCCGATAATACAGTCGTTGGCGACCTCTATGTGCCCGGCAAGTCCGCTTTGACCTGCTATAGTAACACGGCTGCCAACCTTTGTGGAGCCGGATATGCCGACCTGAGCGACAATCAATGAGTCTTCGCCGATTGTTACGTTGTGGGCAATCTGAGTGAGGTTGTCTATCTTTGTGCCGCGCCCGATTATAGTCTCTCCGATGGTCGCACGGTCTATCGTAGTGCCTGCACCTATCTCGACTTCGTCGCTGATTACGACACGGCCTCGTTGTGGTATCTTGATGTTTTTTGTCCCTACTCTGGCGTAGCCATAGCCGTCGCTACCAATAACAGCGGACGGGTGTATTATTACGTTGCTACCAACTATAGTGTCTTCCATTATTGTGACATTTGGATAGATTATAGTCTTTTCTCCGATGGTGCAGTTTTTGCCAATATAGACCCCCGGGTAAATAACAACGCCCGCGGCTATTTTTGTATTGTCCTCGATGATCGCAGATGCCCCTATTGAGGCATCTGCTGCGATAGTAGCAGTCTCTTTAATAGAGGCGTTGGCATCTATGCCTGGGCCGGGGTGGATAAGCGGGCGTATAAGATCTATTACAGCGGCAAAGGCACTGGTTGGATTCTCGACCAGCAGTAAGGTCTTACCCTGGACCTCTGGCGAGCCTGTGGGTACGATAATGGCAGCGGCAAGGCTTGTTGTTGCGCCGGTGAAATTACGCCGCGTCGCTGCAAAGGTAATATCCTCGGGCCCTGCGTCTTCTATGGATGCCACATCATTTACGCAGAGCTTCGCGTCGCCGAGAAGCTCTGCGCCTATTAGTGATGCGATCTCTTTAATTGTCTTGTTCTTAGTCAAATCGCCTCTTAGCGTGTCTTTTTGTTGTACTTCTTAATGAGCTCGTCGGTCATATTGCTATTCTCCGGTGCGTAAAGGATAGCACCTGCAGAGGACTCCAGAACGAATGTATAGCCTTTCTTTTTAGCGATGGTCTGTATAATCTCTCTTAGTTCGTTGATGATAGTCGCCTCGCTCTGTGCTTTTGCCTTTTTAAGTATGGTATCGTATTTTTGTGTGGTCTGTTGCAGATCTTTAAGACCAGTCTGGAAGGTATTGACTTTAGCAGCTTTTGTTTCTTTGTTCCAGACTGCTATCTTCTTGTCTATCTCGTCCTTTAGTGCTTTGAGTTTATCTTCCTTAGCTGTAATTTCTTTCTGGTACTTCTCGGCCTCTGCTTTAATAGAGGTCTTTGCTCTCTTGCCCGACTCTGATTCGTTAAGGGCGCGTTGCAGGTTGGCGTAGCCGATCTTTACATCTGCCGCGATGGCGTGCGTGGAAAAGACCATCATTAAAAGTGCTGCTAGTACTATAAATTTTTTCATTATATCTCTCCTTTGCCGTTTTAGTCGGTATTATGTGTCTTTTATGTGCAGATGTTTTAGAACATACTGCCGATTGTAAACTCCCAAACCGAGCTTTCATCATCGTCTTGCTGGTCAAGGTTGAAGCCCCACTCCAGCCTTATCGGGCCCATCGGTGAGAACCATCTGATGCCAACTCCGACACCCTTTCTTAACTCCGATGCTTTAAATGACCCATCAAAGGCATTGCCAATATCAAAGAATACGACTCCCCGGAATCTTTCCTGCGGTAGTATTGGGAAGACGATTTCGGTATTCAATAGAACTTTTTTGTCGCCGCCCAGGATCTCGCCGGTAACACTGTCCTTTGTACCGATAGTGCGCGATTCATAACCTCTAAGGGAGTTTATGCCGCCCAGGTAGTACTTTTCAAAGATCGGCACCTCTTCATCGCTATCAAGACTGTATGCATATCCCAGTATTCCGCGAACAGAGAAGACCGTATCCCACGGCATAGAAATGAAGGTCACTGCAGAGACCTCGTGCTTTACGTAATCTTTGTTGCCGCCGAGAAAACTGCCTGCAAATTCTGTTGAAAAAGTCATTATTTTTCCTTCTGTAGGGAAGAACATGTCGTCGCGGCTGTCGTGTTTGATAAAAGGTGTAATACTGCTTACCTTACTATTGCCTTCTTGATCTCTGATGGTCTTGGATGCATTGGCTCTTACATCGGTTACATCGGTTTTTTCGTACCGATAGGTTATAAACCCTCTGGTCGTTCTTTTGCTGATAGGGAAGCCGAAGCGTAGGGCTAGTCCTTGCCTGTCGATTGAGAAGTCAGGATATTCTTTTGAGGTATCAAAGAGGTCTATACCTGCCGACAGTGGTTTGTTGAAGAGCCACGGTTCGGTGATGCTGAAGACGTAATTTGAACTGCGGGCACTCAGCGTTCCGTTGAGGTTCAGCTTTAGTCCTGTGCCAAGGAAGTTGTTCTGTGATATTGAGGCGTTTGTAATGATCTTCTCTGAGGTGCTATAGCCAACACCGAAGGATATCGCGCCTGTTGGTTGCTCCATCACGTCTACGTCGAGTTTGAGCCTGTTTGATGCTGCCCCCGGGCTCTTTTCTATCTCGACGCTCTCAAAGTAGCCGAGCCTTTTAACGTTCTTCCTGCTTTCTTTAAGTTTTGTAGATGAAAAGAGGTCGCCTTCGGAAAACTCAAGTTCTCTTCTTATAACTTTGTCACGCGTGCGTGTGTTGCCGACTATGTTTATGCGTTCGATATATACGGGTACGCCTTTTTTTATTTCTATCGTTAGTGCGATAGTCTTATTTTCAGTGTCCAAGTCGGTTTTTGTGTTAAAGACGGCATTGGCAAAGCCCTTGTCTCCGTAGAGCTCCGTAAGTGCCGCGATACCTTTTTTAAGCGCACTCTTATCAAAGATAGTTTTTATTTTTATATCAAGTGCCTTGATAATATTCTTTTTATCCGTGACGATATCGCCTTCTATCTTGACAGAGTTAATGCGATAACGGTTACCCTCTGATAGGGTGATAGTTATGTAGAACCACTTCTTGTCTTCTGTGAGCAGGACTTTTTTATCTATTATTTCGGCCTTCATATAGCCGCGATCATAGTAGTAGTTCATGAGTTTTCTTAAGTCTTGCTCAAAGATATACTCGTTGAAGTTGCCCGATCCGGTTACAAAAGAGATGGGACTGGATTCCTTTGTTTTAAGTAGTTTCTTTAATTTTCTTGTGGAGAAGGCCTTGTTTCCTATAAATGTTAGCCTCTGGATCTTGACCATTGGCCCTTCCTTGACGTTAAAAGTCACGGTCGCGTCAAGGCCCTCAACCGTGATCTCGGGTGAAACACTGGCCAGGTAATATCCGTCCTGAAGGTAGAGTAGTCTGATAATCTCAGCATTCTCCATTATGGCGGGATGGTTGAGGATAGTATTCTTCTTTATGGTCATATTATCATTAAGGGTCTCTTGGCTAAGGTGCTCATTTCCTACGATGGTAACGTTTTTGACAAAGGGCTTTTCCGCGACCTTAAAGTTAAGTCTCAATCCTGCTTTGGTTTCTTTCAAGTCGGCTATTACGTCATCAAAGTAGCCCATTGAAAAGATTGTATAAATGTCGTCTTTGACCTCTTCGGCGGAAAAATCATTGCCAGCGTGGCTCTTTATATTTCTCAGTATTCCTTCGTCGCCCATCCGCCTGTTGCCGGTAACCGTTACGGCAACCAGTGTGTTTGTTTTTAGTGTGGCTGCGCCGGCGCTACGCTCCTGCATCATTCTTTTCAGCATAGAGTCAGAGGTCTCGGAGACCTCACGTGAAAGTGAGCTAAGTGACGGGGAGCTGCGATGGTAAAAACGCAATAGTCTTGAGTCTTTTATCTTCAGAATGCGCCAGTTGGTCGAGTAGGTCTCGCCAAGCAGTGTGACCGATCCGATAATCGCAAACTCAGCTCCACTTTTGCGGGCAACGGTCAAGGCGTCTTTTTCAGTAAAGCGTGTTATGCCTTTATCAAGAAAAAGTCTCTTGATCTCTGCCATCCCTGTTATAGAGGCACCGCTCTCATCTAGTGCCGATGCTATCTGTTCCATTAGCTCTTTGCGTTCAACACTTATATCTTCCATCGAGTTGATGGTAAATGGCATTATGACGACCTTTACCGCAGTGGTCGGTGTTGCCGCTCTAACGCTTGTCGGCGTTAAGATAAGTGCTGGTATGGTTAATGTGAAAAATATAGCTATCAGCAATGCGGTGCGTTTATAGTTCTTTGCTACCAGAGAAAAATTCAAGTCTTGACCTCCAACTGTCTAAGGGATATTAATCGCAACAGACAGTATTAGCGTAGTTGAGTTAAGTAGTAGTCTTAATATTTCCGTCCTGCATGGTTAGGCGTATGCTCATCTTGCTAGCAAGTTCTTCGTTATGCGTTACTATAAGTAGTGTTATGTTTTTTTCTTTGTTAAGTTCGAGTAGCAGCTTAAATACTTCGCGCCCGGTATTTGAGTCCAGATTGCCTGTAGGCTCGTCTGCGAGTAATACCTCTGGTTCTTGCATAAGGGCGCGCACTATCGCACATCTTTGTTGTTCACCCCCGGATAATTCACCGGGGCGGTGGTCGAGCCTAGCACCAAGCCCGACGTCACGCAGCAGGGTCCCTGCTCTTGCGCGAGCCGCTGCGTGGTTGCCGCTGCCACCGATCATTGCAGGCAGCATGACGTTCTCTATGGCACTAAACTCGGGTAGCAGGTGGTGAGACTGGAAGACAAAGCCTACTTTTTTATTTCTAAATGCTGCTAGTTTATTATCGTCTTGGGTAAAGACGGATTCGTTTTTGTAAAAGACCTCACCGCTGCTTGGCCTGTCTAGGGCGCCTATAATATTTAAGAGGGTGCTCTTACCGGCCCCCGACGCACCTACTATGGCGACCGTATCGCCGATATCTATGGAGAGGTCTATGCCATTTAAAACACATACTTCGCTGTCGCCTTTCTGGTAGTGTTTTTTAACTCTGCTCAGTCTTATATGTTCCATAGCCCCAGTACCGTTTATTCGTATCTGAGCCCTTCTACAGGGTCAGACCTTGATGCCTTCCACGACGGATAAATAGTTGCAAGAAAGCTTATCACCAGAGAGGCCACGATGATCATTGCCACAACGCCAGGCTCTACCTTTGACGGGAAGCGGTCTATGTAATAGACACTTGGCGGCAAGATCTTAAAGTTAAAGATACCCTCGATGAGCCCCATTATGCCTTCTATATTCAGTGCGCCGCTTACCCCTATGATCGTACCCAGTATAGTGCCGACCAATCCGATTATTACGCCCTCTATCATAAATATTTTCATGATGCTGCCCGATGTCGCCCCCAAGCTCTTTAGTATCGCAATCTCTTTACTCTTCTGCATTACGACCATAATAAGAGTGCTGATTATATTAAGGGCCGCAACCATTATTATAAGCATCAGTATTATAAACATCGCTACCTTTTCTAGTTTAAGTGCCGAGAAGAGGTTTTTATTCATATCCTTCCAAGACCTTACCGGGTACAGAGCACCGAGGTTTTCTTGCAGGTCTTTTTTGGTTCGCTCGGCGTGGTAAGCGTCCTCTACCTTTACCTCTATGCCTGTGACGCTATCGCCTAGACGAAAAAAGCTCTGGGCGTTTCCAATCGATATAAAGGCGAGGTTGGAATCGTATTCATACATGCCAAGCTCGAAGATGCCTGCGACATAAAATTTTGCCATCCGCGGAGTGCTCGCTCCGAGTGCGCCGCCTGTGTTGCTCATAGGGGCTACTACGTTAAGTTCGTCTCCGGTCCATACGCCAAGGCCCTTTGCAAGCTCCGAGCCAAGGACAATGCCTGGAAGTTGTCCTTGCTCAGCGGCCTCTTTGAAACTCGGGTTAAGGTCCTCGAGTGAGCCGGACTTAATACGTGCCGGCAACTCTGTGACCTCGGCTACACTTGTTGAGTCGAGCCCCCTGATTATCACCCCTACGACACCGCCCGGTGCCGAGAGCATTGCTTGACGGTATATGAACGGCGAGGCTCCGATAACCTCTTTGCTTTCTTTTATTTTAGAGCTTATAAGCTCGTAATCAGTCATGCTGCCGCCAAGTTCGGTGACGACCACGTGTGCATTTATTCCGAGGATCTTTGATTTAAGCTCCTCTTCAAAGCCGGTCATAACCGACAAGACTATTATAAGTGCTGTGACACCTACGGTTATGCCAAGTACCGATATAATCGTTATGACCGAGACAAAGGTCGCTTTTTTTTTGGCCTTCAGGTAGCGCAGGCCCACAAACCATTCGTAAGACATATTGCTCCGATTGGAGTTTAAGTGTTTTCTTTCTCTGGTGCTACAGCTTTAATCTGAGTTGCAGTTTCTTCTGTTTTAGGGTTTTCGCTTTTAGCTTTTTCAGAGGTCTTTTTTGATTGGCCCTTGGTCTGCGCCGCACCTTCTTCGCGCATTAGCGGGAAGAGTATTACGTCGCGGATAGACGGTGAATCAGTCAGGAGCATGACGAGCCTGTCGATGCCGATACCTTCTCCAGCCGTTGGTGGCATGCCGTACTCAAGGGCTCGCAGGAAGTCTTCGTCCATGCGCTGTGCTTCGTCGTCACCGCCCTCGCGCTCTGCGACTTGAGCCTCAAAACGCGCACGCTGGTCTATCGGGTCGTTAAGCTCGCTAAAGGCATTTGCTATTTCATTGCCGTTTACTATTAGCTCAAACCTATCGGTGACCGACGGATCTTCTTCGTTCATTCTGGACAGCGGAGAGACCTCGGTAGGGTAATGCGTGACAAAGGTCGGTTGTACGAATCTGGGCTCTGCAACGTGCTCGAATATCTCGATTAAGACCTTGCCGTGACCAAGGCCTTCGGGAGTCTTCGGGTTGAGCTCTCGCAGGTAGTCATAGGCGGCTTTTTCATCGGTTATTATCTCTTGCCCACGGTCTCCGTATTTAACAACGGCCTCTTTGACTGTGATTCTATCCCATGGGCTTGCAAAGTTCAGGGCTTGGCCCTGATAGGTAAGGCTGCGCTTGCCGTGAATCTCTTCTACCAAACCGCCGATTAGTTCTTCGGTCATATCCATTAGGTCTTCAAAGGTCGCGTAGGCCTGATAGAACTCAAGCATCGTGAACTCCGGGTTGTGCCGGGTCGATACGCCTTCATTGCGAAAATTCCTGTTTATTTCAAAGACGCGTTCAATGCCACCGACGACTAGTCTTTTCAAGTATAATTCTGGAGCTATACGCAGATACATATCTGTGCTCAGCGCGTTGTGATGTGTCTTAAAGGGTTTTGCCGCTGCCCCGCCGGGGATAATCTGCATCATCGGGGTCTCGACCTCGGTGTAGCCCCTGTCGTGCAGGAACTCCCTTATGTGGCGGATAATCTCGGTACGTTTTTTAAAGACGTCGCGCGAATCAGGGTTGACGATCAGGTCGACGTAGCGCTGGCGGTAACGCGCTTCTATGTCTTTCAGGCCGTGCCATTTTTCCGGTAGCGGAGAGAGCCCCTTGGTTAGCATCTTTATGGTCTTTACGTCAAGGGTCAGCTCGTCTGTTTTGGTGCGGAAAGGCGTGCCTGTTATGCCAACTATATCGCCAACGTCACTTGCCTTAAAGATAAACCACATATCTTCCGGCAGCTCTTCTCTTTTAAAATATATCTGTAGCTTGCCGCTCTGATCCTGTATGTGGACGAAGGCGGCCTTGCCGAATTTTCTAAGTGCCATTATCCGACCGGCGATGCTGCACTCTGCCTTTAGCTCCAAGAGTTCTTCTGCGTTTTTGTCGTTGTACTCGGCTGTAACCGCAGCGCAGGTCATCGCGGGTTTAAAGTCATTTGGAAATGGGTTTATTCCGGCATCTCTTAGACGTGCCAACTTATCGAGTCGGTTTCTTTGTTCTTGGCTGAGTTTTACTTTAGGTTGGCCCTTGCTCATACTGCTCCTTGATAGTCAGTGACGTGAAACTGGAAAAAGTCATTCAGGGCTTTTTCGCCGCCCTCTCGAGCCATCTTTTGGCTACATTACTGAGAGTCCTGATTAATATGTAAAATTAACTTATTTAGCACTCTGAGTCAAGGTTAAAGGCCCATAATTACAGGGCTTTAATTAGGATTCAAGGTTTGGTTAAGGTACATTTGAGGCTCTGGTATTTAAGAGGGGGGTATGGTTCTTGTTTGGGGTCTTGGAAGTTACTTAGGATGTTACTTAAAGGAGATCATTTATGTGGGTATATGGTAGTTCTGTGGCATCAGAGACACCCTTGTGGCAGACCTTGCCATCGATTATGTTTAGCCCGCTTTTGATGGAGAGGTCTTTTTTGAGGGTTTTTCTAATGCCGTAGTCAGCCAGTATCTGGATAAACGGGAGTGTGACGGCGGTCAGTGCTAGTGTCGAGGTCCTAGGTACGGCCCCGGGCATATTGGAGACTCCGTAGTGTATGACTCCGTTTACCTCATAGGTTGGGTCTGAGTGCGTAGTCGGGTGTATTGTCTCGACGCAGCCTCCTTGATCTACGGCTATGTCAAGGATAACGCTACCTTTTTTCATCTTTTTAACGAGCGAGGCCGGTACAAGTACCGGCGTGCGTGCGCCTGCAATATGTACGGCTCCGATAAGCAGATCGCAGTCAATTGCGGCCTCTTCAATGCTTTTGGGGCTAGATTTTATGGTCGTTACCATCTCGCCAAAGATCTCGTTGATCTCCGCGAGGTTGTCTTCATTTATGTCGATTATGGTGACGTTTGCCCCTAGGCCAAAGGCTACTTGCAGTGCGTTTACCCCTACCGTGCCTGCCCCTATTATTACGACCTTGCCGCGCTCTACGTTTGTTACGCCGCCAAGCAAGATGCCGCGCCCCCCGTGGGTCTTTAAAAGGCAATCCGCACCGGTCTGAACGGCGAGCTTGCCAGCGACCTCGCTCATTGGGCGAAGAATGGGCATTGAGCCGTCATGTTCGCCAACGGTCTCGTAGGCGATAGCGGTGGTCTTGCTATCCAGCAGGGCCTGGGTCAGGTCTTTGTTTGCGGCAAGATGCAGGAAGGTAAAGAGCGTAAGGCCTGGGCGCAGGTACTGGTGTTCCGTTGCCATAGGTTCTTTTACCTTAACGATTAGTTCGGAGTCAGCGTAGACCTGCCCAGCAGAGTCGATGATACTGGCTCCGCCCTCTTGGTACTCGGCATCGGTAAAGGAACTGCCTGTACCGGCGTCTTTTTCAATAAGAACCGTGTGCCCGGCCCTTATAAGGCTTGCGGCACCAGAAGGAGTCATTGCTACGCGAAACTCATTATCTTTTATCTCTTTAGGAACGCCTATTATCATATTTATATATTAGCACAGTGTAGTTGGTTTATTTTTTTAGATTGTTTATTTAGGTAAAATTTATATGAGCCTGCCCAGAGCTATACCCAGCAGCAGGGCGATTACCCCTATGATATTCTGAGCGAATATATTTATTATCGCAGCCGTGAACTGAGAGTCGCGCAGGAGCGAGCCTGATTCAAAGGCAAAGGTAGAGAATGTAGTAAAGGCCCCCATAAAGCCGACAAGGATTAGGAGGCGCAGATGCGGGGAAAGTGTAATGCGTCCTTCTGCCAAGGACCAGATCGCACCAAAGAGAAAGCAGCCAAGCATATTGACGGTGAATGTTCCTATTGGCAGCGTCCCCTTGCTTGTGCTCTGGACAAGCGTCGAGAGCCAGTACCGGAGCAGTGTGCCGGCAGTGCCGCCTATAGCGAGAAAGATTATGGTCTTCAACTCATGCTCCGCTCTTGGCTGTTTAAGGTGAAACCTTTGCGCGACCATCTCTGGCAAGCATGCCTATGAAGGACGTGCCCGTGGTTTGTTTATATGCTTTTATAACCGGACCATAGCCTTAAGCATACTGCCCTTAAAACCTTATTGTCAAGTTCTGATTATCGCTTTAGGTTTTTTATCCGGATCTCGGCGTAGAGGCACGACTAGTATGGCTGTGATCTTACCATAAGTAGAGTGGGGAGTTTTACCTCAGGTATTAATGGACAAGGCTCTATAGCTTTTTAAAGGTCCTGCTAAGTATTGTGACGGCTTCTTTAATCGTCTTGAGTTCTTTGTGTGATATCTTAGGTAGTATGTCGTCTTCTGTGGGGAAGAGACTTTGTATATTTACGTCAAGTGCCGTGGCGACTTCAACCATTGATTTCAGGCTCGGATTTACCTCGCCGCGTTCTATCTCACCGATGTACTTATAGCAGAGGCCAGCTTTTTCAGCAAGCTGCTCTTGAGTCAGTTTTTTTGACTTTCTGAGGAATCGTATCCTCTTGCCCAACCCTTGACGTATCGCTTCCATCTCTCAACCTCATGTATATTCTTTTATGTACCCTTAATTTAAAGTACATTTCTGATGGTGTCTCGCGGTGTTGTGTCTCGCAGTTGGATGTATTACTAGCTCAAATATGTTTGAAGTATAGCACAGATTAACGCTGTGATAACAGGCACTATAATTAGTAATTTCAAACACTTGACATCTATAGATTGTATATAGGTGAAATAATAAGGTTTTCTTGTTGTTATTTATTTTAGAAATGTGCTGTGTAGTTTAAGGATGCTGTTGTCCTGTTGTAAACCTCCCTTATTTAGCACCAGTCTAAATTAGAGTTTTCCTGTTTTAAGTGTTCCGACAGATACTCTGCCGGAGTCAAGTTCCCAAGCGATTCGTGAGGCCTCTCTTCGTTGTATTCAGTTATCCAATCTTCGGTTATCTCGCGTACTTCACTTAGGTATCTAAAGACGTACATATCGAGTACCTCTTCTCTGTAGGT
>JAJRSM010000078.1 GCA_024278765.1 Deltaproteobacteria bacterium | reverse complement strand
TCTACATTACAGGCTCAAAAGCCTAAGGGTGGGCTCGGTCTCTTCTCTCCCGTACCAGAGTAATATTAACACTATTCTGGTATAGTACAATATACAAGGGTGGGTAGAGCATAGCGACGGAGTCGCGAAGCGAAACCCAACAAAGTTTCTTTTCAAACCTTCTCTCCTGCCATCTCTTTAATGATGGCCAAGGCCTCTTTAAGGGCCGCATCAATCTTATTGCCGTCTTTACCGCCGGCTTGCGCCATATCGGGTTTGCCGCCGCCTCTGCCGCCGACAATCGGGGCGATCTGCTTTACGATATCTCCGGCACTAAAGCGGCTGGTCAGGTCTTTTGTGACGGCAGCCAGCAAGACGGCCTTGCCATTACTGTCGCAACCAAGGATCACTATCCCGGACTTTATCTTATCGCGCAATAAGTCCGCCATCTTACGAAGGTTTTTTGCGTCGTCAGGGCCGACCTTAATGGCCAAGACATTTATGCCTGCAACTACCTGAACGTCACCTGCCAGTTCCTTTGCGCTCTCGCTCTTGCCTTGTTCTTTTATGCGAGCAAGTTCTTTTTCCAGTTCTTTTTGTTTATTGATTAGGCGGTGGATCTTATTAGGGACGTCATTTTTTGTCGTCTTAAGTAGGGATGCCGCATCTGTAAGGGTCTTATAAGAATCATTGAGAAGTCTCAGAGCCGCGTTGCCTGTAACGGCCTCTAGCCTTCTAACGCCTGCCGCAACCGAGCTCTCGCCCGTAATCTTTACAAGCCCGATATCGCCTGTTGCCTTTATGTGCGTGCCTCCGCACAGCTCGGTACTTACGTCCAAGATCTGCACCATGCGTACCTCGTCGCCGTATTTATCACCGAAAAAAGCCAACGCGCCTTTTTTAACGGCCTCTTTGTAGGGAAGCGTCTCGGTAGAAACGGCGATATTTTTCCTTATCGCGCTATTTACGTCGTCTTCTATCTTTGTAATCTCTTCAGGCGTTAATTGGTTGAAGTGATTAAAATCGAACCTAAGGCTGTTTTTATTTACCAGTGACCCGGCTTGGCGTACATGTTCGCCGAGCGTTCTGCGAAGAGCAGCGTGCAGCAGATGCGTAGCCGTGTGGTTACGCTTTGTTGTATTGCGAGCCTCAGTATCGATTGCTAGAACTAGTTTGCGGTCTGAGTGTAATTTGCCCTCTGTGACCTTTCCGTGGTGAACGATGAGCTCTGGTAGAGGTCTTTTTGTATCAGAGATCTCTACCTTGAAGTCCTTGCCGCTTATAGTTCCAGAGTCTCCGGCCTGACCACCGCTCTCGCCGTAGAAGGGGCTTTTTCTGGATATTATCTCAATTGTATCGCCTTTTACGGCTTCTTTTATAATTACGCCGTCCTTTATAATGCAGGCGGTCTCTGAGATCTCACGCTCTTCTGTATAGCCGACAAACTCAGAGCTTATGCCTTCAGCCAGAAGCTCTGAGTAGAGTTCTGTGCCAGCGGCACCGACGGTGCCGCCTTTCCATGAAAGTCGGGCCTTGTCTTTCTGAGCGGCCATCATCTTATTGAAGCCGGCCTCGTCAACGGTCATTGTCTCGGCCTCGGCCCTTACAATATCGGCGGTAAGGTCTATCGGAAAGCCGTAGGTATCGTATAGTTTAAAGGCAAAATCGCCGGAGATGACGGTATTTTTTGTAGCTTTGAGCCTTGCGACCTCTTCTTCGAGCATTCCGAGGCCTCGTTCTAGTGTTTTAAAGAACTGTTCTTCTTCGCTAAAGGTAGCCTTCTCGACAAGCTCTTTTGCCTGAGCCAGCTCTGGAAATACCTCGCACATATGTTTTGCTACGACCCCTGTGACCTTAAAGAGAAATGGTTTGTTGATGCCAATGAGTTTTCCGTGGCGTGCGGCGCGGCGTATAATACGACGCAGGACGTAGCCTCTGCCCTCATTTGATGGGAGCAGGCCTTCACTGATCAGGAATGTTACGGCACGCGCGTGGTCGGCTATCGCCCTGATCGAAGAATCCGTCGCATCTGTTTTGTGGTAGACAGCACCGGATAGCTCTTCTATCTTTTTTATGATTGGCTCAAAGAGGTCTGTATCATAATTATTGACCTTGCCCTGCAATACGGCAGCCAGGCGTTCTAGCCCCATACCCGTATCAATACTCGGACGTGGAAGCGGAGAGACCTTGCCGTCACTATCTTTACTGAATTGCATAAAGACGAGGTTCCATATCTCAAGATATCTGTCGCAGTCGCAGCCAACGGCGCAGTCAGGGCTGTCGCAGCCAAGGGCCTCGCCCTGGTCTATCAGGATTTCCGAGCACGGCCCACACGGGCCGACCTCTCCCATGCTCCAGAAGTTGTCTTCCTCGCCGAGTCTTTTGATTCTATCGTGACCTATATCGGTCTTTGTCTGCCAGAGCTTTTCCGCTTCGTCGTCGTCTTCAAAGACGGTAGCCCAAAGTTTTTCTTTAGGGAGTCCGAGAACTTCTGTCAAATATTCCCATGCGTATTTAATCGCGTCTTCTTTAAAATAATCACCAAAAGAAAAATTGCCGAGCATCTCAAAGAAGGTATGGTGGCGTGCGGTATGACCGACGTTTTCCAGGTCATTATGTTTGCCGCCGGCCCTGATGCATTTTTGTGAGCTCGCGGCCCTTGCGTAGGGGCGTTTTTCTTCACCCAGGAAGACACGTTTGAACTGTACCATCCCTGCGTTGGTAAACAAAAGCGTTGGGTCGTCAGGCGGAAGCAGCCCGGATGACGCTACCTTGCTATGGTCTTTACCGGCGAAGTAGTCGAGAAAGCTATTTCTTATTTCATTAGATTTCATTTTTTTAGAGGCATCCTTTTTAAGTAATATATCTTAGTCGTCGTATATTTCCAGGTATTCTTCTTCTGAATCATCTAGGCCCTTGTTCATTGCAAAGCTAATGGCCCCTCCGGTAAAGCCCTTGGAGCGCAAGTGGCTAGAGGCCTTGATGGCTATATCTCTTTTCAGGGTAGGCTCAATCTGTTTTATCCTGAGCCATTTCTGGAGGGCTGCAAGGGCTGCGGTCTCCTCTGTTTTGCCTTTAAGAGGGGTCGTCGCCTCTTCAGCGAGCCTTGAGTTGATACCACGCTTTTTAAGTTCCGCACTTATCTTTATTATACCCCAGCGACGTGTGCGCATTCTGCCGGAGGCAAACTCAAATGCGTACTTTCTGTCATCTATAAGGCCTTGATCTTCGAGCCATACCATGGCTTCTTCTATATTGTTGTCAGTGCATCCTCGTTTTTTGAGGCGTTCTGTTAATGCGTTTTTGGTCCATTCTTTATAGGAGATCAGTCTTGTGGCCGTCTCTAAGGCATCAGGTCTTTTCTGCGTTGACTCTTCTTTGAGATCATAATTATCTGTTTTAGGGCCTGTGCCTCTGCTCTGTTTCATTGGAGTCTTTAGGGGGAGTTCTCAGGCGGAGTTCAGGCGGGGTCTTTCCCACCCTGTTGCCTAGGCCGCCTTTTAAAACCTCTCTATATCTTCGCCGGAGTCTGTGCTGATTGCATCGGCCTTTTCTTCGTCGCCACCGCTTTCAAAGTCCTTCCAGCTCTCGTCGCTGGTCCCTGAGATCCCCTTGACCTTAAGGGCGAAGTCGTCAGGGTTGGAGGACTGCTTTGCCGCCTCGTCATAGACGATGAGGCCTTTATTCAAGAGCTCCATAAGAGACTGGTCAAAGGTCTGCATGCCGTATGTTGTATGTCCTTTACTTATCGAGTCGGTTATTTCTTTGGTTTTTTCTTTGTCTACTATGCATTCTCTTATGCGCGAGGTAGAGATCAAGACCTCTACTGCCGGCACTCTCTTCTTGCCGTCTTTGGTCGGCAGAAGCCTTTGAGAGACGATACCTTTTATAACGCCGGCGAGCTGGATTCTGACCTGCTTTTGCTGGTAAGGAGGGAAGACCGAGACTATCCTGTTTATCGTCTCCATGGCATCTATCGTGTGGAGTGTTGAGAGGACTAGATGGCCGGTCTCGGCAGCTGTCATGGCTATCTCTATTGTCTCCAGATCACGCATCTCGCCGACCATTATGACATCAGGGTCTTGGCGCAGAGCACCTCTGAGTGCCTCAGAGAAGTTAGTCGCGTCAACGCCGATCTCGCGCTGGTTGATTATGCTGCGCTTATCTTTGTGAAGAAACTCTATCGGATCTTCGACCGTTATGATATTGCAAGAACGTGTGTTATTTATATGCTCGACCATCGCTGCAAGGGTCGTGGACTTTCCGCTTCCTGTGATTCCGGTTACTAGTATCAGCCCTCTCATATCGCTAGAGATTTTTTTGAGGACGTCAGGGAGGTTTAGTTCTTCAAAGTTTTTTATGATCATCGGGATGACCCTGAGCACTATGCCGACCGCTCCTCTCTGCTGGAAGATATTGACTCTGAAGCGGCCAAGTCCCGGCACGCTGTAGGCAATGTCGGCCTGATGATTATTTTTAAAGGTCTCTTTTTGTTGTTCATTCATCAGTCGCATGGCGCACTGAGCAACGCTATCCGGGGTTAGCCGGGGGTGGTTTTTTATGGGGATAAGCTTGCCGTATACTCGCAAGATCGGCGGCAGGCCTGCCTTTATATGTACATCAGAGGCCTCTTCCTTGACTGCGAGGTTCAGTATAGCACTCAGGTCTATTGCAGACATCTTTAAATCCTCCTTGCCACCTCGTTTTATTGCCACGGGTAGTTTCGCATCTGTCTTGTTGGACAGTTCCATTGCGTCAGAGACGGCGGTGCTACGCCCGGCGCAGCACAATTGCTGCCTTTTTATGGCGTCTTCGCTTTGGCTCTAGACGGGTTCAGGCTCTTTATCTTTCAGTCCGTAGTGCTCCAGTAATGCACCTTCTATCTCTTCGGCAGTATTGGTGTTTTCCTTCAGGTACTTTTTCGCTGCCTCGCGCCCTTGACCGATCTTTTCGGTTTTATATGAGTACCACGACCCACTCTTATTGACTATATCAAGTTTTACGGCCTGATCCAGTATATCGCCGATCTTTGAGATACCTTCGTTGAAGATTATATCAAACTCCGCGTCTCTAAAGGGCGGGGCGATTTTGTTTTTTACTACCTTGACCCGGGTTCTGTTGCCTATTACGGCATCGCCCTGTTTGATCTGACCGATCCTGCGGATGTCCATCCTAATAGAGGCGTAGAACTTAAGGGCATTGCCGCCGGTCGTTGTCTCGGGGCTGCCAAAGAAGACGCCTATCTTGTGGCGTATCTGGTTTATGAAGATCATTGAGGTCTTGCTTTTGCTGATATTTGCGGTGAGTTTGCGCAGGGCCTGGCTCATTAGGCGGGCCTGAAGTCCCATATGGGAATCTCCCATCTCCCCTTCTATCTCGGCGCGAGGTACGAGGGCCGCTACCGAGTCGATGACTATGACGTCCATTGCTCCGCTGCGGATCAGCATATCTGCTATCTCAAGGGCCTGCTCGCCGGTGTCGGGCTGGCTAAGTAGCAACTGGTCGGCATCAATGCCGAGTTTTTTTGCGTACTTCATATCAAGGGCGTGCTCTGCGTCTATAAATGCCGCTGTGCCGCCAAGCTTCTGTGCCTCTGCGATTATGTGAAGCGTAAGGGTCGTCTTACCAGAGGACTCCGGGCCGTAGATCTCGATTATCCTGCCCCTTGGTATACCGCCTATGCCAAGAGCCATATCAAGGCTCGGTGAGCCGGTCGGTATGGCCGGGATCTTCTCTGTGACTGCGTCCTTACCGAGCCTCATTATCGAGCCTTTGCCAAACTGCTTCTCTATCTGACTTATGGCCAGATCTATTGCCTTGCCTTTATCGTTGCTCGCTGCCCCTGCCATTTTGTACTCCTCCTTTTATAATGCCGTTTATCTTACTGTATCTATCTTTTTACATTCATTTTTTATTGATCTGTAGTGGTGCTTTATCCTAGCGTAAAACGCCTCAGTACCGTATATACAGGGCTCTTGCCGCCGAGTTCACTCTTAAACAGAGCTATCTCGTCGACCGCAAAGGTTATACCGTTTCTGGCCGATAAGCTGCCGACCAGAGCAGTTAGTCCGCCCTGCCTGCCCATCCTGCATAGAGTCAGGTGAGGGTGGTATTTTCCGGTCTGTGCAGGGTTTTTAGTCTCACCCGGTTTTGTGTCGATTACAGCATTGATTCTATCAGATAAAGCAGTGAGCTGGCAACTACCACCGAGCCCTAAATAGATTAATTTAGGGCTTTTTAGCTCAGGAAAGCCACCGATCCTGTCTGTCGATACCTGGAAGCCTTTAAAACCTTTGATTGCCTGCTCTATTGCGCCAGTCAGAGACGGAATTTGCTGTTTTTTTATATTTCCGATAAAGCGCAGCGTCAGGTGCATCAGCTCTGGTTTGATCCATCTTACCGCCCCAGAAGTACAGGGCCGGAGTTCAGCTTGAAGCCCGGTTAGTAGTTCTTTTACGCCGGGCGGCAGCTCTATCGCTATAAAGGTCCTGATAGAGGTCTTTTGACTACCAGCCTGCACCGGCCTACGTTAGGGCCTTGCGAAGGCTCGTTAAGGCCTCGCTAACTGTTTGTTTTTTTATTTCTGCTCTGCTCCCGGATAGTTCAAGCTTTTTTACTATCGGGGTAATCCCTGTATCTTCGCTAAAGTCCAGAGCCAGAAAGACCGTGCCAACGGGTTTTTCATCTGTGCCTCCGCCGGGCCCTGCGATACCTGTTATGGCTATTGAGACCTCGCTCTTGAGGCTCAGGCGCACCCCTGTTGCCATCTCTTGGGCTGTCTCTTTCGAGACCGCACCGTATTTGATAAGCGTCTCTTTAAAGACGTTAAGGATATCTGTTTTAGCGTCATTGCCGTAGGAGATAACCCCGCCGAGAAACCAGGCTGAGCAGCCCGGCACCGAGGTTATTGTATGGCCCAGAAGCCCGCCTGTACAGGACTCTGCAATGGCTAGGGTCAGGCCTTTTTTACTGAATATTTCGGATATTTGGTCGAGCGTATCGGTTGTGCTCAGGCTGTTTTGGGTCATAGAATGAATCTCAGGATAATGGTTAAGACGATATTAGACATAATTCCGGCTGCTAGATCGTCCAGGACAATGCCCAGTCCCCCGCCGATATGTTTGTCCAGATAGCTTACGGGGAATGGCTTGAGAATATCAAAGATTCTGAAAAGAATAAAGGCCAATATGACGGTGACAGGGGTGAAGGGAAGCGCAAAGATCGCCACCGCAAAGCCTACGATTTCATCGGCTACGACGCTGCCCGGGTCTTTCTTTCCGATAAGCTGGCTAGCGCGAGAAGAGAGTATTATCGCTAGGATTATAGAAACGGCAAGTATCGCCACGCCCGAGGCGAGGCCTGCCTTATATATAAGATAAGCAAGGGGTAGACCCCAAAGCGTACCAAGCGAGCCAGGGGCGCGTTTTGAGTTCCCCAGATACGTGCCTGTGGCTAGCAGCAGTACAATATGGTCTGTTAGGTTTTTTTTATGATTTAATCCCTGATTCAATTTAAGTCGTCCTAATTTGAGTTGATATTGTTAGAAAATATATTTACGCATACTGATATTTAAGAGTAGCCCAATGCTGACAAGTACTGTTAACAGGAACGAACCTCCGTAGCTTAAAAAAGGCAGCGGCACTCCAACGACCGGCAAAAAGCCCATTACCATCCCGATATTAATGACTATATGCCAGAACAGTAACGCAGAGAGGCCGAAGGCCAGCAGGAAGCCAAAGCGGTCTTTGGAGTTGCTGGCGATATCAAGGCCTCGAAGTATCAACATTATAAATAGTGCTATCATTGCTACGCACCCGATAAAGCCCCATTCTTCTGCCAAGAGCGGAAAGACAAAGTCTGTGTGATGGGCAGGAAGAAAACTGAGGCTACCTTGCGTGCCTTTTGTAAAACCCTTACCAAGAAAGCCCCCGGACCCTATGGCTATCTGGCTCTGCAGGGTCTGGTACCCCGAGCCGAGCGGATCCATGGCAGGGTCTATAAAGCTTAAGAGCCTTGCGCGTTGATAGTCTTTCAGGGCGTACCATCCGATAGGTATCATCGCCAGCACCGCGCAGGTCAGCACAATAAGGGTGCGCAGCCTTATCTTAACTATAAGCACCATGGAGGTAAAGACAAATACAAAGATCATTGCCGTGCCGAGATCCGGCTGGCGGGCAATGAGTATAAAGGGGACGAAGAGTATCAGGGCCGGCAGGGCCAGCTCTCGCCAGCTCATCCCGAACCTGTTGCTCTGCGTAGTGCTCAGGACCTTTGCCAGAGTTATGACAAAGGTTATCTTTGCAAGCTCTGAGGGCTGAAATGACACGAAACTCAGAGATATCCAACGCTGTGCTCCGCCCATTGTATGACCTCCAAAGAGGGCTATTATAAGCAGCACCAGTGTTAGGCCAAACAAAACATAGGCGAATCGTTTAAAGATCGCATAGTCTAGTATTACCGTTGGTATTAATATGGCAAGCCCTATCAAGAGCCAGTAAAATTGGCGCATGTAAAAGGCCGACTCAAAGCCGCGCGTAGCACTATATATACAGACGATACCGATTGCCGCAAGCAGCATTGAGATGCCCAGCAGCAACCAGTCGGTCTGTTCTATATATTTTTTCTCCATCATATATTCTTATCCGTAGCCGTCTTTTTCTCAGAGCTTTTTTTATTGATTTCCGGGTTAATTGCCGGCTCTGGCTCGGGTGCGGGCTTTGGCAGCCCTTCGAGATACGTCTTTATCACGCTCAGAGCCACTGGGGCTGCCGAGCTTGAGCCAAACCCTCCGTGCTCTACCACTACGGCGACGGCTATCAGAGGGTCGTCATACGGGGCAAAGCCAGCGAAGAGGCCGTGGTCTCGAAACCTATAAGGGATCGTCTCTATATCTTTTATCCGCTCTTTCATCCTTACGACCTGTGCCGTGCCGGTCTTTCCGGCGATCTTCAGTCCGCGCCTATTTATCCAACGTGCCGTGCCGTTTTTCTCTGAGACGACTCCTCTGAGGGCTTCCCTTATTAGCCTGAGGGTCTCAGGCGTTGCATCGACTTTGGATCTGACTATAGGCGGGAAGTCTTTTATCTTCTCGCCCTCGATGCTTTCGATGCTCTCGATAAACTGCGGCACATAAAGAGTACCCCCGTTGGCGATAGCTGCGTAGGCATTTAAGAGTTGCATGGGAGTTGATAAGACAAAGCCCTGCCCTATTGCGGTAATGACGGTCTCGCCTTTGTACCATGGCTCGCCTTTTGCAGCTACCTTCCAGGCGCGAGTCGGGATAAAGCCTTTTTTTTCATTTTTTATATTTATACCTGTTCTATCGCCCAAGCCAAAGGACTTTGCGTAATGCGAGATATTGTCTATACCGACCTCAAGCCCCAGCTGATAGAAGAAGGTATCGGATGATTGGACGATAGCCGTATGCAGGTTTATCTTGCCGTGGCCTCCGCGCTTCCAGTCCCTGAAGAGGTCTCGTCCGAGTTTGAAAGAAGGCCCAGACATGATCTTTCTCTCGGTATCGATCAGGTTTTTCTCCAGTGCCGCTATAGCGGTTATCGGTTTAAAGGTAGATGCAGGTGGGTAGAGCCCTTGCAGGACCCGGTTGTTGAAGACCTTCATCGGGTCTTGTATAAGGGCCTGCCATTCTTTGCTGCTGACCCCTCGAGTGAGGCGGTCGGTGTCAAATGATGGTGTGCTTACCAGAGCCAGTATCCGTCCGTTTCTTGGGTCCATCGCAACGACCGCGCCTGTTTTGCCTTCCATTGCCTCCCAGGCGGCCTTTTGCGTGGCCAGATCTATCGTAAGCCTAATGTTTTGTCCGGGATAAGGCGGGATCTCCTTCATTACTTTTATGAGTCTGCCCGAGGCATCGACCTCGATCTGGCGTCCTCCGTCCGTGCCCCTGAGCGTATCTTCAAAAGATGCCTCTACCCCTGATTTACCTATCATATCGCCGCGCCTATATGGTCTTTTGTTATCTTTTCTGGAGCTGCGGTAGGCCCGTTCGCTTATCTCTCCGAGGTATCCGAGTAGATGCGCCGTAGCTTTGTTATACGGGTAAGTGCGTTTTGGCATGACCTCAATCTGGACGCCCGGCAGTTCGAAGTTATAGTTATCGACCTTTGCCATCTCTTCCCATGAGATATCTTTTTTAAGCTTAACAGGATGAAACCGCGCGCGTCTTTTTGCTTTTTTAAGCTTTGCGTCGATTGTCTTTGTATCTATATCAACGATGCGCGTGAGTATTTTTTTTGTCTTTGCCATATCATCGACATCTTCCGGGATTAGCAAGAGGTCAAAGCCGGGCCGGTTCTCAGCCAGACGGTTGCCGTTTTTGTCCATGATAAGGCCACGCGCCGCCGGGGTCTTGGTTAGCCTGATCCTGTTGTTCATAGATAGTTCGCTAAAGTGGGAGGTGCGCATAACCTGCAAGTACCATAGCTTTCCGATAAGGACGAGGAAGATTAGGCCGATTACGATAAGAACTAGATAGAGCCTTTCTTTTAACTCAGAGGGGTCTTTATCTGCGAGGTAATCCTTCAAAGACCGCTCCCTCTATCCATCAGCGAGCCCTGACCGACCAGCCTTTTAAGCTACAGAAAGACGGCTATTATGATCGGTGCAAAGAGCCCGGTGACGATAGCCGTAAGCAGTACTGGTAAGAGAAAAGGGGCTTCCAACCCGGTGGCTCTGATAATTATCCATACCAGGGTCATCTTTAGGAGGGTCAGTGCTCCGGCTACTCCTGCTCTGCTTGTTATTGTGGAGAGCTCTACTTTCTGCGAGATCAGGTGGACAACTATATAGATAACAACCAGGGAAAATGACGCAGAGCCTATAACGCCGCCCGAGAAGACGTCGTCTATATAGCCCAGGATAAAGCATAGTATTAAGGCACTGAGAGAGCTTTTTTCATAGGCGATAAAGATCGTTATCATTACGGTAAGCTCGGGCAGCGGCAAGGCGGCTGCGAGCGTGCTCTTAAGCGAGAGGTAGATGATGGCTATCGGCAAGAATATTATATAGTTTTTCATTATTGATTCGTAGCCTTTGTGTCTTTATCGACCTCGCTCTCAGCGACGTCCTTTGCTTTGAATTTGCTGAGGCGGTTGGCATTTTCTGTTATTATGAGGACCTCTTCAAGGGTCCCGAAACTTGCTGCTGGCCTGACCTCTATATCTTTAAAAAAATTATCACTGCCTTTCTCTGCCCTTGATACCGTGCCGATTAGGAGTCCTTTAGGGAAGATCGTCCCAAGTCCTGCCGTTACGATATGGTCGCCGTCTTTTACGTCGTCCAGCTCTCTTATGTATTTAAGGGTCAGGTCCTTTGCGCCGTTGCCGCCGATTATGCCTTTTACGCGCGAGCGTTGTGCCGTGGCATCTACATTAGAGCGCGGGTCTGTGATAAGCAAGACGGTCGATGTGAAGCGGTTTGTGCTTATTATCCTGCCGACGATACCTGTCTGGCTAACGACCGGCATATCCACGCGGATCTGGTCTTTGGTGCCTTTGTTGAGAGTCATCGTGCGTGTCCATCCACCGCCAGAGCCAGAGTTGCTAAGCCCTAGTATCTCTGCGGCGACCATCTTGCTGACCTCACGCTCTTTAAACTCCAGCAGACTCTTAAGCCTTGCCGTAAGCTGTAGCTCTTCGGTCAGTCGGTTGTTCTTTTCCAGGAGTTCGTAAATATTATTTTGAAGTTTTTGGTTGTCTTCTTTTAGATTGACTAGATAGATGTAGTCCTGCCAGCTGCCGGCAACGACCCCGTGGATACCAAGAAAGAGGCCCTGGATAGGGCGGGCAATGGTGGTAAGCGTAGCTCGGACTATGACCTCTCCGCCCGTGCCTTTGCGCGATGAAGATGCAAGGTGCAGGGAAAAGAGGCAGAGAATGATCGCTGCGAAGATTATCTGGTGTCTCTTGACAAAAGAGAGCATATTTATTTAGCGGGTATTGTTACTTCTCTTAAGAGTTTTATCTCGTCCAGGACCTTTCCAGCACCCTTGACGACACATGTAAGAGGATCTTCTGCTATCGTTACGGGAAGCTTTGTCTCTTCCCGGATTATTACGTCTAGTCCTTTGATCAGCGCGCCTCCACCGGCAAGCACTATGCCTTTATCGACCATATCGGCGGCAAGCTCGGGTGGGGTCGTCTCTAGTACCTGCTTGATTGATTCGACCAGGGCATTTATCGGCTCGGTCATGGCTTTTTTAATCTCGTTTACGCTTATCTCAAGTGTGGTCGGGATACCTGTTACGAGGTTTGAGCCCTTTATCTCCATTGTTTCATCTTCGTCATCGGGTAGGGACAGCCCTCGTTCTATCTTTATCTTCTCAGCAATCCCAGTGCCGATTGAGAGGTTGTACTTTCTCTTTATGTGCTGAGCTATCGCCTCGTCAAGCTTGTCTCCGCCAATGCGCAGGGACTTTGCCACGACGATTCCGGCAAGAGATATAACTGCTATCTCAGAGGTGCCGCCGCCGATATCGACTATCATATTGGCCGAGGGTTCGGTTATTGGTAGCCCCGCGCCGATTGCAGCGGCCATTGGTTCTTCAATAAGGAAGACCTCTCCGGCCCCAGCCGAGTAGGCTGATTCGCGTACAGCACGCATCTCGACCTGAGTGATGCCCGAGGGCACGCCGATTATTATCCTTGGGCGTACCAGCAGGCGACGGTTGTGTACCTTTGTAATAAAGTACTTAAGCATCTCTTCGGTGATTTCAAAGTCTGCGATTACGCCGTCTTTTAACGGGCGGATCGCTGCGATATTGCCAGGGGTCTTACCGAGCATGGCCTTGGCCTCTTTACCGACGGCAAGTACTCGTTTTCCTTTGCCGTCTTTCTTTACGGCAACGACTGAAGGTTCATTTGTGACGATTCCTTTGCCTTTTACGTATATCAGTGTGCTAGCAGTGCCAAGATCTATAGCCAAGTCGTTAGAAAAGAGACCTAGAATATAATTGAACATTTATTTTTATTCCTCCGTTACAGCTAAGTTAGGACTCTACTTGTTTCTTATGAGTGTTCTTTGATTCATCTCGTATACTAACAGAAAATATTAAACCATAGCAAGCGGAAATGAAGCAAAAAGGTTGAATTTATCAAGAAAATCTATTAACATACTCTCGCCTCCAGAGTCTTTCGATTTTAACAGGGAAGACTCTGATCCCTTGTGCTGTGGACGGGCGCGGGATGGGTGGGGCCATATAACTGTAAGAAGGAGTTTATTAGATGCTTGAGGTCTTCAGAAGTAGAAGAAATTCATATTTTGTTATTATTATATTTGCCGTAATAATCGTTGGTTTTGTCTTTTTTGGGGTAGCACCGAGCAGCAAGAAGGCTGATGACGGTGCTTCTCAGGTAGTGGCAATAGTCAATGGCAGTGAGATAACATCAGGTGAATATTCTAATGTTTATAAAAGGCAGCTTGACTATTATAAAGATATCTTTAAAGACAGGTGGGATGAAGATACGCTTGTGCGCCTTAATCTGCGAGAGAAGGTTTTGGAGGAACTCATAGAAAAAAGGCTGGTGTCTCAAGAGGCAGGCAAACGTAAAATCAAGGCATCTCGCGAGGATATTCAGGCTCGCATCATGCGGTATGATGCATTCAATAAGGACGGGGTCTTTGATAAGGAGACCTACTTCAAGGTCTTGCAGCAGAATCGTATGAAGCCTGGAGATTTTGAAGAGAGTCTCGGCGGTGAGATTGTCCTTGGCAAGATGCATCAAAGTATTGTAGCAGGCATTACTGTTAGTGAGGACGAGATAAAGGCGGCCTTTGATAAGGAAAATAAGCAGATAAAATATGAGTACTCAAAGATTACATCATCAAGTTTTGAGGAAAAGGTAGAGGTCACTGAAGACAAAGGTCGTGCCTTTCTTAAAGATAACGGTGTTTTGTTTATGGTACCTACAAAGGTTAAGGCCTTTTATGCCTTTATTGATAAAGACCAGTTCGCAGCAGAGGTAAAGATAAGCGATGACGAACTAAAGGCATTTTACGAAAAACGTAAGGCAACCTATGCTGCTCCTAAAGAGGTCCGTGCAAGTCACATTCTGATTCGTCCCGATAGGAGTATCGAGGATAGTGCAAAGGCTCGGGCAGCGGCAAAGACGTCAGCAGAGTCAGTGCTCGCTAAGATTAAAAAAGGTGGAGATTTTAGTAAGCTCGCTTCTAAGTACTCAGATGACCCAGGTAGTGCAGCCCGGGGTGGAGATCTGGGTATTTTCGGTACCGGCATGATGGTCGAGCCATTTGAAAATGCAGCCTTCTCACTTGAGAAGGGCGAGGTCAGCGGAGTCGTTGAGACTGATTACGGTTATCATATAATAAAGGTCGTTGATATTAAGGGCGGCAAGACTCCTACCTTTACTGAGCTAAAGGACAGGATAAAGCAGCAGATAACGGTCGTAAGGTCTGAAGAGACGGCAAGATCCCGTATGGTCGAGTTGCACAAGGTATTTAAGGGTGAGGGCGTAACTGTAGCGGCTATGAAGAAGGCCGCAACCGAGCGCGGTATAAAGACAACTGAGACGCCGTTTTTTACTGGTAGTGACGCGAGTGTAGAGCTTGTAAGGGCAGTGAAGCTAAGGGAGCCTACCTTTTCGCTGCCTAGTGGCGGCGTAAGCGGTATTATCTATATGCCCAAGAGGTTCTACATTATAAAGATAACAGAGAAGGTCGATAGTCATGTGCCGCCTTATGATGAGGTCGCCAAGAGGGTTACAGCAACCCTTAAACGTGAAGGGGCACTGGCGTTGGCAGCGAAGAGGGCAGAGGAGCTTCGCAAAGATGCCGCAGGCGGTAAGAACTTTAAGCGCTTGATGAGAAAGGCCGGTTTCAAGGTTGAGACTACCGACTACGTCAGTTTATCAAGCGGCTTTATTCAGGGCATTAATATCTTTATCGGTGAGCGTACCGATCTCTTTGATATGAACAAAGGCGATATCTATAAAGAGGCGATAGAGCATGGAAGAAACTTCTATGTCTTAAAGGCGTCAAAGGTGAAGTCTGCTGATTTCTCAGGCTTTGATAAGGGCAGGATGGAGCTGCGCCAGAGGTTGCTTGAGAAAAAGAAGCAGGATACCTTTGTTGCATGGGTAAAAGAGCTGAAGGATAAGGCCTTGATTGAGATAAATGAGGAGCTTCTATAGATGCGTCTTACCAGAATGTTTTTACCCACACTGAAAGAATCACCAGCAACGGCCGAGGTCGTAAGCCACAAGCTCATGCTCAGAGCCGGAATGATCAGGAAGGTCGCAGCCGGAATATATAGCCTGTTGCCGCTTGGCGTAAGGGTTACCAGAAAGGTCGAGGGGATTGTGCGTGATGAGATGAACCGCGCCGGGGCTCAAGAGGTCGTTATGCCGGTTGTTGTCCCTTCTGAGCTATGGCTTGAGAGTGGGCGTTGGGATGATTACGGCAAAGAGATGTTGCGCCTTAAGGACCGGGGCGATAGAGAGTTCTGCATGGCTCCGACCCATGAAGAGGTTATAACCGATATGGTCAGAGGCGAGGTGCGCTCCTATAAGCAGCTCCCGCTTAACCTTTATCAGATTCAGACGAAGTTTCGCGATGAGATCAGGCCGAGGTTCGGCCTGATGCGTGGTAGAGAATTTGTCATGAAGGATGCTTATTCTTTTCATGCCACAGAAGAATGCGCGGAGCGTGAGTACCGTGAAATATTAAAGGCATACACTAATATCTTTAAACGCTGCGGTCTGGAGTTTCGTGCCGTAGAGGCAGAGGCCGGCCCTATTGGCGGGTCTTTTTCGCATGAGTTTATGGTGCTTGCCGATACCGGCGAGGACGCTGTTGTCTCGTGTACTTCTTGTGACTATGCGGCAAATGTCGAGAGGGCAGAGATAGGTGCCTCAGAGGTGGCGGCAGCTGTAGTGGATATTCCTGCGCTAGAAAAGGTCTCGACACCTGGGCAGAAGACAATAGAAGAGGTAAGTGGTTTTCTTAAGATCGAACAGGCGAGCCTTATAAAGACCTTAATCTATAAGGTTCAGAAACAAGATAAAAAAGAAGAGTTCGTTGCGGTCTTGCTCTGTGGGGATCGTGAACTGAACGTTGTTAAGCTCGTAAGGCTTCTTGGTGCGGGTAGCATGGAGCTTGCAGAGGACGTGGATGTTGAACGTATAACAGGTGCGCCTGCCGGCTTCGTGGGTCCTGTGGGGCTTAAGATCCCGGTCTATGCCGACTGGGGAGTTGACGGTATTAGAGGCGGCGTAACGGGCGCGAATGAGTTGAATACGCATCTCTTAAATGTTGCCTCGGGTAGAGATTTCACCCCGAGCTACGCTGATCTTCGTTTAGCAGGAGCAGGTGACGCGTGTCCAAGATGCGACGGAGTCTTTGAGCTTCGGCGTGGCATTGAGGTTGGTCATATCTTTAAGCTTGGCACAAAATATAGTGAATCAATGGGTGCGACATTTCTGGATGAAAACGGCAGGGAAAAACCTCTGATAATGTGCTGCTATGGCATAGGGATAGGCCGTACGGCGGCAGCCGCTATTGAGCAGAATCACGACGACGGCGGTATTATTTGGCCAGCCCCGCTTGCACCCTTTGATTGCCATATAGTTGCAGTAAATATAAAGGACGAGCCAACTATGAAGGTCGCCGATGCTTTATATAGCGAGCTTCAAGAAAAGGGGCTTGAGGTTCTCTTTGATGACCGTAAGGTGCGAGCGGGCTTTAAGTTTAAAGACGCCGACCTAATCGGTGTGCCGGTGCGTATTACGATAAGCGCAAATACCGTTGTCGAGGGCTCGGTCGAGTTGAAAGAACGGCGGGGCGGGGAAGCAAGGCTTGTAAAGATAGAGGACGTTGCGGAAGAGATTCAGAAGATAGTTGGAGAGGGGTAGGGTTGGTGTGTAGTCTTGGTTGAGAATGTAAGGGAAAAAGTTCTTAGCGGCGACTACCGCTTTTCAGACCACTCGTTGAAGATGATGGTTAAGAGGTCTATATATCGCTCTGAAGTAGAAGATGCTATAATAAACGGTGAAGTAATAGAGTCTTACCCTGATGACAAGTATTCTCCAAGTTGTCTTATATACGGGAAAACTAAGGAAAAGCGCGATTTGCATGTGCAGGTCTCATCGCCGCCTGAGGTTGTGATCATAACTGTATATGAGCCGGAGTCTGATAAATGGTCTGATTGCAGGATAAGGATAAGGAGGTGAGTGATGGTTAAGTGTGTTTTTTGTGCAGGGGTCGTAGAAGAAAAGAAGGTGACCTTTAGCTGCGAAGAAGGTGAGAAACATATCTTTGTGGAGAATGTTCCGGCTGAAGTCTGCTCTAGTTGCGGCGAGAAGACCTATTCTCCCGATGTCGTTGATGAGCTTTTAAAGTTTGCTCATGATGAGTTTAAACCTGTAAAGACTATCGAGGTTCCTGTATTTGATTATTCCGAGAGGGCTTCGTAGATCTTCTTGCAGGTATCGTCTTTCCCTCCTATCTATTAATTTTTCTATAACTGTCTTTCTCGTTCCAAACAATGCTTAACTCCTTATAATTCCTTGAATAAATAGTTTCTGTGTGTTAGAAATTGAAGATACTTTATAATAATTTTCCAAGAGGTCTGATTGAAACAAACAGAGAAATACAACGCTGAATTAATTGAAAAGAAGTGGCAGAAGATCTGGGCAGAGGCCGGGGCTTTTCGTTACGGCGAGGCCGCACCTGAGGGCGGAGATGCCAGTGCGTCAGCCAGTGCACCTAATAGTGCAGGTAAAGAAAAATACTATGTCCTTGAGATGTTTCCGTACCCCTCGGGTAAGATCCATATGGGGCATGTCAGGAATTATTCCATTGGTGACGTGGTTGCGCGTTTTAAGAGGATGCGCGGCTATGACGTACTGCATCCGATGGGCTGGGATTCTTTTGGTCTTCCGGCAGAAAACGCCGCTATCGAGCACGATATCCCTCCTGCAAAGTGGACTCATCAGAATATAGCAAGTATGCGAGAGCAGCTTAAGAGGCTCGGTCTTGGCTATGACTGGGACCGAGAGATAGCTACCTGTACGCCGCAGTATTACAGGTGGAACCAGTGGATCTTCCTGCGTCTTTTGGAAAAGGGGCTGGCCTATAAGAAGAGGTCTTCGGTTAACTGGTGCCCGGACTGTTCTACTGTCCTTGCCAACGAACAGGTTGAAGACGGGCTTTGTTGGCGTTGCGAGGCCCTGGTCGAGCAGAAATCCTTGGAGCAGTGGTTTTTTAAGATTACAGAATATGCCGATGAGCTGCTTGAGGGTACGGATAACCTGCCGGGTTGGCCCGAGCGCGTCCTTGTTATGCAAAGGAACTGGATTGGAAAGAGCATAGGCGCAGAGGTTGTTTTTAAGGTGAAGGGCCGTGACGAGTCTATAAATATATTTACTACAAGGCCTGATACTCTTTACGGTACGACCTTTATGAGTATCGCCACGGAACATCCTTTTGTAGAGAAGATTACTACCTCCGATAGAATGAGTGATGTCATGGCCTTTGTCGAGAAGACAAAGGCCCAGGCGGCATCCGGTGCACGTGACGACGAACCAGCCGTCTCAGACGGGTCACAGGAAAAGGAAGGCTGCTTTACAGGCGCGTACTGCATTAATCCGCTAATAGGTGAGGAGATCCCCGTCTTTGTGGCTAATTTTGTCCTGATGGGTTATGGCACAGGGGCTGTTATGGCCGTGCCGGCCCATGATCAGCGCGATTTTGAATTTGCCAAAAAATACGACCTGCCGATTAAGGTCGTCATAAGACCGTACCCCAAGGACGGCGGCTGCGATCAAGCCAAGGAGGCCTTTACCGAGCCGGGCCTGTTGATAAACTCCGGCGAGTTCGATGATATGCCAAGTGAAGACGCAAAGGTAAAGATCGTAGAAAAACTAGAGGCAGATGGCTTTGGAAAGAAAACTATAACTTATAGGATAAGGGACTGGGGGATATCAAGGCAGCGTTATTGGGGTTGCCCTATACCTATAATATATTGCGATAAATGTGGCACAGTGCCTGTGCCCGACTCTGACCTGCCGGTGGACTTGCCTGAGGATATAAGCCTTGGCGGCAAGGGCGGCTCGCCGTTGGAGGCAGATAGCTTCTCTAAGGTTGATTGCCCAAAATGCGGCATGGCGGCAAGGCGTGAGGCCGATACAATGGATACCTTTGTGGATTCGTCCTGGTATTTCCTGCGTTACGCATCGCCGAATTTAGAGACCGCACCATTTGATAAGGCCACGGCTTCGCAGGCACTACCGGTTGACCGCTATATTGGTGGCATCGAGCATGCGGTGATGCATCTTTTGTACGCAAGATTCTTTACAAAGGCGTTGCGTGATCTCGGTCTGGTTGATTGCGACGAGCCCTTTGAGAATCTCTTGACTCAGGGCATGGTCTGTAAAGAGATAACAAGGTGTCCTGAACACGGGTACCTCTCGCCGGAAGAAAACAACGACGGCAATTGCTCACGCTGCGGTAAGGCTATAGAGATCGGTGCCGTAGAAAAGATGAGTAAGAGTAAGAAGAATACGGTAGACCCTGCAAGAATAATAGAGCGTTACGGTGCGGATACGACAAGGCTCTTTACTTTGTTTGCCGCCCCGCCCGAGCGAGACCTTGACTGGAGTGAGGACGGCGTAGAAGGGGCGTACAGGTTTGTAGGCAGGGTATGGCGGCTTGTGATGGAGTCTGCTCCGCTTATTGATGGTGTTGATGCGTATAACGAAGCTAGTGCTGCTGCCCCTCTTCAGGGGTATCTAAAAGACGCGCACCGCCTGCTGCACCAGACCATTAAGAAGGTAACCGATGATATCGAGAAGCGGTTTCATTTTAATACAGCGATAAGTGCAGTGATGGAGCTTGTCAATAGTCTTTATCTCTGGAAAGGAAAGATGGGTAGCGCAGATAAAGCGGATAATACCGAGTTGTCTGTCCTGCGCGAGTCTCTGGAAGGGGTAGTGCAGCTTGTCTCTCCTTTTGCTCCGCATATGGCCGAAGAACTGTGGCAAAGGCTTGGCCGTGATAAGGCCCTCTACGTCTCGCCGTGGCCTGAATATAGCGAACAGGCGCTTGTTGTCGACAATATGACGATTATTGTGCAGGTTAATGGCAAGATGCGCTCCAAGATAAATCTTTCTGTTGACTCTGGTAAGGATCTAGTGGAAGATAAGGCGAAGAATGATCCAAAGGTCGCGCCCTGGCTCGAAGGTAAGGTCGTTAGGAATATGATCTATGTGCCGGGTAAGATTTTTAATATTGTAGTGGGGTAGGTGCTTGTTATGCTTATTGCAGTAAGATTACGCAGGATAAGGCCTTTATTGGCGACCTTGATCTTGATTTTATTTGTAGCCGGTGGCTGTGGTTACCATGTCGTAGGCAAGGGCGGTAATGCGTTTTTTGCAGATATAGATTCCATGGCAATACCCGTTTTTACCAACGAGACCAGAAGGGCGGATGTAGAATCAACGATAACAAGTGCTATTGTCGACCAATTTGTAAATGCGGTTGACATTAAGAGTGTAGCCTCAGCGGCGGTTATTCTAGAGGGGGTTGTTGTAGGTTATTCTTTATCACCGGTATCTTACACGGGTAGAGACGTAGCAAATGAGTATAGGCTCTCGGTTGTATTGTCTCTGCGTCTTGTGCGTAAAGGCACAGGCGGTCAGAAAGACGAGGTCTTATGGGAAGATGCGAGACTTAGCGACTATGAGGACTTTGTCGTCTCAAGCTCGGATGTCGCGGCTACAAGGGATGCCGAGGAAGTGGTCTTTGAGAAGTTAGTCAAGGATATCGCCAGACTCGTTAGAGAAAATATGATGGAAGGCTTTTAATCTTGGCGCGGCAATTTGTCCGTAGTTTTATAGTAGCCTTAGCATGGGTTTGAGCTTTTATGAACAAAAAAACACCTCTTGTCTATTATTTTTATGGCGATGAAGACCTCTTGATAGAAGAGGCTGTCTCGGCCATTAAGCAGAAGTACCTCACCCCTGGTTTTGAGTCGATGAACCTGCAGATCTATGAAGGTAGCTCTTTAAGTGCAGTAGATGTCATAGGGGTTGCCAGCACTATGCCGGCCTTCTCAGAGATGAGGATCGTTATTATCGCCGGTGTCGAATCAATGAAGGCCGCCGAGCAGAAGGCCATGCTTGCCTACGTGAAAGACCCTTCCCCGTTTACTGCACTGATTTTTTTCGCAAGGACCTATAAAGTAAATAAGACGGCTGCTTTGTTTAAGTATATAAACTCAAAGCGGTGGACAAAGCTCTTCAGGGAACTATCCGAGGCTGAGGCCCAGCGTTGGGCCGAGAACTACGCAGCCAGATATGACAAAAAATTATCAGGGGCCGGGGCTAGAAGGTTAATCGATATAACCGGTACTCGTCTGCGTGATCTGCGTGGCGAGCTTGATAAGCTTATCTCTTACGTTGGCGCGACCGTTGCGATAGAAGAGCAGGACGTTCAGCATTCCGCACTTTCTATAAAAGATGATACGGCCTTTGATCTGGCAGATGCCATGGCGGGCAAGAGGCTGGGGGCGGCTCTGGCTCTTTTAAAGGCACTATCCAGCGAAGAACCTCTGATGGTTATAGGGGCTTTAGGCTGGCATTTTCGCCAACTCTTGCGTGTCAAATCGCTTACAGGTGAGGGGTTGGACCCTTATAAGCTCTCAGGACGCCTGCGAGTATCTGGTGCAAAATTGAATCGTTACCTAGCTGGTTGCCGTAATTTTTCAGAGGTAGAACTGCTTGGGGTTATCAGAGGGCTCGGTGCTGCCGATACCGCGATAAAGACCGGGCAGCTACCTGGCGAGATGGCTCTACTGCGCTTGGTGATGAATACCTGTAGGGCGTAAGACGTAAAAAAGGCCGGAGCGTATAAGGCATCCGGCCTGTCTTTATATTTTTTTAGCGTTTATTTTTATCGCTTGCTGTTTCTATCTTGGCAATGCTACGAGATAGCGTTGCTTACTCTGCGGCGATTGTGTTGACCGACTTTGTAAGACGCGAGATTCTGCGAGCAGCATTGTTGCGGTGCAGGACGTTCTTAGTAACGGCTTTATCAAGCATGACCGTAGCCGTACAGAGACTCTTGATTGCATCTTCTTTATTACCCGCTGTGGTTGCGTCAACAACCTTTTTGGTAGCGGTCCTTAGGGCCGATTTATATGCCTTGTTCCTCTGCCTTTTCTTCTCGCTTTGAGTATGTCTTTTTACTGCTGAACGGTGGTTAGCCAATTTTTTACTTCCTCCTGGTTATCTAAAAAAGATATGATAAGTTTTTAAAGCACGATTGTCAAGTTTTTTGTGTTATCGGCGATCTTAATCTTGGGAAAGCTTGGGGCGGCTCGGTGGCATAAATGGTGGTAAGTATGGAAAGTCTTAAGAATAAAGGCGCAGTCGTGCGTATTGGCTCGGTAGCGGTTTGTCAGTGATTTTATCAGCCTTGGACGATTTTAATGGATAATAAATATGTCAGCTAAAGACGGAAAAGACAAGATAGTAGGGGCTGCTTCTGTTATGGGCTCGGCCACGATGCTCAGCCGCGTGCTTGGCTATATACGTGATGCTGTTATTGCCTATATCTTCGGCGCAAGTGTCTCAGCTGATGCCTTTTTTGTGGCATTTCGAATATCCAACCTATTTCGTAGGCTGGTTGGCGAGGGTGCGCTTACCAGCTCTTTTATTCCGATCTTTACCGAGCTAATTAGTATACGTTCTAAAGAAGAGCTGCGAGCCTTTGTTTTAAGGTTCTTTCTACTTTTCTCGTGCATTCTGGTGGTCTTGGCGGCCTTAGGCGTCTTTTTTACACCGTGGCTGGTCAGCGTTATGGCTCCGGGCTTTGTTATCACTGCCGATAAGTTTGACTTGACCGTAACGCTTACTAGATTTATGTTCCCTTATGTCGTCTTTATCGGGCTTATGGCGATAGCAATGGGGATACTTAACTCTTATCGTCACTTCGCTGCCCCTGCATTGTCGCCTGTTTTATTTAATATTACGCTGATCTTCATGACCCTGGTCGTCGCCCCGTTTATGCGGAGCCCTGTCTATGCTCTTGCGATAGGGGTTGTCATAGGTGGCTTCTTTCAGTTTGCCTTGCAGCTTCCTTTCCTTGCTAGATACGAGATGTTGCCGAAGAATTTGTCTTTAAAAATAAGCTCTTCGGTATTGTCAACCGCTAACGGCACTTCGGTTGACAAACCTGTCTCGCGCATATTACTGCTTATGGGGCCGGCCTTGCTTGGCATAGGAGTTTATCAGCTGAATATTTTTGTGACGCTACGTTTTGCCTCTCACCTGCCGCAGGGGAGTATTACTTATCTTTATTATGCAGGACGGTTAATGGAGTTGCCGCTCGGGGTCTTTGGCGTAGCCATTGCGCAGGCCGTCTTGCCTGCGCTCTCGACTATGGTCGTCAGTAAAGATATGGACGGTTTTAGGTCTTCGTTGTCTTTTGCCCTGCGTCTGGTGAACTTCGTTAATATCCCGGCTATGGTAGGGCTTTTTGTCTTAAGCATACCCATTATTGATCTGCTATTTGTCAGGGGCAGGTTCAGCTCGCAGGACGGGCTTTTAACCTCGTATGCTTTGTCCTTCTACGCCCTAGGGATCGTCCCGGTCGCGGCATCTCGTATCGTTGTCGCGGTTTTTTACTCGCTTAAGGATACAAAGACGCCGCTTATTGGTGCGCTTATAACCTTTGCGGTTAATATTGTTGCATGCTTGTTGTTGGTTGGGCCGCTGGGGCACGGAGGGCTTGCGCTTGCGACGACTCTATCATCTCTGGTTAATCTTATCTTTCTTGGCTATATGCTAAGGTTGCGCGTAGGGGGCTTTGAGCTGGCCTCTATCTTCTCATCAGGGATTAGATCCTCTATCGCAGCCCTGCTTATGGCGATAGTTCTTTACCTCTCTATATATTGGTTGCAGTTTGGGGCACTGACGCTTGCGCTGAAGGTGATATCTCTGATAGGCATTATTGCTATAGGAGCGGTTGTTTATATGGTGGCATCATATATCCTGAAGGTGCCTGAACAGGCGATTTTAAAGGAGATCTTACTCGGAAAGCTGGCTGCGAGGGGCTCAAAAAAGCGTGCTAAATGAATAATCGTCAATATTAGCGTAAGTCTTTGTATCTAAAAGGCAAAGTGCTGATTAAAAAATAAGCAATATCCGCAAGTCCTATTAAAGACGGTCTCATGGTCGTCTCTATTCACTGCATTATCAACAAGATATCCACACCCTCTGGGGACATCTTTTTAACCGTCCGTAATTGCTTGTTTTTTCTCCTCTGTTTTTGCCCTTGCCCACAGCTCTTCCATCTCCTCAACGCTTGCCTCTTCCAGTGAAGAGCCCTTGGCACTAAGACTCTGCTCGATAAAGTGAAAGCGACTAGTAAACTTAGTTGTAGTCTTTCTAAGGGCCTCTTCAGGGTTTACCTTAAGTAATCTGCCTATATTTACAACAGTAAATAGTAGGTCTCCGAGTTCCTCTTCGATATGTCTTTGGTCTTTGTTATTAACGGCCTCTTTAAGCTCAGCTAATTCTTCGTCAAATTTTTCGATAGCACCGGCGGCGTCCTTCCAGTCAAAGCCGGTCTTTGCGGCTTTCTTGCTAACCTTATGTGCTCGCAGTAGGGCCGGCAGGGCCGTGCAGATCCCAGCCAGGTAGCCGTTGTCTTCTTTACCTTCTGCTTTTTTGATCTCGCTCCAGTTTTTGAGGACCTCTTCCGGGGTGTTGGCCGTTACGTCGCCAAAGACATGGGGGTGGCGCCGGGTCATCTTCTCCATACTGCCCTCTATAACATCGTCGATATCAAATGAGCCTGCCTCCCGGGCAAGCTCAGATAGGAAGACGACTTGTAAGAGCAGGTCGCCGAGTTCTTCTTTTACGCGTGCGTCCTGACCGCTCTCGATTGCACCGACGACCTCGTAGGCCTCTTCCAGTACAAATGGAATTATGCTCTCTCGCGTCTGTATCCGGTCCCACGGGCAACCTCGGGGCGAGCGCAGCAGCTTCATTAGCTCTGTCAGCTTTGTTAGTTTTGTTCCTGTGATCTGGTCGTTGTTATAAGAGGAGGGCAATATCAGTCACCGATTGCTTCTTGAGTTCTTTTTGCTCTGTCTTCTACGGCTGCTCCGGCCGCGCGTGCCTTGCCAGGGGCTGTGGTAAGTTTGTTGACGTACCTGTCGATGATCTCGCCAGAGGCTAGTGGTTCACCTTGCGGCTTGTCTTTAGATTCCTGAGGCTCGCCACCGCAGCTCCAGAGCGCGGCGACTAGTAATAGAGATATAGCTGTGAGCTTGTATATACGCATAATCTTGATCTTGCCATATTTTTTGCTCTAAATCAATTATATGGTTGAATATTTATTGCCAGAAAAAGTCGGCATTATCGCAATTGTTTGGGAATGCGAAAGGCGGTCTTTGTTAGATAAGGGCTTGTTGGTATTGCTCTGGCCTTGCCGTTGTGATAGATTTTATCTTATGGCTACTGATCTTCTGATAACCGACCTTTTACGTAAGATACCGTCTGTCGATGAGCTTTTAGGGCAGGCAGGCATCTCGGCACTGGCAGCTACGCTACCAACTGAGCTTGCCACCAGTATTGTACGTAAGGCCGTTGATGAGCTCAGGGCCGAACTGGTCTCTGGTAAAAGGAATAGGGCTAAAAGGGATGGGAGTGCAGATGGTGGAGAGGAGTCTTTGCAGGCCCTGACCGGTAATATAGAGGCTCGGTTGCGCCATCTTCTGTCGCCATCGCTTGTGCGTGTAGTAAATGCCAGCGGTACGGTCCTGCACACTAATCTTGGGCGAGCACTTTTGCCAAAGGCAGCTCTTGATGCTCTGGTTCTGGCGGGCTCAGGGCCCTTGAACCTTGAATTTGATTTGGGTCGAGCCGGGCGCGGCGAGCGAGACTCTGTCGTAGAAGAGCTTGTCGTTGCACTAACTTCTGCCGAGGCAGCATGCGTGGTAAACAACAATGCAGCTGCCGTGCTTATATCTTTAAATACTCTGGCCGAGGGTAAAGAGGTTGTAATATCACGCGGAGAGCTGGTAGAGATCGGCGGTTCTTTCAGGTTGCCCGAGATAATAGAGAAGAGCGGATGTATCCTTAAAGAAGTAGGCACGACCAACAGGACTCATCCGCGTGATTATAGCGATGCTGTAACCAGTGATACTGCTATTCTTTTTAAGGCACATACCAGCAATTATAAGGTTACGGGTTTTACCTCAGAGGTGCCGCTTAAGCAGCTCGTGGCTATAGGGCGCGATAATTCAATACCAGTCGTAGAGGACCTTGGCAGCGGCTCGTTGGTCGATCTTGCGGCATACGGGCTTATAAAAGAACCAATTGTTAGCGAGCGTATAGCAGCAGGTGTGGATGTTGTGACCTTTAGTGCGGACAAGCTCCTTGGTGGCCCGCAAGCTGGCATTATAGCTGGCAAAAAGGAGTTTGTTGATAGAATAAGGCGAAACCCTCTTAAGAGGGCTTTGAGGGTTGATAAGCTTACCTTATCTGCTCTGGAGGCTACACTCAGGCTCTATCTGAACCCGGCAGGGCTTGGTAAGGCTCTGCCGACTCTAGACCATCTCTCTAGGTCTTTAGATCTGCTTCAATCCAGTGCAGAAAAGGCTGTAGAGCTTTTAAAGGGCAGGCTCGGTGTTGGCTACAGTGTGGTGGCGCAAAGGGGCGAGTCTATCGTCGGTAGCGGCTCTTTGCCAGGTCATACAATACCTACTTGGGTCATCGAGATAACGAATGAATCAATGAGTCCGGAGAAGATCTTCAGGCTCTTTTTAGACGGAACAACACCCGTGCTTGGCAGAGTCAGTAAAGATAAATTCATGCTTGACATAAGAACTATAGACAGAATAGAAGACCTCCTTTCTTTTTAATCCAAAAGAATCCTGCTAGCTTATTGTTTTTATCTTTTCTTCCGATAAAGTATATATATATAGACAAGCGTTGAATTAAAGACTGTTCCTGTCTTCTTTTCTCTTGACCGCCCTATGGGGTGATGTTATTCTTTGGCGAATATGAATAAAAAAAGATTTTCATTAAAATATAAAGCACTTATAGTAGTGATTGTTGTGCTGGTGCCTATATTTATGACCTTTTTTGTTACCTATAAGGTAAACAGAAACCATCTAAAGGGGGTGGAGCTTGATCATCTGACTGCGCTCTCGGAGTCTATAGAGGGTCAAGTCTTTCAGTTCTTCGAGATGAGCAAGCGAAGAGCCTTGGATTTTTCTAGTGACGGCTATATAACCGGGGCGTTGTTGAGCATAATAGATGGTGATAGTACAAAGGTCTCTGTCCTGAATAAATACCTGTTGCAGAATAAACTTTCCCTTGATGAAACCATACGACATATAGATATCATCTCGCTTGAAGGCCTCCTGGTAGCCACGACAGATTCCTCTTTGACGCAGGGTTTGGATTTATCTAAAGAATTTTATTTTAAGAAGGGCCTTAATGGCGTGGTTATAGTAGAGCCGTCGTCTTTGTATGAAGGCGGGGCTGATATAGCCATTGCAGCACCCTTGTATAGTAAAGACGGCAAGCGGGCACTCGGTGTGCTGGTCAACTTTATTAGCCTTGGTGAGGTCAATAAGGTCTTAAACGGTGAGTTCCAGATGGAGCTTGGTGCTATCTCTTGGGGCAGGGGTAGGAGTAAGTCAATGGAGTCCTATCTCGTAAATAGTGCAAAGCTGATGATTACTGACTCAAAATATATAGAGGACGTTATCGGCAAGCAGCTCGTTGACATCCCACTTGTTCAGAGTTGTATTGATGATGGGCGTGAGACTACTGGATTTTATGAAAATTATAGAGGAGTCCAGGTCGCCGGTGCGGCGACGTGTCTTAGGGATCTGAACTGGGTGCTGCTGCTAGAGATAGATATAGATGATGTGCTCTCGCCTCTGGATAAGGTCAAGGGCGGAGCTATTGCGACCGGTCTTATTGTTACAGGGCTTATAGGGTTGCTCTTTATAGCCTTTCTAAAGGGAATAGTAGCAAATCTTGAGAGGATATCAAGAGCAGTCAATGCAATAGCCGAGGGTGATTATAGCGTAGAGCTTCCTTCGGGCAGCAATGATGAGATGGGAGAGCTTGCAAAGTCATTTAACAAGATGTCAGAGGATATCCGACTGCGCGATTTCGAGCTTCAGGAGAGTAGGCGTGCTATGTCCACGCTTGTAGGCAACCTGCCGGGGATGGCTTACAGGTGTACCAACGATACAAGCTGGACAATGGAGTTTGTCAGCGATGGTGCGCTTGAGTTAACCGGTTTTATGCCGGCAGATCTTATCGATAGTGCAAAGGTATCCTATAGCGATATTATACATTCCGATGATCGTGACCGTATCTGGGATGTTGTGCAGGAGGCTTTGGCTGAGCGCGAATCTTTTGAGTTTACCTACCGTATAAGTACAAAGGACGGTGATGAGAAGTGGGTATGGGAGCGTGGACGCGGAGTCTTTATGCCAGGGGGAGAGCTTGAGGCACTTGAGGGCTTTATTTCCGATATTACCGAGCGTAAACTTGCAGAGATCGAACTGAAAAAATCAAACTTTGTCATCGATAATAGTATTGACGTGGTATTTATCACGGACTTGAATGGTGTTATCGAGTATGTTAATCCGATGTTCGAGACGGTTACGGGTTATTCCAGGGAGGAGGCGCTGGGGCAGACACCGAGGATACTGGCCTCCGGCCACACCGCCCCTGATGTTTATGAAGAAATGTGGAGCACTATTATTAGCGGTAATACCTGGCACGGTACATTTCAGAACAAGAAGAAGAGCGGAGAGCATTACTGGGGCAACGGCAGTATCTTCCCGGTCAGGGACGGCGACGGCACGATAACAAACTTCCTGGCTGTTCAAGAGGATGTTACCGAGAAGATACGCTCGGAAGAGGAGATTGAAAGGCTTGCAACCTATGACGTCCTGACCGGTTTCCTCAACAGGAAAAGCTTTGTTAATGCCCTGGAAAATCTGCTTGTAAAGGCTGGTGAGGCCGGCGGTTGCGGAGTTATGCTGATGATGGATCTGGATCAATTCAAGCTTTTAAATGACACCTATGGTCATGGTCTTGGTGATGAACTTTTGCGTCATGCAGCAAGGCTCTTTGAGGTGACTATGAGGCACTCGGAGAATGTCGCGGTCAAGGCGGTGGCCGATGAGTGCATAATAGGTCGTACCGCAGGCGATGAATTCTCTGTCTTTATCCCTGATATTAGCAAAGAAGATGCACTGGAAGTGGCAGAGTTTATCAGAAAGATTATGGACGAGTTCAGGTTTATGGATACTGATGTTCAGATGACTATAAGTGTCGGAGTCGCACTTTACCCGGAGCATGCCACAGGGGTGAGAGATCTTTTTGCGCGAGTAGATGCCGCGATATATAGGGCAAAGGAGCTTGGTGGCAATAGGGTTCATCTCTATAGGGACGCAGACAAGGTGCTTGAGCAACTGCATTCAAGTCTGCAGTGGAAGGGGCGTATATTAAAGGCCCTCGCCGAAGACCGCTTTGAGGCTTGGTATCAGCCGATATACGGCATAAAGGATAAGAAGATACATCACTACGAGACGCTTGTGCGTATGCGTAGTGAGGATGGTAAGATACTTATTCCAGGGGCTTTTATCGAGGTCGCCGAGAGCTTTGGACTTATTACTGCAATAGATAAGGTCGTGACCGAGAAGGCTATGCTCAAGCAGGTAGAGCTAAGTGAGCAGGGATGGCCCTTGACCTTCTGTATTAATCTCTCTGGTAAGGATATGGGCGATGAGAGTTTTCTGGCCTTTCTTCGTCGCAAGATCGATGAGATAGGGGTGGACCCTGGTTGCATAGTCTTTGAGATAACAGAGACCGCTGCGATTAATGATATGAGCGAGGCCTGTGAATTTATCAAAGAGCTTCGCTCTATTGGATGCCGTTTCTCTCTTGATGATTTCGGCTCAGGCCTTAGTTCTTTTCAGTATCTGAAAGAGTTGAAGGTAGACTATATCAAGATAGACGGGGCCTTTGTTAAGAAGATAATTGAGGACCATAACGATAAGCTCTTTGTCAAGGCCATAGCCGATATCGCAAAGGGCATGGGTATAATGACGATTGCCGAGTTTGTAGAGAATGAAGAGATTCTGGTATTGCTCGAAGAGCTTGGCGTTGATTATGCGCAGGGATACCACCTGGGTAAACCTGAACCCATACTTGTCTTAGACTGATTATTGTCTGGTGATTTCTTTACGCATAGGGTGACCGACAAAGAGCGGCGGCAATAAGCAATTCTTATTGCTTATTGCAAAAACCTTCTATAACTGCCATATTACCTGATATGGTCAACTCTAAATATAAAACAGGTGTATGGTTTATGCTCGTCGTCATGGCGGGCATTTTTTTTCTCTTTCACGCTACGGCGCAAGCAGAGAATACGTCCTCTCTTATATCTGTGCCAAGCACATCACCTCCCTCAATCGGCGATAGCTTTCTTGATGAGCAGCTAAGCTACAGTGTAGGTTTTTGGATCTTTGATGGGATAGCTACAGGGCATCTTGCTTTTCAGCGTAAAGGTGATATCTACGAGGCGACAATGAGGGCAAACATGACCGGGTTTTTGCAGCTTGTGCGCAGCCGAGAAGATATCCTTGTTGCCAGAATGGAGCTTGCCCCGGGAGGTGCTACGCTGCGTACTTTGAGCTTTGATAAGATATCAAAGTATGGTGACAAGCAGCGGCGTAAGCTCGTTGAGGTGGATTACGGCAAAGGGGTTCTAAGGTGGACGAAATGGAAGAACGGAAAGCTTCGCAAGAGCGGTGAACATCCGATCCCCGAGGGTGTTATCTATGATGATCCGCTAACTGCTTTTTACAACCTCCGCTACGGCGTTTACGCCGAACCTGACAATAATCAGGCCTTTATCATAAAGACATTTCCCTCTGACGAGGGGGAGGATATTGATATGACGGTACGTTTTTTAGCACGTAAAGAGGCCGTAGAACGCCACGGTGAGGAGGCCGTCGGCGATGGTTTTCTTGTATATGCCACACTTGATAAAGAACTTTTTGATTCAGAGTCCGGAGCTATGGAGATTTATTTCAGCCCCGAGATGCTCGTTACCTACGTTGTTGTAAAGGATGTCCTCCTATTCGGTGATGTCAGGGGAAGGCTTTTGCCGTGAGCTACTTCTAAGTGTCCGGGTTTTGTATGTTAGCCCTACTTTAGTGCCAGCCCCACCCTTTCTTAGATTACTTTTCAATCTTTCAGATTACGAACCTTTTTATTGATCTATCTTTGTCTCAATGCAACAATATGAATATTTCTCCACAATATGTGGACCTAAACATATAGTTCTTGACACGCACATTAAATTTATGTATAATGTCTCAACTATATGTGATTTAGACTGTTTTTACTCAAGTTGTTTTGGACAAATAGGTCTTATTATATCAGGTACAATTATTGATGAGATAACTCTTTGTTTTTTAAGGATTATATTCTTGAAAACATTTTTGTCCTACCCACATTCAAGGTCGAAGTGCAACAGAGGCGGAAGCGACCTCAAGCGGTGTTTTGTAGCCCAGACACTTTCTGGGCCTGTTGTTGATCAGTGATTCTACCCTTGCCACCTGCTCGTCCGTTATTTTAGCGAAGTCCG